>CAXUKA010000262.1:0-9391 GCA_964251335.1 uncultured Hymenobacter sp.
CCCGCACGGCACACCCTATGCGGTTTCGCAGAAAGCCTGGCCCGTGCTAAAATCCACGCCTCCCCCCCTCGACACCGACCACGACGCCATGCCCGACGCTTGGGAAACTGCCCACAAACTCAACCCCAAAGACGCTGCTGACCGCGCTAAAATTGGAGCCGACGGCTACTCCATGCTGGAAGTATACTTGGCTGAGCTGGCCGGGCAATAAGTAAGCCATCGCCTAGTAGTAACTTGCTGCATGCAGCTTCTTTCCGTCAATGTAGCCTTGCCGCAAGACCTTGTCTGGCAGGGTAAAGCAGTGCGCACCAGCATCTTTAAGCAGCCCGCCACCGGCCCGGTGCCAGTGCTGGCCGAGCACCTGGCCGGCGACGGGCAAGCCGACCTGCGCGTGCATGGCGGCCGCGACAAAGCGGTGTATGCCTACCCCCACGAACACTACGCCTACTGGCAACACTACCTGCCCACCGAGCTGCTGGTGCCGGGTGCCTTCGGCGAAAACCTGACCACGCACGGTTTGCTGGAGCCGGAAGTGCGGGTCGGCGACTGCTTCCAGATAGGTACGGCCGTGCTGCTGGCCGTGCAGCCCCGGCGGCCCTGCGTAAAGCTGGGCATCCGGCTAAAACGACCATCGATAGTGCGCGAGTTTGAACAGGCTGGCCGCAGTGGCATCTACTTCCGGGTGCAACAGCCCGGCGTGGTGCAGGCTGGCGATGCTATCACGTTGTTAGAGCGTTCGCCCTATGCCGCCACCATTCAGGATATGGTGGCGTGCCTGGCTCCTGGCCCGCATGACCCTGACGTGGTACGGGCCTTATTGGCAACCCCTTATTTATCAGCTTCGTGGCGCGAGCGCTTGCTGCACCTGCTCAATAGTGCTGATTAATTGCCAGTTTCGAGTGCTTTATCAAGTACCCACGGAATGTTGGCTTCAAACTCAACCTGTACCAAACCTGTCTTATCCTCGAAATAAGCCAAGCTACTACCTTCGGCAAAGCCAACAGAAAAATCAGCAGTGATGCTGGTCAGGTGAAGGGTATGGCCGCCACCCGGCAGCGGCTCCCGATAGTCGGGGCCCGCCAACACCCGCCCTCTAAAGTGAAACCAGCCCGCTATGTGGTGCAAGCCACTTGGTAGTGCTTCATACTGAAAGGTTTCTACCTCTTTGCGGTAGTCGATGCCCAATTCAGTAAAAAGCGCCCGGATTTCGGCCGGAAAAACCTGCTCGCGGTAGGCAACATAGTTTTTACAGTCGTTGCACACGCAGGTATCAGCCCCGCTGCCCGTCACGGCAGCGTAGGTTTTTTGGGTTGATTCCCGGTCAACTTCAAAAGTCCAGTTGCGGTAGCGTAGCATAGAAATGGCTGTATTTAGTTGCCGATAAGGTGCCGTCTTTGCAGCGGGAACTTTGTAGTTCGCGTTCGCCAGCGAGCATCCAGCCAAACGCGAACTACAAAGTTCGTGCTACTGCCCTAGCAACTGCCCGGCCGCCGCCCAAGGCGTGAGCTGCCCTTCGGCCACGGCTTGGCGCACGCCCGGCAAGGCGCTTTGTACGCCCGCCCGGCCATAAAATTGCGCTTCGAGCGCTTGGCGCACCGCTTCTTCCAGCCATTGCAGCTGCTGCTGGGCCCGGCGCTGCTGCCAGTAGCCGCTGGCCTGGGTTTGAGCGGCGTATTGTTCAATCGTTGCCCATGCCTCAGGCAGGCCGTCGCCACTGAGGGCCGAGCAGGTGCGCACGGGCACCGCCCAGCCCGAGGCGGCGGGTGGGAAGAGGTGCAGCGCGCCCTCATAGTCGCGGGCGGCGCGGCGGGCGGCGGCCTCGTTGCCGTGGTCGGCTTTGGTAATGAGCAGGGCGTCGGCCATTTCCATAATGCCGCGCTTCACGCCTTGCAGCTCGTCGCCGGCTCCGGCCAGCATCAGCAAGAGGAAAAAATCGACCATGCCGTGTACGGCTACTTCGCTCTGGCCCACGCCCACGGTTTCAACAAAAATAACGTCGTAGCCAGCTGCCTCACAGAGTAATAGTGCCTCGCGGGTGGCGCGGGCCACGCCGCCCAAGCTGCCACTGGCCGGCGAGGGCCGGATGAAGGCGCGGGGGTGCAGGGTGAGCTGCGGCATTCGGGTTTTGTCGCCCAAAATGCTGCCGCCGCCGCGTGGCGAGCTGGGGTCTACGGCCAGCACGGCCAGCTTCTTGCCTAGCTTTTCAACCAGATACAGCCCGAGAGCTTCGATAAAAGTGCTTTTGCCCACGCCTGGCACGCCTGTGATGCCCAGCCGCAGCGCGCCGCCCGTGCGCGGCAGCACGGCTTGCAGCACCTCCTGGGCCAGGGCCTGGTGCTGAGGTAAGGTGCTTTCGACCAAGGTAATGGCGCGGGCCAGCGTGCCGCGCTGGCCCGCAGCGAGGCCCTGGGCGTATTCGGCGGCGGAAAGGGTAGGAGCAGGCACGGCCGCAAAATAGCGCCGGGTGACGCAAACGACCGCTTGGCAGTCGTCCATTGCAGCCAAAGCGGCCGCAGTGGGCAACTGAACCAGTGGCGGTGCGATGAGTCGGGCTTTTTTGGCTAAAAGTCAGTGTAGATAGGCCCACGGGCTAATTGCCAGTAGCTTTGTAAAAATCCTATATTCTCCAACCCCTATTACATGAAGCACCTTTCCGCATTTTTCCCAGCGGCCCTGTTGCTGGCTACCACGCCCGCTCTGGCCCAAAATGAGCTAAGTAATTTTTCGGCCACCGGCCGGGGCGGCGTCGTTAATACCTTCGCCGTCGACTACCAGGTGCTGGGTATTAACCCCGCCAACCTAGGCCGCGAAGGCGGAGCCCGGGTGGCTTTCACCATCGGCGAAGTGGGGGCGGGCGTGGGCTCGCAGTCGCTGACCAACACGCAGTTCAAGAAGCTGATTTTTCACCCTAACGATGCACTCACCGCCACCGAGCGCACCGACCTGGTGAATAACCTAACCAGCGATAACACCCTCAATTTCAACGCCGACGTTACAGCTTTGGGCTTGTCGGTGAAGCTGCCGGCTGGCCTGGGTGGGCTGGCTTTTTCGGCTCACCAGCGTATTAATGGCCACGTGGCCTTCAACCGCAACGGGGCTGATATTGTGGTGAATGGCCGCAGCGCGAACATCATTCAGCAGTATTATGATGCGGCCGGCAACCCGCGTAGCGGCAACACGCCGCCGCTGCTTTCGGCGGCTCTCGATGGCACGACTATTCAGCTGGCCGTCACCAATGAGTACAATATCGGCTATGGGGTGCAGGTGTTCAGCGTGCCGGGTGTGGTGCGACTTACGGCGGGCGTGGGCTACCGCTACATTCAAGGCATTGGCATTGCCGATGCGCGCCTGAGCGGGGGCAGCGGCCTCACGGCTTATTCGGCACTGTCGCCGGTGTTTGGCCTCGATTATAGTGCTTCGCTGCGGGGCAATTCCAACTTCAACTACGAAAACGGTAACAAGCTCAACCCCGTGGGCACCGGCAATGGCTTCGACCTGGGCCTGGCGGCCGAGATTGGCAAAATCGTGCGCGTGGGTGTTTCCGTGACCGATATTGGGTCCATGACCTGGAAGGGTAACCTGCTCACCGTGAACGACCAACAACTGCGCTACCCGCAGTACGATGGCACCACCGACTACAACGTTATCAAAGGCATTATCGACCAGTTTGCCGACGACCAGAAGTCGCTTTTCACCTACCAGCCTTCGCGCGAGTACAAGGCCAACCTACCCACCAAGCTGCGGCTGGGCGGCGGCATCCGCATCTCCGAGTATTTCGAAGCCGGCCTCGACGTGACAGTGCCCCTCAACAAAGTGGCTGGCAACCTGCCTAGCACCTTCGTGGGCGCGGGCCTCGACTACAAGCCCGTGCGCTGGCTGCGCCTGAGCAGCGGCGTGAGCGGCGGCGCAGGCTACCGCGCCAGCCTGCCGCTGGGCATCACCTTGGTCACGTCGTTGTGGGAAGCTGGTTTCAGCAGCCGCGACGTGACGGGGTACTTCTCCGACAAGAACCCTTACTACTCCGTAGCCACCGGAATATTGCGTTTTAAGATAGGTGGGCGCACTATTTGAGTAGCGCTAAAACGGGTCTTGTATCAATGCTTGTATCAATGTTTGTATCAAGATTAGTATCTTCGAGGCAGGTAGTCACTAGTCTGCCTGTCTCTTTTTATGGGTAGGATTTCGGTCGTTCAGCGCAAGGTCAACAAAGGCAGCATTCAGCCAATCTACGTTCGCTACAACCACACTCAGGACGGGCAAAGCAAAGATTTCTTTGCGCCGACCAGTGTCAGTGTAGAGCCCATCGACTTCAAAGCTGGACGCGTGGTAAACCGTCTGGATACAGTCGAGTTGAATGGGGAAATTCAAGAGGTGTACATCCGCATGGAACGAGCTCTGCGCATGGCAAAAGGCGATGGCAAAGTGCCCACTGTGGCAGCGGTGAAAGGTTGCTACCAGTACTACCTCAAGCAACCTGCGTATCGAGCTAAAGCCCGTGCAGTCGCGCACGATATGTCGGAGACTGCACGAACGGATGTGCTGCAGCAGCAGATGGAAGTCGAGGAACTACTGGCGATGGTCGAAGAGAAGCGCGCTAAAATCATCGAGTTACAGAAGCTGAGCGGGGACTACAAACAGGAACTAATCTCCGTGCTTATCGACCAGTACATCGAAGCCAGGCGCAAGCAGAAGCCCAAGACCCAGAAGCGTAGCAAGAAAAGCTTCTCAACCAGTACTGAACGCCAATACCGGCTTGTCAAGGAGCAATTGCTGAAATATAATCCGGCATTGTCCATCCGTGCTATCGATAAGGAGGCACTGGATGAAATCGAAGAATTCCTTGTGCGCGAGCGCTATTTAAATACGACCACGCGCTTGTTTATGCAAAAGTTTGCGACCATTGTGCGCCACTACCAGGAAGCGTATGGCCTTAGCAATTCCTTCCGTGAATACACCTTCGACCTGCCGCTGCGTGAGGAGAACGTGATTTACCTCACCACTGCCGAGTTGAAAGCCTTTCGCGTGAAGGACCTCACGGAGAAGAATAAGGTCTTCCAACGGGCAGCGGAACGGGTACGAGACCTGGCTTTATTGATGAGTGAAACTGCGCTACGCTACTGCGATTCTGCGCTTAAGCCAGAAGATATCCAGGCCGGATATATCGTTAAAAACCAGCAGAAAACAGGTGGGAAGGTTCATATCCCATTCACCAATCGGTTAAAGGCCCTGCTTGAAAAGCACGATTATAAACTTAAAGGAGGCAAGCTGGATAATTTCAACGCGACGTTTCGGCGTATTCTAAGCACGTTAGATGTACCATCTCTGCACGAGGAGGTAACGGTTACCAATTACATCGGTCTAGAACCCGTCCACGATACGAAGGCGAAATACTTGCATTGTGGGGCTCACACCCTGCGCCGTACGATGATTAATCAGTGTTTGCTTCGTAATCTAAGGTATGACCAGATAACTAAAATAACTGGACATAAGGACTTTGATGCATTTCAGACCTACGTGGATAGGGATACTAGGGTGGCGGAGATGGACGTAGTATTTGATTTCTTGAATGAAACCGCACAAGACCCGGTGTTGCGTATTGCTTGATTGTCAGTTTTGAGTGTAGTTGAGCTTCTTATTTATTACTAAGCAATTCGTTAGCATCATCCTGCCTCTTACTTATGGGCACCGTCACTTCATCATAGTTTACTAAGGCTCGCAATTGGTTCATTTTTAGTAACTTAAAGATACTGCCCTGAACCGTCATACTCAACTGGACTATCTCTAATAGTGGCGGAGCTTCTTAGGACGCTTATCCTGCTGATTTCAAGTTTATTCCCTGCCATTTATACTACCGCTAGCACTCACCGGTAGAAAAAGGCTGGTGGGGTTCAATCGCACTTCAGGTTGAACCTTTCTTCTTTCGTACGTACCCTCGCCTGTTTCCTTTGTTCGACTACGCCTAGGTGACAGGTTGCAGAACCTGATACTGCTAATACTATGCATTCTACTGCTAGGTATAGTCATTTTAGCTTCTGCGTTGGTTGGGGGTAGATAAGGAGATGTCAACTCATTTTGAGTTGGTCAATAAACGGCGCGAGTATCACCAGCCTTACCCGGATGAATGGAATATAGGGCCATAATGGAGATGGATAGGTAACGATTAAAATCGAGCTAATTCTGTTTGCTTTGGCAGAAGCCAAATGGAATTGACCGCTGACCCATTTGGGTGTTCCTGCTTGATTCGCTCAGCGCCTATAAAATTTTTATAGCGGCGCGAGTGGCGATTGAGTGGGCGGGGCAGATGTCCTATGTGATAATGGCAGTTCCGCAAGAATTCATCTTCGCCCAACTTGGCGCATTTGCAAGTCCTACAACAGCTAGCCACTGGGAGCCATGATAAATTATCGACTCAGCTCGCGGTGACTTGAGCAAACAACTGACTATGGCAAATAAGGAATAGCTTCGCGCTCCTACGACACAACGAGCAATGCCAACCCCCTTTACAATCTAATTCAAAGCCCTGTTTGGTGGGGCGGGCGTGGACCCGGTGCCCCGCTTACTACCTGCCCGGCCATCTCTGAAATCCCAGGTTCATCAAGAGCCTGGGATTTTTCGTGCCCGGCAAGGTATCAGGTCATTATGTTAAAAAAAGTCAACTATCTTATTATAAGTAATATTACTCGTATACGTCCCTGTTAATGAGTAATAGACTGCTGCATGGAAATGTACCTATACTCAACCCATGCACTAGGGGGAGAAGGATGAATTCGGTTCAGAGAGGTCAATGTATTTCTAGTTGAAGTCCATTCTATCTAAATCCGATACCCACTACTCCTACTCGTCTGGATAAAAAATAAAAAAAGGTTGAAGTACCCCCAACTATTTGCAGAAACACGCTACAATACTCAGAAAGGAGTCTGCTATCCTTCCTAATATACAGTAAAATAAGAACTCCATTGTGGCACCCCGTTCCCCCTTCACCCGTGAAACCAGCAACGCACGATTACTCAGCAAGACTGTCCTTAAAATCCATGAGTTGAAGGACCTGTTCGGGTTCAGCAGTCTACTCGACGCTGCCGAATATATCGTGCATTATGTGTACACCAGCGCCGAGGTAATCGAGCTAAAGGAAAACGAAATGCGCAATGCCGAACTGCGCGCAGCGGTCACCCGCAAATAGAAAGGGGGCTGTCCCCGCAGCCCCTTTCTAAAAAAATAATCCAATTTAATGCCTTTGTTATATGAGTTAAGGGGAAAAAGTTTGTCGAATATGATTAAAAATAAGCACGACGAAAAGTTTTTCTATAAGTACGGATGGTGCTACTACGACCTAGTAACGACGTTAATCCGCAAACGAATTCATGGTAAGCCTACCGCCAATGCCTGGACCAGCTTATCCACCCAGACCCTTAAGGAGCGCTACGGACGCATCAGCACCGGTGCCCGCCCGTGGGTTTATTTGGTCATTCGCCACGACCTAGAGAAGTGGGAGGTGCTCCTGCAGCACACCATCCAAGTGGCGAAAGAAGAACGCCGCGCTGACTATAAGCTTAAGGATGAGCGGTGGGCAGAAGGTTTTCAACTTAGTCAGGTTGCTCTTCCCCGTGCCCTGCAATCAGCAGTAGTTCCTCAGATTCGGGCAAAGGGTATCCACGGCAAGCTACAAACTATTGTGAACAAGAGCCTGAGTATTGATTATGATGCCGCAGTCGCGTTTTGTGACCAGGCACTGGGCACGTCGATGAAGCTACGGGATAAGTCAATTGACTGGAATGAGCTGGAGGAGCAGAAGAGTTATGCCAGGTTTCGCAACCGGGTCGTAAACGAGGAAATCTACTCACGCTGGCTCTACCATATTAATCGCTTAATCGCCAAGGATTTTCGTTTCAAGCACTGCGAAACCACTGGGCGCGACTACACGAGTGTTACCGCACTACCGAATTATCTCCGCCGATTTCTTCTGCTCGATAAGCAGCCTGTGGTGGAGTCGGACATACGCTGTGCGCAGCCCCTGCTGTTTACGAAGCTGGTCCACACGTACTGCACCGCAGCAGGGTTGCGCAACATACCCGCCGACGTGAACAAATGGCAGCACTTGTGTGAGGCGAAGCACGAAGAAGAATCACTTTACCAATACCTGTTTACCTTAATGCAGCAGGCAAATGTCACGTTACACTGCCTACGTACGGTGGACCCGCTCACGCACGAGGTCAGGTTCACTACTCAGTACACAAAGGCCTTTAAAGTCGAATTCTTTGCCGGAATATTTTTCGACAAAGACAAAAAGAGCAAAATGCGACAGGTCTTTGCGCAGGAGTTCCCAACTGTGAGTGCCGCCATCACTTACTGGAAACAGCAGCCCGGCGACAACCTGCCGGTGCGCCTGCAAAAGATGGAAGCCGGGCTGCTGCTGGAAAAGGTATGCCCGCTGCTACTCGCCCAGAAGATTAAGGTGCTGACCGTGCACGATGCTCTCCTGAGTCAGGCGCAGCACAAGCCAACAGTAGAAGCCATCATACGCCGGGTATTCCTCGAAGAAACCGGGCTAACCCCAGCTATCAAATAAAAATAATATTTTTCCTATGAAACTATATGTAACCACCCGCACGAAGTATAAAGCCCGCGTTCAAATGTTGAATCGGCATCAGATACCCTTCAAACCCAGTCCGATTGACGAGGTAGTGCTGGTCGAACTGGCTGATGCCTCGACGCTCTACGTGTCGCTCAAGCCGCACTACGACGAAATCGGCTATGGCGGGTTTATCAGCCGGTTCTCTGCCACGGAAAAATGGCAGTTCCGGAAGAACCAGGAATTTCTGGCCTGGCTCCGTGCCCGCTTGGACCTACCTGCCCAATTGGAAGAGACGGAGGCGATGCGTTTGCCGTTCGGTAAGTACCGGGGGGCCTTAGCCCAGGATATTATTACCCGTGACCTAGCCTACATTGAATGGCTGCTGACGGATTCCTTTTTGGCTGATTGCAAGAAGGATTATCTGACGCAACTGTTGGAGGAGGCCGGGTACGATGCACCGAACTATAGCCCCGCTGAAGTCTATTCTTATCGCCAGCTGTCAGAGCTTATCCAGACGGCGGGCGTACACGCAAAAATCAAATTCATCGCTGATGAAATGCGCCTATTGCTGGAGGATTCCAGCAAGAGTTTTTACCAGTATTACCAGCTTGCACAGCCCTGCTACGACCGCCTGCTGAATGCTGTACGTCCGGCGAGGCGCAGTGGAAAAGCCAAGTTACAGTATACGCAACCGGAAGCCTGCACTGCCCTAGAGGTACACGAGCGGAAGATTAAACTGCAAGCCTTGCTTTCCTAGCTAGCTAAGAAGCTGTTTAAGTTAAGCGAGCAAGTCGGCGAATATTAGCCACGTAGAGCCAG
>CAXUKA010000263.1:0-9265 GCA_964251335.1 uncultured Hymenobacter sp.
CGTTGGGCGATAGTAGTAAGAACCCATCCGAGAGGGTGGAGAGGGTGGGTGGGAGAGAGCCGTCAGGTTGGGGTGGGAGACAACCGACGGGTGGGGGTGGAGCGGGAGCCGGGGGCGCCACGCTGGGCAACTAGGACGGGTTCTTACTAACGCGGGTGGGAAGTGAAGAGTGGGTGGGACAAATGTACTGCCTTATTCGGATTTGACTAACAAATGTTAGTTATTTTTACTAACAAGTGTTAGTTAGTCATGCAACTACTTGGATTACAAGGAGAAATTTTTTAAGAAATTTGCTAATTCGTTCGCACTTTAGAAAGTGAAATCGACCTGTAAGCTCAGATAGGCCCCGGTGGGTAGGGGAGTAGCCGGGTCGTCGACGGTGCGGCGCGGCACGATGTAGTGCCCGGTGAGGGTGTAGGCCAGCGCGCCTTTGTCGACTTCGAGGGGTAGTGTCAGCTCGTAGCCCAGCAGGCGCACGGTTTGGGCCTCGGCCTCGGCACTCTTGAGCACTTGCCGGCGGCCGTGCAGGCTGGTGGCTCCTGTGGTAGTGGTGTAGGTGCCGCCATAGCGCGCCAGCGCCAGCGGCGAACCCCACAGCACTTGTGCCCCCGGCGTGAGGCTCACGGCATCGAGGCTCAGCCAGTCTTCTTTCTGGAGCTTGCCGCTCAGCCCCAGCGTGATGGTCTGGGCCGACGACTTACCAAAGAAGAAATTGTAATCGACGGCGGCTTGGAGTGGCCCCAACTGGTAAGTAGAGTACACCTCCAGGCCGTTGGGAATCAGCTTATCAGTAGCGGTGGTGGGCGGCGTGAAAAACACCCGGTCGTAGGATACGGAGTACGTCCAGGCATCGGTGAAGTCATTAGCGTAGCCTAGCTCAAGGCTGGTGAAGGCATAATGGGGCGGCTGGCTTTGCTGAAAATAATAGCCCGCTACCGTGCCATATAGGCCGCTGGAATGACTGTAGCTAAGGCTCGGAGCCAGCGAAAAAGCTTTGTTGCCATACTCGCGACCCAGGTAAAAGCTGCGCTGGTCGGCGAGCAGGCTGAGCGTCCATTCGGAAGTGGCAGTGGTGTCGCGGGGGGCGCGCGTGGTGGGCGGCACGGTGGTAGTGGCTACTTGGGCCAGCAAAGGGGCTGGTAGGAGGAGGAGGGCGAATAGAAATGACTTCATGCAGAAGGGGGAGCTATTAAGAGTAAGTAGGTGCTAAATGTCTCATTTGCCCCACCCCCGGTCCCTCCCCTCCGGGAGAGGGGAGCCAGACGATTTTTAACGTCTGATAACGTCAGGTGACGAAGGGCTCCCCTCTCTCGGAGGGGAGGGGCCGGGGGTGGGGTAACTACGCTAGGAACTCGCCGAAATAAAGCTGCTCGGAATGCCCTGCCAGCGCGTATCGGCTGGCAGCTTTTCGCCTTTCATCAACAAAGACAAGCTTTTGAGTGTAGCCCCCGGCCCGATAACCGAATCATAAAGCACCACCGAGGAGGTACCCACTGTAGCCCCCCGACCGATGCGCAGGTCGGACATTTTCATAATGCGGTCTTCAAATAAGTGCGTTTGGACGGTCACGCCGTTATTGAGCACGGCGTGGTCGGCCACCCAGGCCAGGTCAAATTCGGTGATTTCGGTGGTATCGAGGTATACCGAGTGGCCAAAGTGGCTGCCCATAAGCTGGAAAAACCAGGTGGCGAAGGGCGTACCCAGCATCGGCATCACCCAAAAAGGGTACACATAGCTTTCGCACAAGGAGTTAATCAACTCGTTGCGCCACACGTAGGACGACCACAACGGCTTCTCCGAAGGCTTGTAGCGGCCGATGAGCACCCACTTGAGCAAGGCGGTGAGCAGCGAAAAACCCATAATCAGTGCCGCTAACGCGCCTGTGCCCACGCCCACGCTGCTCCAGAACGGGTAGCTAAGCAAGTGCCACTTGGTATAGTGGTACAGGATGGCGAAGGTGAGGAACGTGAACGTGAACGGAAGGATGATTTTGAAGATTTCGACTGCGCCCCGCGCCCACACCAACCGGGCGGGCGGCGCAAACGTCAGTTCGGCGGCGAAAGCCTCCGACACTGGCCGATTGGGCAGCAAAAAGCTGGGCGAGCCGACCCACGAGGTACCATCGGGCGGCGTTTGGAGGGGGGCTGAGGAGAGCGCGCCAATCAGGTTATTGGTGCCGAGCACCGTGCCGCCGGCCAGCACCGCGCTGTTGCCGATGAAGGTGCGAGCACCTATTACTGTAGGCTGCACCGACACTACGCCGCGCTGCACGCGGGGCGCGCCCACGCTTACCGAGTCGGCCAGGAAAGCGCCTGCGCCCACCGTGAGGTGGTCGGCCGAGATGTGGTTGAGGGTCGAGACTTCGGCGCGGCGGCCGATGTTAGCCCCCAGCAGGCGCAGCCAGTAGGGTGCGTAAATAGTGGCGTATATCGACTTCATCAAAGCGAGGCTTTGGGCCAGCACGGCATCGGCGAGCCAGTGGCGCACGTAGGCCAAGCTATAGAGCGGCAGCGTGCCCGCCGCCTGACGGTCAGCCGCAAAGCGTTTAATCAGAGCCAGTAGGCCGCCCAGAAGCACCACGTAAAGGACCGATAGCGGCAGCAAGGTGAGCAAAGCTGGCTCAAAACCCCAACGCTCTACTGCTTCGTAAAACAGCCCCAAAGTCGGCACCGAGGCCAGCGTGGGCACTAGCAGCATCAGGGCAATAGCGAGCAGCTGCACCAACTGGTAGCCTGCGCTGGGCGCGGGCGTGGGGGCTGGTGGCACGCTCTCCAAGGTGCGCACGCGCTGAGCGGGCGAGCCCAGCCAGCCCTCGCGGGCCGGAATCTGCTGGCCAGCGGGTAGCACCGAAAGGTCATCCAGCTCGGCTTCGTAGCCGACTTGGGTATCATTTTCCAGGATGGCGCGCAAACCCACGTAGGCATCGCGGCCCACCGTGATGGGGCCGAGAATGAGGCGGCCGCGCTCGACGCGGTAGCCAAGCAAACCGGCCTCACGGGCTAAACTGGCCCCGTCGTGGATAGTCAGCAGGTCGAAAGCCATGACGCGGGTGGTACCCAGGTACACGTTCCGGCCGATTTTGGCCCCCAGCAGGCGGTAGAATATGGCCAAAAACGGCGTGGCCGACAATAGCTGCGTGGGCGCGGCTTCCACCAGTTTTTTCACCAGCCAGAAGCGGAAATAATACCCGCCCCACAGCGGGTACTCACCTGCCCGGAAGCGGCCGATAACCAGCCACTTCGCCAATATTACCAGCCCACATGCCAGCGGCACATAGGCCAGCGTGGCCCCCAGCACCAGCACCGCCAGCACCTCCCACGACCAGCCACCGAGCAGCCCGCGCCAGTGCAGCGAGCCGTTGAGCAGCAGCACCGGCACGGCGTAGAACAAAGCCACCGAAACCGCTTGCAGCGTGGCCGTGACCAGCCGTGTGCCCACCGAGGCGGCACGCAACGGTTGCAGCGCCGGCTCGGATGCAGGGGGCGCCGCCTGCGTGCGGCGTGCCTCGGCATCGACAGCATCGGCCAGCGCCGCGATGGTACGGCGGGTGTACATCTCCTTAACCGATAAACCCTGAAAATCAGGTAGCTGGCGCAATTCGGAGATGATGAGCGAAGCTAATAGGGAGTTGCCACCGAGGTCGAAAAAGTCGTCGGTGATAGACAGGTCGCTGGTGTCGAATCGTTTTTGCCAGGTGGCGTAAATGGTGGCTTCGGTGGGAGTGCGGGGCAGCGTTAGCTCGCGGGTAGGGGCATGGTCGCCGCTCACGGGGTAGGGCAGGGCCTTGCGGTCGACTTTGCCGCTGGTGAGTAGTGGGAAGGCCGTGAGCGGCACCAGCGCGGCGGGCAGCATGTAGGGCGCGAGGCGCTCGCGCAGGTAGGCGCGCACGGCGCGCTCGTCGAGCAGCTGGTTGGGGTCGAGAATGAGGTAGGCGATGAGCTTTTTCACGCCATCGGTCCCTTCCTTGAGGGCCACGGCCGCGTTGCGAATGCCCGGCCATTGCAGCAGCAGGCTCTCAATCTCGGCTAACTCGACGCGGAAGCCCCGGATTTTTACCTGCGTGTCGATGCGCCCCAAAAAGTCGATATTGCCGTCGGCCTCAAAGCGGGCTAAATCGCCAGTGCGATACAGCCTGCCCGCGAAGCCATTAGCCAACTCGCTCACCGTGTTGAATTTGCTAGCGCTCAGCTCAGGCCGATTCAGGTAGCCCGCCGCCAGTGCCGCGCCCCCGATGCACAGCTCACCGGCCGCGCCCAGCGGCATGAGTTGGCCCAGCTGGTCGAGTATCAGCACATCGTAGCCCGCCAGCGGCCGGCCGATGGTGAGCTTGTGGCCGGGCACGAAGTCGGCGGCGGTGGCAACCACCGTGGCCTCGGTGGGGCCATAGGTATTTACCACCCGGCACTGGCGGCTGGCCCATTTGGCAAGCAGCTCGGGCGGGCAGACTTCGCCCCCCAAAATGAGCAGTCGCAGCGTGGGAATAGTGGCCGGCAGCAGCGATAGCAGCGTGGGCACCGTCGAAAACACTGTAACCTGATTATCAGCCAGGAAGCCCGGCAGCGCGTCGGGCGCTTTCATGGTTTCTTCAGGCACGGGCACCAGCGCGGCCCCGGCGGCCCAGGCCAGCCACAGCTCTTCGAGCGAGGCATCGAAGGCCACCGAAAAGCCCTGCACCACCCGGTCTTGCGGCGTAGGCTGGAATAGCAATTGCTCGGCCCGCACCAGGTGGCAGATACTGCGGTGCGGAATGAGCACACCTTTGGGCAGGCCCGTAGTGCCCGAGGTGTAAATAACGTAGGCAATGGAATCGGGACCGCCGGCCACCGGCTCCAGAAATGACGGTACAGCCGGGGCTGGTACCCGCAGGTCGAGTACCAGGCCTGGCCAGGCGGCTAGGCCTTCGGGCAATTCGTTGTTTACCAGCAAAGCCCGCGCCCCGCAGTCTTCCAGAATGAAGGTGACGCGGTCGGGCGGGAAGGATAAATCGAGTGGCACATAGGCCGCGCCGGCCTTGAGCACGGCCAGCATCCCGACGTATAACTCTACCGACTTGGCCATGAACAAGCCCACAAAATCGCCGGCCTGCACGCCTTGGTGCTGCAAGCGGGCAGCCAGATGGTCGGCCTGCTCATTGAGCTCGCGGTAGGTGCAGGTATCGCCCAGCCAACTGAGCGCCACTTGGTTGGGGTAGGTGTGGGCGGTTTCGGCAAACAGCTGGTGCAGCTGCTGCGGCCCGCCTTCGGCCACCTGCTGCGGCACCGTGCGAAACTGCCGCAGCTGCGCCACTTCCTCATCGGCCAGAAAAGACACGTAACCCACCGGCGCAGTCGGGTTCTCACTGAGCTGCGCGAAAACGTGCTGCACATGCTCGGGCAGGTAGGCGGTTTCGCGCGGCGCAGCGGCCACACTGGGGCAGCTGAAGCTGAGGGTGGCGGCTTCCTCAGGCGTAGTGCCGAGGCTGACAGTCAGCTCCCAGATTTGCTCGGGGCTTTGGGCCTCGGGGGCGGGGAAGGCGAGGCGACAGCGCGTGATAGCCGCGCCCAACTCTTCAGCCACGCCAGCCAGTACCATGGGCAGGCGGGCAGTGGCTTCGGTGGCTACATCAGCCAGCGTCAGGTCGTCGGCGAGCTGGAGCGTGACGGCGGCAGGCGGAAAGAATGTATCGGCCGTTTCGATGTGCAGCGTAGCCGTGAGCTGGGCCGGGGCACGCTCGGCGGGCTGGCGGTAATACACTACTGCGAAGGCCGCCAGATAGCCTTCCAGTACGGCTTCTTTTTGCTGGAAAGCCAGGGCAGGACTAGTGCTTTCCGGAGGAAGATTAGTATTCGTAGGCGACGCCACGGGCAGGTCGAGGGTGGGAGTCATGTAAAAGCAAAAAACAGTGCGATAGCCGACGAAAGCATCTCAAATAGAACCACTCAACGTGAATGACTAATGAGGAGCTTTTAACAAAAAAACGCGACTTGCGCTACGAAAAACGACTTGTTGGAATAAAGCAAAGCATACGCCAAAACCACCGCTCTGGCTACAAAAAAGCCGGCCGACGCTTCTGACTAAGAAGCGCCGGCCGGCTCAAGGTTTAAGCAGTAGCTTGGTTATTCTACGCTCAGCTGGCGGGTTAGAGGCTGGCCATCCACGGTGAGGCGGCAGGTGTAGAGGCCGGGTGTTAGTTTGGCCGAGTTCAGCTCGGCCTCGAAGGTGCCGGCAGCGTGCAGCTGGCCATCAAGCACCGTGGCCACCTGGCGGCCTAGGTTATCGAATACGGTCAGGCTTACCACGGCCGATTTTTGCAGGCTGATAGGCAGGTGCACCAGGCCATTGGCCGGGTTGGGGTAAGCCCCCTCAAACGCAGCCACATTGGCAATGCTGGCGCGAGCGGCGGTGGCCGTAGTAATGGCCGGCCCCATGAGGTCATCAAAATAATAGGTGCTGGCGCTGCTGCTGCCCGGCGCAATGAGCAGGGCCAGCTGGTCGGTATCGGCGGCACCCACGGTGGGGTCGTAGCTGCCACCCGTGCCGGCCGTGAAGGTGAATGTCAGCGTTTCCCAGGTGTTAGCGGCGGCCGTAGTGGTGGCGTTGAAAGTGCCCGCGTAGTTGCCGTTGGGGTAGTTGTTGGCGGTTTTCACGCGGTTTTGCAGCACGATTTGTACGGCAGTGCCCGCGGCCGGACTACGGAACTTCATCGTGAATTTCTGCGCGCTGCTGGCGTAGCCCGATACGTCTGCAAACTTGCCATTTTTTGGCGTGAGTACGATGGTGGCGTATTGCTGCGAGCCATCGCGGGCAAAGCTGGCGCAGGTTGTGCTGCTGTTAGCAGTGCTGCTGCCGGGGTTGGCAGCGGCTTGGTTCAGGGTGCCTTGCACGGTGGGGTAGTTGAGCAGGCGCGTGGTTTCGAAGTCATCGAGCAGCACGGGCGTGGTCACGGTGCTGGTTACCAGCTCCGGCCCCATCAGGTCATCGATATAAAAGGTGGTCGGGGTCGTAGTGTTGGGGGCCACTAGCATTACCATCTGGTCTACATCGGTGGCAGTCACGGTGGGGTCGAAAGACGAGCCCGCCGCGCCGGCCGTGAAGGCGAAGGTCAGCGTTTGCCAGTTGTTGGCGGCCACGGTGGTAGTGGCGTTGAAGGTGCCCGCGTAGTTGCCGTTGGGGTAGCCGGTGGCGGCTTTGGTTTTGTTTTGGAGCACTATCTGCACCGCCGTGCCCGCGCCGGGGCTCCTGAATTTCATTGAGATGGTCTTGGTGCCGGCCGAGTAGGCGCTCACGTTGGCCATGCGGCTGGGCGAGGCCGTGGGGGTCAGCACGATTACCGCGTACTGCACCGCGTTGCGGTCGTATTTGCCGCACTTGGTGCTGCTGTTGGCGGTGCTGCTGCCGGGGTTATTGGCATTCTGGTCGAGCGCCCCGTCTACCTGGCCATACGTCACGCGGCGGGTGTTTTCGAAGTCGTCGTATAGCACCTGGGCCGCCGCCGAGCGGCCCACGAGCGCCAACCCGGCGGCCAGCAAAACTTTGGTAAAAGTTTTCATCATGAAAAAAGTAAAGGGTGGGGAAAGTGAGGGTAGCGAGTGGTCTAAAACGGCTGTCATACTGAGCTTGGACGAAGCACTTGCGTGGCGCAGCAATCTCTGACGCTGGAGGTTACTGCGCCACGCGAGTGCTTCGTCCAAGCTCAGCATGACAACGATTTTCCAATGCCTGCTAAGCAATTATTTGTATTGATAAAACCGCACGTAATCGACCTGCATCGTCTGCGGGAAGGTGGTGGTCGCATCAGGGTTGCCATCGAAGTCGCCGCCCACGGCCACGTTCAAAATCGTGTAGAACGGGTTGTTGAACGGGTAGGCGTAGGGCGTTACCAGATTGGGCGTGAAGGTGTAGTAGATGTTGCCATCTATGTAAAACTCCATCTTGTCTTGCCCGCGCAAGCAGCTGAAAATGTGGAAGTCAGTGGAGAAATCGCCCGGCGTGGTGGTTGGCAGCGTGTAGGTGGTGCCCTTGTACTGGTGCGTGCTCACGGTGCTGCCGTAGTGCATGGTTGTGTTGTTGATGAGCGGCGTGCTGCCGCGCAGCTCCATGATGTCGATTTCGCCGCAGGCCGGCCAGCTCACTTGGCTGTCGTTCGAGCCCAGCATCCAGATGGCGGGCCAGATTCCCTTGCCCTTGGGCAGCTTGGCGCGCACGTCGAGGCGGCCGTAGAGGAAATCCTTTTTGCCCTTCGTGATGATGCGGCCCGAGGTGTAGCTGCGGCCGTTGTAGTTCTCGGGCTTGGCGATGATGTTGAGGTTGCCGTTGGTCAAGGTCACGTTGTCGCGGCGGTTGGTAGTGGCTTCCAACTCGTTATTAAACCACACATCCTTAACTTCATACACCCATTTATTGAGGTCGAGTGAGGAGCCGTCGAACTCGTCGCTCCACACCAACTCGGTGTAGGCAGCATAGGCTTTGGGGTCGGCATTGACCACGCTACTGCTGGCACTGCCCGTGTCCGTAATGACGGGGCCGGGCGGCTCCTTGGTGCAGCCACCGGCTGAAAGCGTGAGGATTACGCCGGCCGAGAGGTTGCGCAGGAGGGTGGGGTTGAACAGGAAAGTCATGGAAATACGTGGGTTGGGTAGGAAATTGGTTTTGGGTGGACGTAGCCTGACGCGGGGCACCTCACCCCCGGCCCCCTCTCCAAAAAAGAGGGGGAGCAGACCGCAGGTTTACGTCTGTTGTCATCCGGCTCCCCCTCTTTTTTGGAGAGGGGGCTGGGGGGTGAGGTTCGCGGTTACTTCACCCGCCTCTTAATTGTAAATACCGGGTCGTCCGTAGGCCCGCCAGCGCGTAGCGTCATGTGCAGGTTATCAATGGCCAGGATGCGGTACACGCGGCTGGCGGGCGCATCTGTCACGCCGATAAAAGTGCCCGTCTTGCCCAGCACAAACTGTGCAATGCCGGTGCCCGAGGCTGGCCCGAAGGCGTAGGTGGTATTGTCGTTGCGAGGGGCCTGGCAAGAGCCGGGGCTACCTGCTACGAACGTAGCACCATTGGCCTCATAAGTGAAGGTGTTGGCCGTGGTGAAGGTGTACTCATCGTCAGCCTGGCAGCTAGGCAAGCTGCCCAGCGCCCCGCCGGGATAATAGCTCGAAGGGGCAGACTCATTACCTACGGCAATGGTCTGAGCCACTGTGTTATCGAGCATCCAGGTGCGCGACGAGCCGCCGGTCAGGCACAGCTTGGCGCGGTCGAGGGCCGAGCGCTGCGGCATGTAGGTCGTAGTGGT
>CAXUKA010000264.1:0-9199 GCA_964251335.1 uncultured Hymenobacter sp.
GCCCTGCGCGATGCCCGCTCGCTGCTGCTGCAAGGCCGCGCCTCGCGGGTAGATACGCTGCGCGCCTACGTGAACCTGGAAAACCTGCGGCCCGAAATCCTACGCCTCACCAACGGCATTATTATCGCTAAAACCACACTGGCCAATGCTATTGGCCTGGAGGCTGACGAGCAACTGGCCTTGCAAGACTCGCTGCACTACGACGGCCAGCCGCAGCTCCTTACCAGTGCGCAGGCGTTTGCAGAGGCGTTGGAAAAACGCCCCGAACTGCGGCAGCTTCACCTCACCGAACAGCTGAACCAAGAGCAAATTCGGCAGGCGGCTGCGGCGGGGCGGCCGCAGCTGGCAGCTACGGGCCAGCTCCAAACTCAGGCCCAGGCCTACAACCTGCGGCTCGGCGACTACCAGTGGCCCGTCAATTCGTACCTGGGTGTGCAGGTAGCGGTACCCATTTATAGCGGCGGCCGGGTGCTGGCTCGCGTGGAGCAGGCCCGCCTCACGCGCCAGCAAACCGAGCGCAGCCTCACCAATCAGCAGGAGGTAATTCGGGCCGAAGTGCTGACCAGCGTTTCGAGCGTGCAGGAAGCTCGCCGGCGCGTCGAGGTGCAGCAGCAAACCGTGGCGGCGGCCGTCCTAGGCTACCGCATCACCCGCGACCGGTGGCGCGCCGGCATGGCCTCGCGCCTCGACCTGGCCGATGCCGAGCTGGCTCTAACCCTCACCAAGTCGGGCTACTTGCAAGCCGTGTACGACTACCAGACCGCTACCATCGACCTGGACCGGGCACTGGGGCGCTTTACTTATTGATTTTTCAACGCTCATAATCGATTTACTGGTAAGCGATTGTGGAATACTTCATCCCCACCCTTGGACCTCTTTCATTTTACTATGCAGCAATTGGCCCCGAACCCGCTCCGGTTTTGGGAAGGGGAGGCGCAAACCGTGCGAGCGTACCTGCGCAACTGGCTGCACCGCTACCATTACCCCGACGAGCCGCGCCAGCTGCCAGCTATTACATGCCAAGGCAACCCGCTAAAATTGGATGCCGTGGGGTGGAACCGGCTGGCTGCCGATACGGCAGATTTTTACGGTCTATCACTTCCCGTTGAAGACCTTAAAGCGCTTTCAACGGTGCATGATATGGAGGCCTACGTGCACCAGCAACTACTCAAATCCGCAGCTTGACAACTGGTTGGGGTGGCCTGATAAACATGCACTATGCTTCTCTTTAGCCATTTAGGTAGGCTAACTCTGCAAGGTGCGCTTTGCTAAGCCGGCTTGCTTAATAATGAGCTAGCCGCTTGTTGGTGAGGGCATGCTTTCGGAAAATACTGGGTGATACCCCCTTGCCTTTGCCAAAAAAGCGGATGAAATATTTGGGGTCATCGTAGCCTAGGCGGCTGGCAACTTTGTTGATGCTCAGTTCGGTATA
Source organism: uncultured Hymenobacter sp. (assembly GCA_964251335.1). Lineage (GTDB taxonomy): Bacteria > Bacteroidota > Bacteroidia > Cytophagales > Hymenobacteraceae > Hymenobacter. The sequence goes on from CAXUKA010000264.1 coordinate 1,433, forward strand.
AAACAATAAACGCTACGCCTCTGCCAAGACTTTCTGCTGAATGAAATAGCTGACCGAAAAGCCCGTTATGGCTTTATCCGTATCGTTGAGGTAACTCACCGCCAACCTCAAATTGTCGGCGTAGCCGGTAGGTTTCTTACACGTGAGGAAGTGTTGTTGCACTAGAGGTCATGCACTTGCGGCGTGTCTAGCCAATTTGATACAGGCGCCACAACTCGCTCACCTGTGCTCTTCATCATATAGTCGCTGGGATAGGTTTGCTCAGCTGCCATGCCCTTGATTTCGACACAGGTGCATGACAGCCTCTAGCCAGTACGTAAGCGGGCGAACTGCTGCTTCAATCCAGGACGGCTTGCATAAAGTAACGGTTATATGCGGTAAACTACAAGATTCTGCTTGTGCGAGGTAGTGTCTGAAACCGTGACTTCTTGGCTCGGAAAGGTGCACCTTACTTGAGCTGGGTTATTCAAATAGCAGCGAAAAATCCAGCTTCTATACTGGCCGTTTTTACTAGCTCCCCGTAATGCCCAATGCCTGGGGAGTAGGTTTGTTCCCTTCACTGACGGGGCTGCGGCCTCGTGTTGGTTAACGGCCTCTTTATTCGCGCACTTATCCCCTCGCTGCTTGTGGCGTCCGTCGATAACCCCCTGGAGGTTTTTTTTGACCTGGTGCCAACTGGGGCGGCGCTCTATGCGCCGGTCTACGATGCGCATGGCGAGGTGGTCGATTTCCGTTTCGTGCGCCTCAACCCGGCTGGCCAGCGCCTGCTGGGCTTGCCCGCGCAGCCGCCCCGCACGCTCCGCGAATACTATCCCAATAGCATGCTGACGGGCATTTTTGCTCAGTACCGCACAGCCTATCTGACGGGGCAGGCCTCGACTTATGATGTGCCCTACGAGGGCGACGGCCTTGACACCTATTTCCGGCTGGTGGCCCAGCGTAGCGGCGAGCTGCTGGTAGTCAACTTTACGGATATGGCTGATTTGCCGTGCTCGGAGGTCGAGCAATCGCTACGCGAAAGCCGGGCGCGCGAGCAGGCCGCCCGCGCTGAGGCCGAAGCCGAGCGCCAGCATTTCTACGACGTGCTGATGCAGCTGCCGGCCAGTGTGGCCACCAACCGCGGCCCCGCTCACGTCTACGAGCTGGTTAATCCACGCTATCAGCAGCTGTTTCAAAGCCGCCACTTGCAGGGCTTGCCCCTGCGCGAGGCCTTGCCCGAGCTGCCCGGCCAAGGCATTATCGAAAAGCTGGATAGGGTGTACGCGACCGGCGAAGCACACTACGACTGGGAACAGGAAACGTGGGTGGACGTGACCGACACCGGCCAGCCCGAACAGCGTTACTACAATGTGCTGTTTCAACCCTTGCGCGACGCCCACGGCCAAGTGGACGGGCTGCTAAACTTTGCCTATGATGTGACCGAACAGGTGGCGGCCCGCAGGCAGTTGCAACAGCTTAACCAAGAGCTGGAAACGCGCGTGGCCGAGCGCACCCGCCAGCTGGAAGCAGCCCAGGCCACCACTGAGCGCCAGCGCCAGCAGTGGGAAGAAGTCTTCCTGCGCGCCCCGGCTGCCATTTGCATTCTCAAAGGGCCGGAGTGGGTATATGAGTTTATGAACCCAGGCTATAAGTCCCTTTTTCCGGGCCGGGCCATGTTGGGTAAGCCCTTGCTAGAGGCTCTACCGGAGCTGCAAGACCAGCCGCTGCTCGATATCCTGCATCACGTCTATGACACTGGTGAGCTCTTCGTGGCAAGCGAGGTGCTGGTGCCGCTGGCCCGCACCGAGGGCGGCCCCGTTGAGGATATCTATTTTGACCTTACCTACCAGGCTCGCTATACCGAAGCAGGGCAGGTCGACGGCCTTATCAGCTATGCCTCTGACGTGACCGCGCAGGTACTGGCCCGGCGCGAGCGCGAGGCGCAGCAGGGCGAGCTGCAACGCATTTTTGAGCAGGCTCCGGTGGCGATTGCCGTCTTTCGGGGGCCGGAGCACATTATTGAGTTGGCCAACGACTTGCAGCTGGCTATCTGGGACCGCTCCAAGGAGGAGGCACTCGGTAAGGGCCTGTTTGAGCTGCTGCCCGAGGTGGTGGCCCAAGGCTTCGAGCAGATACTCGCCGGCGTGATGACCACCGGCCAGCCCTACGTGGGCGTCGATGCGCCGGCCAGTTTCACCCGCCACGGCGTGCGGGAAGAGATTTTCGTTAGCTTCGTTCACCATCCCCTGCGCGAGGCCGACGGCCGCATCAGTGGGGTGGTGGCCGTCATCACCGATACCACCGAGCAGGTGCGGGCCCGCCAACGCGTCGAGCAGCTCAACCAGGAGCTGGAAGGCCGCGTGGCCGAGCGCACCCAGCAACTGGCCACCGCGCAGGCCGCCGCCGAGCGCGAGCGCGGCGAGCTAGAGCGCGTGTTTGAGCAGGCGCCGGTAGCCATTGCCGTATTTCGGGGTCCGAATTATATTATCGAGCTGGTTAACCCCATGCTGGCCCGCCTCTGGGGCCGCACCCGCGAGCAGTTGCTGGGCAAAGGCGTTTATGAGGCGCTGCCCGAGGCGGCGGGCCTGGGCTACGAGGAGCTGATGAACGGCGTAATGGCCACCGGCGTGCCCTACGCCGCGCACGGTATGGAATCGCGACACGAGCGCGATGGCCACCTCGAAATCCTGTATTGGAACTTCGTGTACGTGCCCATGCACGCCTCCGATGGCTGCATCAACGGGGTGATGGTGGTGGCCACCGACACCACGGCCCAGGTCGAGGCCAGCCAGAAAGTAGAGCAGCTTAACCAAGAGCTGGAAACCCGCGTGGCTAAGCGTACTCGCCAGCTGACTGAGCAGCAGGGACTGCTGAGCCGGATTCTGGGGCAGGTGCCGGCCGCCATTGCTACCGTCAGCGGCCCCGAGCATTGCTACACGTTCTTCAACGACCAGTATCAGGCGCTTGCTGCTGGCCGCACGGTGCTGGGCCAGCCCGTTGCCGACTTATTTCCCGAAGTGACGGAACAAGGCTTCGTGACCTTGCTCGACCAGGTGTACGCCACTGGCCAGCCCTTTAGCGCCACCGAAATGGCGATGCTGCGCCACGACCCGGCTACGGGCCAGAACGAGACGCGGTACTTGGACTTTATCTACCAGCCCATGCTTGACGGCCAGCATCGCCCACAAGGCATTCTGGTATTTACCGTGGATGTAACCGAGCGGGTGCGGGCGCGCCAGCAGGCCGAAACGCTGCAAGCGGCCATGCTGGCCGTAGCCCAGCGCCAGGCGCAGCAGCGCAAAGACTTTTACCAGATACTCGAGCAGGCCCCAGTGGCCATTATGCTGCTGCGCGCGCCCAATCACCGCATCGAGTATGTAAACCCCGCTTATGCCCACTTTTTTGCGGGTGAGGTGTTGTTGGGTCGCGATTTGGCCGATGCCCACCCGGCGGCCAAATCGCTAGGTTTGATTGCCTTGCTCGATGGCGTGTATCAAACGGGTGAAACGTACGTAGGGCACGAGTTGGCGCTTGAGCTGCCCGGCGACCACCCACCCCGCCTGCGCTATTTCAATTTCACTTATCAGGCCTATCTCGAAAACGACCGTATCGTCGGCGTGTCTGTTTTTGCGACCGAGGCCACCGAGCAGGTGCTGGCCCGCAGGCAGCGCGAAATGCAGCAGCAGCTATTGCAGGACCTGTTTGAGGAAGCACCGGCGGGCATTGCCATCCTGACCGGGCCGAGCTTTGTGTTTGAGCTAGCTAACTCTCGCTACCAGCGCTTCCTGCCGGAGCGTTCCTTACTGGGACACCCCATTCTGGAGGCGGTGCCGGAGCTCGCTGACAGTCCGACTATGGCCATCTTGCACCAGGTGTACGAAGCGGGCGAAACCCATGTGGAGCAGAGCCTGCACGTGCAGTTGCCCGCTGCCACCGGCGAGATACCAGACGATTACTATTTTACCTTCGTTTACCAGCCTCGCCGCGATGAGCACGGGGCGGTTGATGGCATTCTCGTGTTTGTCTTTGAGGTGACGGAGCAGGTGCGAGCCCGGGAGCAGGTGCAGGTGCTCAACCAGCAGCTTGCCACCACCAATAGCACCCTGCAAGCCACCAACGAGCGCCTGACGCGCACCAACAACGACCTGGACACCTTCGTCTATACGGCTTCGCACGACCTGAAAGCCCCCATTACCAACATTGAGGGCTTGCTTACAGCCCTGCGTGGGCACCTGCCGGCCGAGGCATTGGCGGGGCCCTTGGTACCGCGCTTACTCACGATGATGGACGGGGCAGTAGCCCGCTTCCAGCAAACGCTGGGCCACCTCACCGACGTTTCCCGGCTACAGCAGGAGCAGGACCAGCCCCTGGAAGCCGTAGACCTATCCGCGCTGGTCGAGGCCGTGCGCCTCGACATTCTGCCTGAGTTGACGGCGGCCGCAGCCACCCTGACCGTAGACCTGGACAGTTGTCCGACTATCCAATTTGCCGCCAAAAACCTGCGCAGCATCATCTACAACCTGCTTAGCAACGCCGTCAAGTACCGCGATGCCGAGCGGCCGCTCCTCGTGCAGCTGCGCTGCCGCCGCGCCGCGCCCGGCCACGTACTGCTTGAGGTACAAGACAATGGCTTAGGCCTTACCCTACCGCAGCAAGACCAGCTCTTTCGCTTATTTCGCCGCTTGCATACCCATGTGTCGGGCACGGGCGTAGGCTTGTACATGGTCAAAAAGCTGATAGAAAACGGGGGTGGCTCCATTACCGTGCAAAGCCAGTTTGGGGTAGGCTCCACTTTTACGGTGTTAATACCGGTAGCCGGTTAGCGGCTACTACTTTTTCAATATCTACTGTACTCTTATTTACGCTAGCGCATGCAAAAGCTTTCCAGCATTCTGTTAATTGACGATGATTCAACCACCAATTTCTTAAACGAACTGCTCTTGCAAAGCTTGGACGTAGCCGAGCGCCTCTTCACAGCCGAGAATGGGGGGCAGGCGCTGGAATTGCTGGCCACTCAGACCGGCCCGGCGGCACCAGCGCTGATTTTGCTCGACGTGCATATGCCCGGCATGAACGGCATTGAGTTCCTGGAAGTCTATGGGCAACTGCCCGAAGACCAGCGCACGGCTACCGTTCTTATGCTCACCACCTCAATGGCTGCCAGCGACCTGCTCCGGTTGCGCGAGTTGAACATTGCCGGTCTGGTGAGCAAGCCCCTGACGAAGGAAAAAATAAACGAGATTCTTCAGCACCACTTCCAGCGCCAGCTTCCTGATTGAAAGGTTGCGTTGGGCAGTAGCACGACGTTAAGCAAGATTGAAAGAGACACCTTCCAAAACCTGGCGTGCCAAGTGGGTGAACTCAAGGCGGTGCGCCTAGCATAGCCTCAAACTGTCACCACCTTACGGGCCGGTGCTTCGGTACGAATGTGGCATAGGTCGTCATCAAGAGCGCCAAAGTTTTTCTCGCCTCTGTGCTGACCGCTGGCAACGTTTCGGTCAACACCATTGGTAGGCAAAGCTTACGGCTACCGCACGGATTTGTGGGAGACTGCCCTGTGAGAAATCACTCGTCGGAATTATCCTCGTCGGAAGTGCTGTTACCTTTGCCCCGCGTGCTAAAGTCCATCACCGCCATTTGCCTGAGCTTCCTTATGCTCGTCAGTAGCCTGATTCCGCAGAATGATGTGGAAGAATTGGCTAAGCTGCCCGCGCTATTCCGGCACTACCGCTACCATGCGCAGCCGGCGCAGGGCGGGCTCACGCTAGGGCAATTTTTGGCGCGGCACTACGCGGCCGGCGCGGCCAGCGGCACCAATTCCTGGCACTTGGGCAGTGTGACAAAAATTAAGCGCCCACGCGGAGAGCACGATAGCCTGCCCCTGCAAGGAGAGCACAATGTGCCGCCGCTGGTGTACCTGGTGCCCACCGTACAGCTGGTGCTCCCCACCGCTCGCCCGCACTGGGTCAGCCAGGCCCGCCCTCGGCTAACTCAGCCCCGCTATGCCGATGCGCCTGGCCTGGCCCTCTTGCAGCCGCCCCGAGCGTAAATCAAGCTACTCGTCGGGAGAACTCCCGCTCGGCCGATTCGCGTGATAATCGGAGTTAATTAATTTATTTTCTGGATATTATCTAGTCAACCGTTGCGCATTTGCGTGCTGATTACGGCTGCTTCTGTCCGGCCACTTGCCGGGGTTGGCTGAGTTGCCCAGGGGTCACTCTTGCCCGCACGTGGGCCTGCTCAGCGGGCCACGTAGCCGGTAGGTACGGTGCGCTACAGAGCAGCCGGCCACTGGCTTTCTGGGGCACAAAACACATTTTCATGCTTGCAAAAATCATTGCGGCCAGCATCCACAACAAGCTGTTTGTGGTGTTGCTGGTGGCGGCGCTGGTGGCGTGGGGCGGCTATTCGGCCGCGCACCTGCCCCTCGATGCCATTCCCGATATTACCAATAACCAGGTTCAGGTCATCACCCAAAGCCCGGCGCTGGCCGCCCAGGAAGTCGAGCAATTGCTCACCGTGCCGCTCGAATTGCAGCTGCGCACGGTGCCGGGCGTGACGGAAATCCGCTCGACCTCGCGCTTCGGGCTGTCGGTGATTACCGTTATTTTCGGCGACGATGTCGATACCTATCTCACCCGGCAGCTGGTAGCCGAGAAGTTGAAATCGGCCGAAAGCCAGCTCAGTCCCGGCATGGGGCAGCCCGAGATGGCCCCCATTACCACCGGCCTGGGCGAAATTTACCAGTACGCCCTGCGCGTGAAGCCGGGCTATGAAAAAGCGTTTACGCTGGCCAAGCTGCGCGATGTGCAGGACTGGATTATCAAGCGCCAGCTGGCCGGCGTGGTGGGCGTAGTCGACGTGAGTAGCTTCGGCGGCGACGTGCGCCAGTACGAAGTAAGCGTGGTGCCCGACCGCCTCAACGCGGCCGGCGTGGCCCTGCCCGAGCTGCTGCACGCCCTGCAAGTCAACAACGCCAACACCGGCGGCAGCTACCTCGAGCGCGGCCCCAATGCCTATTTCATCCGGGGCGAGGGCCGGGTCAACTCATTGGCCGACATCGGCAACATCGTGGTGAAGCGTGTGGGCGCCACCCCGCTGCTGGTGCGCGACGTGGCCACCGTGGGTATGGGCCGCGCCATGCGCTACGGCGCCATGACCCGCAACGGCCAGGGCGAAACCGTGGGCGGCATCGTGCTGATGCTGAAAGGGGCCAGCTCGGAAGAAACAATAAAAGGCGTGAAAGCACGAGTAGCCGAAGTGCAGAAAACACTGCCGAAGGGTCTCACCATCGTGCCGTTTCTCGACCGCACCAAGCTCATCGACAAGGCCATCGACACGGTGAGCCACAACCTGCTCGAAGGTGGCATTATCGTTATCGTGGTGCTGCTGGTGCTGCTCGGCAACTGGCGCGCCGGCGTGGTGGTGGCCAGCATGATTCCGCTCTGCATGCTCTTCGCGCTGGGGCTCATGCGCACCTTCGGCGTGTCAGCTAACCTGATGAGCCTCGGGGCGTTGGACTTCGGCCTCATCGTGGACGGGGCTGTGATTATCGTGGAGGCCATGATTTTTCACCTCGTGCACCAGCGCGAGCAGGCCGCCCACGAAACGATGGACGATGTGGCCACCTCCGCTGCCACACGCATGATGCGCTCGGCGCTGTTCGGGCAGCTCATCATCCTCATCGTGTACTTCCCCATCCTGGCTCTCACGGGGGTGGCGGGCAAGATGTTCCGGCCGATGGCGCTCACGGTGAGCTTCGCCATTGTGGGCGCGATGCTGCTGTGC
>CAXUKA010000265.1:0-9110 GCA_964251335.1 uncultured Hymenobacter sp.
CGCCAGTGGCAATGTGCTGCACAGCATGGAAACTAAAACTGGCCAGCTCGGCCAACTGCCCACTGCCGCAGCGGCGCTCGGCACCTTGGCTATCCACAAAAAAACCGCCCGGCGCGTGGCAGGCATCCTCGATTATCCAGAGGCCAAACTCGTCGGCCAGCGCCCGCGCTTCTTCCAGATTGATGGCCAAGCCGGCGAAATCGACCGGAATCAGCCCAGTGAAGTAGCCCTGCGGATGAGCTTCGAGCAAAGCTCTAACTGCTTTTAAATCAAGCAGACCCGTGGCAGGGTCGATGTCAGCAAAATGCACCTCGCCACCGCAGTAGCGCACGCAGTTGGCCGACGCCGCGAAGGTGATGGGGGTGGTAATAACCCGCTGCCCCGGCTGCACGCCCAGTGCCAGCGCGCACAGGTGCAAAGCCGCCGTACCATTAGTCACGGCCACGGCGTGCTTGGCGCCCACGTAGGCGGCAAACTTCTGTTCGAACTCGGCGACGCGCGGGCCTTGCGTCAGGAAATCGGAGCGAAGAGTTTCGACAACGGCCGCCACATCAGCATCGCTGATAAACTGGCGGCCGTAGGGCAAGGGATGGGAAGGAGGCGTTGGCATGGGGCGCAAAAGTACACTACCCGGCCGGCGCTGGCTGGCACTTGGGGCAGATATAAGTGGCCCGGCCGCCCACGTAAAATTTCTCAATTTTTACCTGCGGGTGGCGCGGGCAAAAGGTGTGCGCGTCGCTGCCCGGCGTGGCCGAGTCGTCCCACTCGCGGGCGTGGATGAGAAAGCTGGCCGGAAAGTGCCGGTAATTTGCTTCGTGCTGAATGGCCGTTGTCAGCACCAGCTGAATGGCGGCGTGCAGGGCCGTGGTTTCTTTTTCGGAAAGCGAGTTGCCCAGGCGCTCGGGGTGGATTTTAGCCTGAAACAATACCTCATCCACTATCCAGTTGCCGAGGCCGGCCGTCAGGCTTTGGTCGAGCAGCAGCGGCTTCACAAATACCTTGCGACGGGTCAACTTATGGTGCAGCTCGGCGGCGGTTATTTGCAAGGCATCGGGGCCGAGTTTCTTGGCTTTCTGGTACGCCTCGGCACTATCGGCCAGCCGAATGCGGCCAAACTTACGCGGGTCGATGAAGGCCAGATTCAGGCCCGAGTCGCTCAGCTGCCACGCCACGCGGGTGAAGCGTGAAGCATCGGGCGCGTCGCGGTACGCGCCGATATCGCCGGTCATGCCAAAATGCAGCACCAGCAGGCGGCCATTGTCCAGCTCCAGAAAGCAGTTTTTGCCCAGCCGACCGGTGCCGGTGATGGTGCGGCCAACCACGGCGGCGCGCAACTCGTCTTCGGGCACGGCCAGCACGTGCGCGTCGCGCACTTCAAGGCCGGTAATCGTCTGGCCCACCGCTACTTCGTTGATAAAGCGGCGGTAGGTTTCAACTTCGGGTAATTCGGGCATTTTTAAAAGAAAGAGCTAGAAAAAGGTCTGTCATGCTGAGTTTGCCGAAGCACCTTGGCAGGATACGTTAGGAGTGATATTTCCAACGTATCCTGCCAAGATGCTTCGGCAAGCTCAGCATGACAGACGCTACACTATTATGCTTGTAGCCTACAGCTAATCGTGTAGCTTGGCTACACGCTGGCCGGCTTGGTTGTACACGTCGCCGCGAGGTGTTACGAATAGCGCGTGCTGCTGGCTGTCTTCGAGCACGTAGGGGAAGGCTGCGTTGCCGGTGCGGCGCAGGCGACCCACCACTTCGGCCGAGCGCACGCGGCTGGCCTCGTCGTCGGCGTCGCTGCTTTCATCGGCCAGGCGCACCACGCTCAGGGCGCTGGTGAGGTAGAAGGGTACTTCGGGGTTGTCGCGGAACGTGAGCTGGCCTACCAGCCGCACAGGCGCCGAAGAAGCGCCCCGCGCCAAGGCCGCCGTAGCGCTCGTTGGGCGGGTAGCGCCTACGGCGTCATCTTCTTCGTTATCAGCTAGCTGGGGCTGGGTCACGGTGCGCGGAGCCAAGGCAATTGGCTGAGCCGAAGGCTGAACGGCCCCTGCTTTAGCTACGGCCGCCAGCTGGGTATTCGCCCGGTTCCAGCCTTGGCTGATGGCGGCGAGGCGCGGCATGCGGCCGGGGTGCGTGGCCGAGCCTTCGTCGTCGGCCACGGTGGCCATAGCCGCCTGGGCCTGCGCCAAGCTGGCTCCCAGGCGGCGCAGCACAAAGCCCGAAAACTCGTCGGCCTCCAGCTCGTCCTGCGGCTGCGAGCCACCACCGCGCAAGGTGTGGCCGTTGAGGTGGTGGCCCATTTCGTGAGCCAGAATGCTGATGCCGGCCCAGTCGGTGTGGCCAGCGCGGTTTACAGCGGCCAGAAACTTAGGATTATACAGCAGGTAACGCTTGCCATCGTAGGTGACGGCGGCGGCATTGGGCACTACGGTAGTGGCCCGCAGCTCGAAGCGCGGCTGCAAGCCCACCGCATCGGTGATTTCGCGGATAATGCCCGCAGCCTGGCTGGCTGGCAAGTCGGTAGAAGAAGTAGCTGGTGCCTGGGCCTGAGCGGCCGGCGCGGCAGCTAGCAAGAGGGCCGGTAGCCCTACGGCTACCGCTAACTGGCGGAAAAAGCGGGGAAGAAAGGGCATCGGCAAAAAGAAAAAGTTGACCCTCAAGCTAAGGCAATTCTAACGCCAAAAAAGATGGCAGCCTGATGCTATTGGTTATTTATACAACGCACAAGCACCCCTTTTTCGTTTAATAAAAAGCATGGCTACTACAGGCCGTGCTTTTGTTTTTTTGCCCATGCCCCACGACCATTCTGCCGCCACACCCGCTGTGCTTGTAACGCCTGGTGTGCCCCTGCACCTCGCCGCCATCGACCCCGATACTACCGAGCCTTTTAAGGATAAAAAACACGCCGAAAAACGCTTAGAAGAGTTGTGCAAGCAACTCAGCGACTTGCAGGAGAACCTCTATGCCGAGCACCGGCAGAGTTTGCTGCTGGTGTTTCAGGCCATCGACACGGGCGGCAAGGACGGGGCCATTCGCCAGCTGCTCACGGGGCTCAACCCGGCCGGGGTGCAAGTGGCGGCTTTTAAAGCGCCCAGCAAGGAAGAGCTAAACCACGATTTTTTGTGGCGCATTCACCAGCAAACGCCGGGCAAGGGCCACATCGGTGTCTTCAACCGCTCGCACTACGAAGATGTGCTCGTGACGCGCGTGCACGGCCTCATCGGCCCCGAGGTATGGGTGCCGCGCTACCAGGATATCAACAACTTCGAGCAGCTGCTGACTCGCGACGGTACCCGCATTATCAAGTTTTTCCTGCACATCTCGAAGGAGGAGCAGGCCAAGCGCCTGCAAGCCCGCCTAGATGACCCCACCAAGCGCTGGAAATTTGAGCCTGCCGACCTCCAGGAGCGCAAGCTCTGGGACGACTATCAGGCGGCCTTTCAGGATGCCCTGTCGGCCTGCTCGACGCCTGAGGCCCCGTGGTACGTTATTCCGGCCAACCATAAGTGGGCGCGCGACCTCGCCATTATGGAAATAGTAGTGGCCGCCCTTACCGAAATGAATCCGCAGCCCCCGGCTGCCACCTTCGATGTGGCCGCGCAAGTAATTGCGTAGAAGCTAGTGCGCTTGCGCTATTAACCCAACAGACAGAATGCCCGCCGTTTGTGCTACACGGCGGGCATTCTGTCTTTATTACAAGTACAATAAGGTAGCTAGTTCAGCCATACCGTGGCCACTTCCTCGAAGCGGGTGGCGGCAAACGCCCCGTAGGGTTGCTCGGCATAAAAGCCCATGATATGCACGTGCGGCTGGCCGCTGCGCACGTGAGGCCGCACCTGTACCAAGTATACCTGGCCCGCCGTGGGCCAGTCGCCAATGTAGCCCGTGGGGCGGTTTGTATCGTTTACGCACCGGGCATACTGCTGCACCGGAAGGGGAGTAGGAAGCTGTGTCTTACGCATGCCCAAAGATACGAAAAATTTGTTAAAAAGCTAAAATTATTAGTTTGAAATTCTGTGTAATTTAGAGCAGATGCAATGAAGAATATATGAGTTGATATAAGAGGCGAGTAATAGGAGTGATTATTTTGTAATGGGCTGATTTTAAAAGATGTAAAACGGAAATAATAACAACGCAGACATGCCGGCACGAATGCCCGCTAACGAGTTGGCTTAGTACCAAGCTGCTGCCTGCTTTAGCTTTTTATGTTATCTGCTCGGCTAGTTATATGAGCTTGAAATGACAGTATAATCAAGCACATTTCTTATAAATGAATTTTTAGTGAAGATACGAAAAAATCCCGCTTATTGGATTGCCAATAAGCGGGATTTTATAGCAGCCTGAAACTGCCAGTACTAGCTCGATTGCCAGTGCTAGCGCACGTTCAGGTCGAGTGCCTTGTAGGCGATGAGTAGGTCGGTGCGAGTGCCCGGCGGGCGGTAGTACACCAGTAAGTCGTATTGGTTTTCGGTTTCCTGGTGGGTGCCCTCGAAGTACACTTCATCGGGCGGCGTGCCGGAGGTTTTGGGAGCCACGGCGTAGCTGTAGTTATAATAGCCCTGCTTGAGCAGCGCCCGGCCGGTATAGCGCTGCTGCAACGAGTCGTATTGCAGTCGAAACTCGTCTTTGAGCTGCCAGTCGCTAAGCGCGCCTAATACATACACTGGGCCGGGGGCGGGCTGCGAGGCATTCAGGTTGAAGGTAACAAAGGCGTAGTCACCATTCACCGCGCCCTGGCCATACTCGCGGTTTTCGAATACCCGCTGGCCGTTGGCATCGGCGTATTGGTTGTACGCTTGGCCATTGCGGGTAGCTTCGGGCAAAAGGTCTATCTGCACGGGGTTGCCCTGGCGCAGTAGGCGGCCCACGCCGAGGCCATTCGACTGAAACGAACGGGCATCGAAGTAGCGGTACTCGCTGAGGCCGGGGAAGGCGTTTTCGTAATTGTTATACTGATACTCCAGCACGCGCTCGGCATCGCGCACGAAGGTGGGCCGCAGGTTGTAGTGGGCATTATCCCAGCGGTAGTTCTGGCGCAGTACCACTTTCACTTCGGCGGCTGGGTTCAGTAGTTGCACAGCGCTGTAGTTGATGCGAAAATCGAGCTGCTGGAAGGCGTAGCGCGCATCGACGCCCCCGGCCAGAATGCCTTGGGTGAGCGTGGCGGCTACCTGGTTTTCATATACCAGCAGCCGGCGCGACAGCAGCGGCGTATTGCCTGGCCCTTGCACTACCAGCAGGTAGTTGCCGCTGAGCTTCACCCGCGGCACGGCAAACGTGTAGTGGTAATACGGCACCTTGGTATTTACCGAAGTCTGGTAATTGGTAAGGTTAAACTCGTTTATCTCGTCCAGAATCTGCAAATCCGTCAGCACCGAGGGCGTCCAGCCCAGGTCGCAGTGAATAAGCTTAACCGTGAGGCGTGGCGGCCGCTCGCCCAGCATGTCAAACTCAAGCGTGATGGGCTGCTCTTGGCTGAGGGGCACGATAGGCGGGGCCAGCACAGCCGTGGCGCTGGCCGTGTTGGCGAGCGTGGTGGAGGTGGTGCCGGTGCCCACGTAGCACTGCACGCTCTTCACATTGGCATCGTAAATGAAGTCGTAGTAGCGTAGCGGCACACTGGCCACCGAGGTAGTAGGCCGCTGCTGGCTGGCTGGCAGGTCGGGGTTGGTAATGGGCGTGCCCAGGGGCACGCAGGCCGTGGCAAGCAGACAGAGAGGCAAGTAGGGAAGAAGGCGCATGAGGCGAAAGTACAGCCTTTCCAATAGTGAGGTATGTGCAAGGCCAGCCGGGGCGCAGGCATAATTTCTAGCCTGAATAAAATTTACTAAAATAAATATATAAATTTTATAATATATTTGCATTGATTCAACAGGTGACCATTTAAACCAATAATCAGTGGCTGGTAATGCTGGCAGACTGTGCCACTGTCATACCACTCACCGGCTCGAAACGGGTACTGACATTCGCATTATGAACGACCAGCTTAGCTGCAAATGCCTTAAGAACAGCCAGCTGAATACCCGCGCAGCCTAGTGCCTTCTCATTGCCTCGCCGGTAGATGGCCTACCGCAGGCCTCTTCTCAAGATAGTTCTCGGATTTAACAGATTTGCTTACCCATACTATCCTTCAGCAGCTATAACAACAAACCCGGCAAGCCGAAAACGGGATTCGAGAGTAGGCAAAAAAAACAAAGCTCATGTGTACCTGCAAAATCATTCCGGACATTGTACTGGAACAGTTGAAAAAAGATGGCCTGAACATTTTGCCCAATAGTGGCGACACCGAATTGGATAAAAAATTCCGTGCAAAAAGAGCCGCCGCCCTGCTCTCACAACCTAAAGACTTGTTGGCACTAGCAATGGGAAGCAGCAACCGGGAGATATATAACTGCAATCATACTACCACGCAACGTGTGCACTTGGTTCGTTCGGAAGGCGGAGCTGCTACCGGTGACGTAGATGATGACAAGGCTTACGACAATGCTGGTTGGGTAAGAAAATATTACCTAAGCGAACTGGGCTGGCACTCCATTGACGACAATGGGATGAACATGATATTCAATGTGCATTACGGCAGCCAGTTCAACAACGCATTCTGGGATGGCGACGATATGACCTTCGGCGACGGCGACGGAACAAATTTCGTTGGGTTTGCTCGTGCTTTGGATGTGACCGGCCATGAACTTACCCATGGTGTGGTGCAATACACGGCACGCCTTGTGTACGATGCTCAGCCTGGTGCTTTGAACGAGCATATGGCCGACGTATTTGGCACAGTGATAAAGCAATACGCAAGAGGCCAGAACGAGCATACTGCTAACTGGCTGATGGGCGATGAAATAATGGGCCCGGCTTTTCACGGCCGCGCTATTCGTTCCATGAAAGACCCTGGCAGTGCGGTGGCCTTGTCTGCGCAGCCCGATAATATGAGCCATTTTTACACGGGCTCCTCGGACAACCACGGGGTGCACATTAATAGTGGCATACCTAACAAAGCCTTCTATCTGGTAGCCATGTCAATTGGCACTTTCAAAGCGGGGAAATTATGGTTTGCAGCGCTGAAGCGTCTGAAACCTAAGTCTTCTTTTAAAGACCTATATGCTGCCCTAAATGCTTCTATCCCGGCTTTAATTGCTTCACACACAGTGCCAGTTACTACTGCTACGGCTGTTCAAGCAGCTTTTCATACCGTAGGAATTGTGTGAGTATAATAATGTGTTTTTAGTGCGTTCGGCCACTGCAACAACCAGTAGGGGCTGGACGTACTAAAACTTTATAATTTGCCTGAAATAATTAATCAGTGCTTATCGCTTATTCTCGCTTTGTAAAATCAGCAAATCAATTCTCCTGCTTTCTTTTTTGTAAATGTAAATTTTGCTGTATGACTTACTCAATTGAAACAGAAGGTAGTTTTTGGGGTAGCTTACCAAAGCTCGCAGAAGGTGACGTAAAGGATTTGCCACAATCGCATCAGCAAGCAGTAGCGACGCTTTTTGAAAAGGCTCCCGAGTACCACGCACTGCCAGCACCTACAAATGCTGCTGATGCTACAAAATACAAAATAACACTGCACCAGGATGACAAAAAGCAGGTGATAGAGCTAAATGACGCCCAGTTAAAAGACTTACCAGGGCCTGTAGCAGATGCCATCATTTATATAGGTAACAAGGCCAAATCCATTTAATACTAGCGCTGGGCGCATTAAATAGTAAGCCAATTCATAGTATCTCCAGAGATTGCCAAATTCAGCTTTTAGTTTAATCTGGAGTAACAGCAATGAACTCTTGAATATGTCTTGCATATTCATTAGCTATCAGTTGGCGGAATAGAAAATACCGCTGCAACGTCGAGGCGTTCTGCATTGAAACATAAAACGCCCCGTTAGAAGCTTCAAACTTCTAACGGGGCGTTTGTTTCAGCCAATAATCATTACATCTCGGCTAGCATCTCCCAACGGTCGGTGAGGCGGGCCAACTCCTTTTTCACCTGCTCAAACTTGAGCGTGGTGTCTTTGAGCTGGGCGGCGTTGCCGTAGATTTTGGGGTCGGCCAGCTCTTTTTCGTATACGGCCAGCTCCTTCTCTGCCTTGTCGATGTTGGCCTCAACCTCGGCTAGCTCGCGCAGGGCTTTTTTCTGGTCGGGCGACGAAGTTTTAGCGGGCGCAGCTTCAGCTTTCTTCTCTTCCTTGGGCTGAGGCTTGGGGGCAGAGGGGCTGGGCAGGCCCGCTTTCTTGGCAGCTTTCTCGCGGTCTTCCTGCCACTGCTCGTACTCAACGTAGGTGCCGGGATACTCCTTGAGTTGGAAATCTTCGATGTACCAGATTTTGGTGGCCACGTTTTCCACGAAGAACCGGTCGTGGCTAATCACGATAAACGTGCCCTCGTACTGCTCCAGGGCCTGGATGAGGATGTTCACCGACACCATGTCCAAGTGGTTGGTCGGTTCGTCGAGCAGGAGAAAATTGGCTTCCGAAATCAGCGTTTTGGCTAGCGCCACGCGGCTTTTCTCGCCACCGCTGAGGACTTTGATTTTTTTGAAAACCTCCTCGCCCGTGAACAGGAAGGAGCCGAGCACCGAGCGCAATTCCATGTCGTTGCGCTTCGAGCCAGCCTCGCTCATTTCCTGCAAAATCTCGTTTTCCAGCGTCAGCGACTCCAGTTGGTGCTGGGCGTAGAACGACATAATGACGTTGTGCCCGAGCTGATGCTTGCCCTCGGTGGGGTTTTCGGTGCCGGCTACCAGGCGCATCAGCGTCGATTTGCCCTTGCCGTTGGCCCCGATGAGCGCGATTTTGTCACCGCGCTCGATGTGCACGTTTGTATCACGGAAAATCAGCTTCTGGTCGTATTTCTTCGTCACGTGCTCCATGCGCAGCACGTGGCGGCCAGGCTCAACCTTGAAAGTGAACTTCATGTTGATTTTGGCCGCGTCCTGGGCTACGTCCTCGATGCGCTCCAGCTTATCCAGCGCCTTCACGCGGCTCTGAGCTTGCTTGGCCTTGCTTGCCTTGGCTTTAAAGCGCTCGATAAAGCGCTCGGCAGCCCGGATTTGTGACTGCTGGTTCTCGAAAGCACCCTTCTGAATGAGGTTGCGCTCCTCTTTCTCTTCGAGGT
>CAXUKA010000266.1:0-9106 GCA_964251335.1 uncultured Hymenobacter sp.
TTCCCAAGGGTCGGGCATGCCGTCGTGGTCGGTGTCGAGGGGGGCAGGCGTTGATTTTAGCACGGGCCAGGCTTTCTGCGAAACCGCATAGGGTGTGCCGTGCGGGTAGCCGCCCTGCACATCAATAATGCGGCCGGTGCGGGTGCGCACTTCGCGCACCATGCGCTGGTCGAGAGTATCGCGGGTGGGGCGCGTGGCCCCGGCTTTTTCCAGCACTAGCGTGTAGGCTTCGGCGGCGGGCTGGGTAGCCACGGGGCCGAGGTCGAAGGGCTGGGTGGCTTTGGCCAGGGCGGTGTCGGCGCGGGTGCCGCCGTTCATATCCACGCCGCGCCAGTTGCGGCGGGTTACTTCGGCGCTGGCTTCCTGGTAGTTGCCGGTTAGGTAAAATTTGCCGTAGGGCAGCGGGTTGCTGCCTTTTTCGAGCTTGTAGGGGTTGAGCAGGCGGGCGCGCACGGTTTCCTTAGTGCTGGGACCGGGCTTGTAGTAGTTGTTGACGATGTTGTAGTTGCCGCCCTCGCCAGCGTACACGTTGTTTTCGCCCCAATCGTAGATGACGTTGTTGCGGAAGTCGCAGTTCTCGAAGCCCGCCGCGTGGGTGTAGCGGCTGCCGTTGAAGCGCGGCGTGCGACTGTTGCAGTGCACAAATAAATTGTGGTGCATGCTGGCGTGCTGCCCACCCCAGATGCCGCCGTAGCCGTGATGCTCGAAGTCGGTATCGCCCTTCTCGTAGTGGTACGAGTAGTTAAGCGGCGGCCCGATGAGGTTCCACTGCAAAGTAGTGCTGTCGCCCTCGTACACCGAAAACGCCTCGTCGGTGCTCCAGCTCATCGAGCAGTGGTCTACCACCAGCCGGTTGTTGCGCTGGCCGCCGAAGGCATCGTCGCCGCCCGCACCATCTACGAAGCCCTGGTTCTGGTTTTTATCGCCCATCCTGAACCGGATGAAGCGCACAATCACGTTGCTGGCCTTGATGCCCACCGGGTAGTCGGCCAGGCAAATGCCGCCGCCCGGCGCGGTTTGGCCCGCGATGGTGGTATTGGGCTTGTTGATGGTGAGCGGCGAAAGCAGGTGAATGGTACCCGACACCCGAAACACGATGGTACGCGGCCCCGCCTTGGTAGTAAGCGCGTAGCGCAAGCAACCGGGCTGGTTGTCGTCGAGCAAATTGGTTACCTCAACTACCGTAGTGGGCACCGCCGCCGTGCCGCGCCCGCCCGTGGTGAAGCGCCCCGCCCCCTCGGCTCCCGGAAACGCCGGTAGCGGCGCGGCCGGCGGGGTAGCCGGCCGCACGACCCAGCCGGCCAACATAGTAGAAAACAGCAGCGCGTGGCGCAGGCCAAAATCGGTGAGCATAACCTAAAAGGGTGGGAAAAGAGAAGGAGGAGCGCAAAGATGAGCCGCCAGCCCATGCAGCCCCACTAGCCACCCGATTTTCTTTGCGCAAACGTTATCGGCAACGATGCCAGCCGGGTCAGGGGCACCTTTTGGGCGGCGCGGCCCGTACACGACGGAGCCTATTCTTCCTGCTTGTGAAATCTTTTCCGCCCCCATCCGTGCTCGCGGCGTTTGGCCTGGTGCTGGGTATCGTGGTGCTGGCCGGTTTTGTCGATGCCTACAGCTTTGTGCGGTTTGAGGAAATGTTCGTCTCGTTTATGAGCGGCAACACGACCTCGCTGGGCGTGGCAATAGCCCGGCACGCCACTACGCACTGGCAAAAACTAACCCTGGTAATCAGCCTGTTTGTGGGCGGCGTGGTGCTGGGCACGCTGCTGCACAACCGATTAGGCAACCGCTGGTCGGCTACGGTGCTGCTGGGGCTGGTGGCGGCGTTGTTGTTGCTGGTGCACGAGCAGCTGGCCTTCGGCGTGGGCGGCCTCACGCTGGCCATGGGCGTGCTCAATGCCAGCGTGCACAAAGTGGGCGACGTGCAAGTCAACCTCACCTACTTCACGGGGGCGCTGGTGAAATTCGGCACCGGCCTGGCTAATTTACTCAGCGGCCAAAATGAGTCGTGGAGCTGGCTCTGGCAGTTTGGGCTGTGGCTGAGCTTCCTAAGCGGGTCGCTGGCGGGGGCGGTTATGCTTTTGCACCATGCGCATCTGGCGTTACCGCTGGCGGCGGGCTTTAGCGCGGCGCTGGCGCTGCTGGCGGCGGTGGCGCGGGGGCTGCGGTAGTGTTTATCACTCGTCCTGCTGAGCGGAGCAGGGTCGAAGCATCTTGGCTGGGGTACTAACTTCTTACGCTAGCAACGAATCGGCCAAGATGCTTCGACCCCGCTCTGCTGCGCTCAGCATGACGGATGTATTTTCAGAGTCACTTTACAGTACCCTCTCCCTACCCCCGCCGAGGCCGCAACGTCAGGTAGTCGAGGTAATACAGCACCTTGATGGACACGTTGTTATTGTGCGGCGTATTCAGGGTGTTGCTCAGGTTGTCGAAGTACAGCGGCGTAGCCTCATTGCCTTGCAGGTACGACGCCGTGGCATCCTTCCAAACCAGGCTCACCTGCGAGCCGGGCGCAAACCACCAAACCAGCGAGGCATCCACGTTGAAGGCGTTGTAGCTCGTGTCGTGATTGCGCTGGTAGGCGGGCAGCGCTGTTTCTGCGCCTTGCGGACTGAGTTGGGCAAAGTCGTAGTAATGCACCGTGCTCACGTAGTGCCGGATGCGCATGGTGAAGGAAATGCGGTTGGTAAACGTGTAGTTAGCGTTCAGCGTGTTGGTGAACGTGCTCACGTTGCGGCGGCCCAGTAACACGTCGCTGCCGATGGTGGCAATGAGCGGTTGGTCGAGCGAATTGCTGGAGTCGAGGCCGTCATTCACATAACCAATCTGGTTCACTTTCAGGCTATAATCGAAGGTGTAGCGAAAGTTCAGCTTATCATTGACACGGTAGCGGGGGCTAATGGTGAGGCCGTAGCCCGCGCGGCGCGGCCGGTCGGCCAGGCGCTCGTCGAGCGCGTACTGCCGCACGCCAAAGTTGACGTCGTAAGCCAGCTTCTTGCGATAATCCGACGAGACGAAGGTGCCCAGATTCACGCTACCCGGCACCCGCACGTAGTACTCGCCGAGCGGATAGGTGCGCGGCTCGTAGAAGTCGTTTTTGGCGGGGTCCACATTGAAGTTGAAGCCCGTCGTCAGGAAGCTTTTGGTAAATGTGGTATTAGCGCTGGAGTAAAAACCATAGTTCTGATACATCAACGGCCTGAACAACAGCGAGTGGTAAATACCCGCCGAGGTGTACAAGTTGTTCACCTTCCAAAACTGCTCGTACTTGTTATAATTCACATTCACCGACTGCGACACGTTGTTATTGCCAAACAGAATGCCCAAATCGTTCGGATTATAGGTATCCGACTCGATACCGTGGTCGACGTTCCAGGTGAAATTGCCCGAGATTTTGCCATAGTTCAGGTAGTACTTGTAGCCGTTGCGGTCGTCGATGGGCGTTTCGGAGTTCAGCACATTGCCGCGCCGCTGCGAGTAGTTGAGCTGCCCCGTAAAGGCGTACTTGTTCTTGCTATCGACCAGCCGAAACAGGCCGGCCGTTACGTTGGCATCGTAGGTGCTGCCGGCCCGCGTGACATTAGTATTAATGAGCGATACGTAGGAATTGTGCGGCAGGCTCTGGTCGAGCACCACGATGTTGTAGTTGGTCAGCGGCTGGGTCATCATTTCGCGCTGATGCCCACTCACCGAATCCTGCAAGGTGGCGTAGCTGGCCGCCGACACGGCATTGAACACCCCGATACCCAGCCCTTTACTGGTGCGCCCCGATACTTTGGTGGCGTTGATGAGGCGCGTCACGCCGGGGTCTTGGTACACAAACTCGCCCTTGTTCAGGTAGTTGCTTGCCGTGCCGAAACCTAGCGGCTGCGCCCCTACCCGCCGCGAATAAAACAAGCCACCTTTGTTGAAAAGCTCGGTTCCCTCAGTGAAAAACGCCCGATTTTCCTGGTACTGCACCTCGAAAGGCGACAAATTAAGCACTTGGTTATCACTGATAACCTGCCCAAAATCGGGCACCAGCGTGGCATCTAGCGTGAAGCTTTCGTTGATGCCCCACTTCACGTCGGCCCCGCCATTGAAGCTGGTGCTGTAGTTGCGCTTGCCCTGCTCGTTGTAGGGGTAATGATTGACGTAGCTGCTCACGTAGGGCGTGAGCGACAGGCGCAGCGGCGGGTGCAGGTTTTCGAGGCCCGTAAGCTCGCCCCACTGGTTCACGAAGCCATCGACTTCGGGCCGCACGGGGTTCCAGGTAAATTGCTGGTTGTCAGCCTTACGTTGGCGAAAAAACTGCATGCCCCAGGTCTGCACCGGGGCTTGGGCAAAACGGATGGCTGAATACGGAATCCGAATTTCAACGCTCCAGCCCTTGCCATCGGGCAGCAGGGCTACGCGACTGTCCCACACGGCGTTCCAGGCCCCATCCTCACCGTTGGCGGGCGAGTAGCGGCAGTCGAACTGCACGCCGGTGCTCATCACAAAGAAGCCGTAGCCGTTGAGGTGGTCGCGATACGGGTCAAGGAAGAAAGCAAAAAAGTCAGTATTGCCGATGTTGTCGCGCTGCGTCAGTTCGCGCTTGATGCTATCGGGGCTGGCTTCTACCATTCTGGCACCCACGTACATGGCCGCATCGTCGTAGAGCACGCGCACCTCGGTGGGCAGTCGCTCGGCGGGGCCGGGGTGCGGCCGAAACTGCGTAAACTGGCCCGCCACCGGCGCACTGGCCCAGGCCGCATCGTCGAGCACACCATCCAGTTTGATAGCTGTGGCCGTGCGCGTGGCCGCCAGCTGCCGACGCACTACGACGGGCGCAGCAGCTTTATTAGCAGGCGTTTGCGCACTGGCGCCAACTGCCAGCAACAGGCAAAATAAGCTCATCAACAAGCGTGATAACGCCCGCTGGGTAAGCGAAAACAACATGATGGGTGGGTGAATATTAGTTAAAGCACAGCCATAGACACGGCTCAAGAGCGGGCGTTGTCTGGCGATGAAAATTTTTATTTGCTGCCGAATTTTTCGTCAGCTAACGCGTTACTCCACCCCCGGCCCACGCCGCTTTATGCGCGGAATCCTCCGGAAGAGGGGCCGGGGGGGTACTACAGGCGACAAGCCTACTTCTGCTGCCGAAAAAACACGTCGCCGCTCACCGAGTGGAGTGTCACGAGCGGCCCGCCGCTGCCCAGGCTGCCGTGCAGCTCATAGCCCACATAAGTGCGTTCCTTAAGGTTGCTGAAAGTCACGGCCGGGTCGGCGTACACCTCGCCCGAAATGGTTTTCAGGTTCAGCGCAGCACCCTGGGCGGCGGGCCAGCTTACATCCACGTCGCCGCTGATGCTGGTGGCATCTACCACATTGTTGCCCAGGCCAGTGAGCTTCACATCGCCGCTGATGGTGCGCAGCGTCAGTGGGCCGGTGAGGCCAGTCGAAAGCACATCGCCGCTGATGGTTTTAGCCGTCACCGCTCCGTTGAGGTCGCTCAAGTCGAGGTCGCCGCTGATGGTGTTGAGGCGCAGGGCGGTGCCGGCGGGCAGCGTCACGTCGTAGTCGATTTTGGTGCAGTAGCTGTACTCGCCTTTGTGGTGGCTGAGGGTGGGCCGCAGCCCGCCCGTTTTGCTCGAACGGGTGTAGCCCGCCTTCAACCCACCACTCGAATTATTGCGGCTGCCCCCATCGCAGTTGCCCGTAAAGTTGGTTTCCCGCAGCTTTTCCTCATCGAGCTGCTCTACCACACTCAGCTCGCTGCCAGCGGTTTGCAGGCTCAGGCTAAATAGGTCGTTGTTCTGGTTGTCGTTGATGGTGACGTGGGCCTGCACATTAAAGCTGGCCCCCGACCGCACCCGGATATTGTGGGCAAATTTCAAGTCGAGGAACACGCCCTGGCCGGCGGCCAGCGTAGCAGTTTGGGTAACGAGGCGCTGGGCCAGGGCTGGGCGTAGGCTGCCCAGCAGCAGAGCGGCAAGGAGTAGAAAGCGGTACATGATGCGAATAGATTGAGGGTGAGAAGGAAAAAACGGGCGGATTCAGAGGGGCGTAGCAGTGGCCGTCAGAGCAAGTTGAAGCTGCTCGCCTATCCGTTTCCCAAGTTGTTTTTTGGCAATTACTTCAGATTAATTGCAAACTGACAATCAGTATATTACTTCGTTTTTCTAACGAATATGTCGCCACTGATTGTCTTGAGCGACAAGGTGGTGCCGCCGCCGTTGGCGCGGCCTTCCACGGTTTGGCCGCCCACGTGTTTCAGGCCGTTGCCACCGCCCAGGTTCAGGTCGAAGTCGGTATAGATTTCGCCCGAAATCGAGCGCATAGAAAGGCTGATTTTGGAGGCCGCGGGCAGGCTTACGTCCACGTCGCCGCTCACCGACGACACGGCGCTGGGCTGGGTCGGCGTCACGTTGAATTTGATTTGAATGTCGCCGCTGATGGTGTTGGCCACCACCGGGCCGCTCACGTTCAGCAGCCGCAAGTCACCCGATTTCAAACTCACTTCGATGCGGCCCGCAATGTCGCGCATGGTCACATCGTCGGAGCCGCCCCAGCTATCGGCAAAGGCCACATCGGTATCGCGGGGCAGGCGCACGGTGTAGTGTCCATCGCTGTGCGAGGTGCGGGCAATGCGGATGGTGTTGGCGCCGGTTTGCGTCACGGCCAGGCCGAGGCGGGTGTTGTCGGCCGCGCCACCGCTGTACACCGGGCGCAGGCCCTGAGCCAGGGCGGGCGTCGCTTCTACATTGCCCGAGCCTTTGATTATCAGCTCGTCGCCGTCGTAGCCCTCCACCGATACGTCGTTGCCGCGCATGTCGAGCACCACTTTGCGGTTGGCAGTGCTGTTAAATTTCATCCTAAACTCCTGGGCGCGCAGCTGCGCCGGCAAGGCTAGCACCAGGGCCAGCAGGGTCAAATGCAGAATATTTTTCATGATAAGTAGAAAGCGAAAGAGAACAGCAGCCTGTAAACGGCGTGGCACGCCATTTCCCCACTTGGCTGCCATACTCAGGCAGTGGGGATGTAGAAACGGAGTGCCACTCCGCGCTACATAGCTGGTATTAAATCAGTTGACCCAGGCCACTCTCGGCCTGCTGGCGCACAGCGGGCAGCACTTCGGGCTGCTTCGCCATTTGCTCCAGCTCGGGTACGGCGCGCTTTTCGTGCAGCGTCACGAGGGCTTCGATGAGGGTGATTTGCACGTTGGGGTCAGTTTGCAAAGGCAGGGCTTCTACCAGCGCCGGCCCCACGCGGGGGTCGGTGCGCAGGCGCACCAGCGCCTCGCAAGCCGCCAGCCGCACGTTCGGATTGGGGTCAGTATCAAGCGTATGAATGAGCGTGAGCACGGCCGGGTCGTTGGCCTCCGTTACGAGGGCCGGGGCCTGGCTCACCAGCTGCAAGCGCTGGCTGGCCGAAGCCGGCTGCTGCCGCGCCGCCGCCAGTTTGGTCGAAAGTGTAGCCTGCGGCGCTACCGGGGCCACCGCCACTGAAGCAGCCGGCTGGCCACCGCGTAGCAGCAAACCCAGCACCGTACCGATGGAAACCAGCGCCACGCTGGCCGCAATGCGAAGCCAGTTGCTAGTGCTGAGTGCCTGGTGCTTAGTGTTTGACTGACTTTCGTTAATCGCTACTTGCTCATTGCTAATTAACTCCCGGCCGCCGCGCTGGGCGGTCAGGCCGGCGGGCGGAGCCGTTGCCAGCTTCGCCTTTTCCTCCTCCAGCATGGCCAGGAAGTTATCGCGCAGCGCCAGCGGCGGCACTTCGGCCGGCAGGGCATCGAGGTCCTGAAAAAGGACGCGTAGCTCGGCTAGCTCGGCCTGGCAGGCGGGGCACGCCGGCAAGTGCGCGGCCAAGTGCGCCGCCTCGGGGGGCAGCGGCTGGCCGTCAGCCAACTCGGGCAGCCAGGGCCGCAGCTCGGCGCAGGCCGGGTCTAGGTGGGAAGGAGTGATAGCCATCTTTTTAATTATGAATTATAAATTATTTTCTGTCAATTATTTAGCTCAGGTAAATTTTACGAAGCGCATCAAGCGCCCGGTGGGCTTTTACGCGGGCCGCGCCAGCGGTGCAGCCCAGCTGCTCGCCGATTTCGGCGTAGTCGAAGCCCTGGAAACGGTGCAGCAGGAGCACCTCGCGCTGGGCGGCAGGCAGCAGGGCCAGGGCTTCCTGCAAGGCTTCGTGCTGGTCGGTGTCGGCGCGCTGGGCCTGGGCGGCGCGGCCGTGGGCGGCGGTTTTTTCTACTTCTTCGAGGTCGGCGCTGGGGCGCTGACGCTGGTAGTGGTCGGCCCACACGTGGCGGGCCATTTGGTAGACCCACGCCCGGAAGGGCTGGCCCGGCTGGTAGCTGGCGCGGTAGCGCAGCACCCGCACAAACACGTTCTGGGTCAGGTCTTGGGCTACCTCGCGGTCGCTGTTGGCCAGCCGCGCCAGGAAGCCAAACAGCGGCCCCTGGTAGCGCTCAAACAGCCCGGTGAGGCAGTCCAGCTCGCCGTCGCGCACCCGTTCCATCAGGGCTTCATCGCTGAGTCGGGTAGCGGTGGCGGCTGGCATAGAGGCGGTAAAAAGGTCGGGAGAATCAGGTTTTGAAGGGAGTACCGGCAGCGTGTCCATTCGTTACAGCAAGAAGTAAAAATTTCTTAATAAAGCAGCGGCAGCCCTCTCCCACCGGCCACAAAAAAGCGGGCTAGCCATCTGTTTATCAGACAACCAGCCCGCTTTTCGGGGCGAATTAAAGAGTACTGTTAGGGGAGGTAGCGGCGCAAACTATCGCGGCGCTACCCCTCGCCCGCTTAGTTTTCGTCCACCGAAATACTGAAGTTCGATTTCGTGCCTTTGCTCTTGCTAGCCGGCTGCTTCAGCAGCTCGCGGTACTTGGTCACCTGGGCCGGGGTGAGGGCTTTGCCATTCACGCGCCCGCCCTGGTCGTTTAGCTCAAACGAGAAGTGCTTTTCATCTTTAATCAACCCATCCTTACGTAGCGCTTCGCGCAGTTTCGCCGTGTTGGGCGCGGCTGGCGGCGCGGGCGGCGTGGGAGCCATCGGGCCCATCGGCGGCAGGGGTGGCGTGGGAGCCATCGGGCCTACTGGCGCCAACGGAGCACGGGGCGGGCGGGGTGCCCGCG
>CAXUKA010000267.1:0-9101 GCA_964251335.1 uncultured Hymenobacter sp.
GTTGTTGGGCGTAAACCTTTTCATTTTTAGCGGGTTTCCTAGCTCACCCAGCCGCAACCGTCCCACCGGTCAGCGGCGGGCAACCAGCCGTATCTCAGGCTGATTGCTGCGCGCTCTTGGCTGCAGCCCCTGGCATTGCCACGGGCCGCCCCTCCCCTCTCCTTCTACTTATTATGGAATTACCTATCCAGGAGCTGGTCGATGACCTGCGCCGCTTCGTACCGCAGCACTCCGTGCCCGAAACGCTGGCTTTGCTTGCCGAGCGCTATCCAGGCAAAGTGTCGTTTTCGACGTCTTTCGGGCTGGAAGACCAGATACTTACGCACTTTATTTTCGAGAACGACCTACCCATTCGGGTGTTCACACTCGATACGGGCCGCAATTTTCAGGAGACGTATTCGACCTGGAATAAGACCTTGCTGCGCTACGACAAGCCCATCGAGGTAGTATTTCCGCAAACCGCCAGCGTGGAGCAATTGATGCGCGAAAAAGGCCCTAACTCCTTCTACGAGAGCATCGATAACCGCAAGGAGTGCTGCTACATCCGCAAGATTGAGCCGCTGGGCCGCGCCCTGGCCGGGCAGCAGGCCTGGCTAACGGGCATCCGCGCCGAGCAGTCGCAAAACCGCCAGAACATGCATCCTGCCGAGTGGGACGAGGGCCACAACCTGGTGAAAGTACATCCCCTCTTCGACTGGACCTGGGAGCAGTGCCTGGCTTTCGCCCAAGCCAACGGCGTGCCCATCAATCCCTTGCATGCCAAGGGCTTCGTAAGCATCGGCTGCGCGCCGTGCACGCGGGCCATTAAGCCCGGCGAGGATTTCCGCGCCGGCCGCTGGTGGTGGGAAGAAGCCGCCGCTAAGGAGTGCGGGCTGCACGCTACTACTGGTGAGCACCAGGGGTTTGACCCGGTAGTAGAGCAAGTGCCTTCTGCGTAGCGCCTCACCCCCCGGCCCCCTCTCCGAAAAGGAGAGGGGGAGCCTGACGACATAATAAAGCCTGTATAGTAATGCCTGTACTACCTCGGCTCCCCCTCTCCTTTTCGGAGAGGGGGCCGGGGGGTGAGGCGACCACGATAGAATAAAATCCAATGGATTATTTAGATAGATTAGAAGCCGAAGCCATCCACATTATGCGTGAGGTGGCGGGGCAGTTTGAGCGGCCGGCGCTGTTGTTTTCGGGCGGCAAGGATTCCATTGCCCTCACGCGGCTAGCGGAGAAAGCTTTTCGGCCGGGTAAGTTTCCGTTTCCGCTGGTGCACGTCGATACGGGGCACAATTTCCCTGAAGTCCTAGCCTTCCGCGATAAGCTGGCCGCTGAGTTGGGCGAAAAGCTGATTGTACGCAAGGTGGAAGACACCATCCGCGAGCGCGGCTTGAAAGAGCCGGGCGGCAAATACCCCAGTCGTAACCCTCTGCAAACGTACACGTTACTCGATGTAATCGAGGAATTTGAGTTTGATGCCTGCATCGGTGGGGCGCGGCGCGACGAAGAAAAGGCCCGCGCCAAGGAGCGCATCTTTTCGGTGCGCGACGACTTTGGCCAGTGGGACCCCAAGCGCCAGCGCCCCGAGCTCTGGAACATCTACAACGGCCGCATCCAGAAGGGCGAAAACGTGCGCGTGTTCCCCATTTCAAACTGGACCGAGCTGGACGTGTGGAACTACATTCAGCGCGAAAACATCGCGCTGCCTAACATCTACTTCACCCATGAGCGGGAGTGCGTGGTGTTGCCGAGCGGCCAGCTTTTGGGCTTGAGCGAGCACATTACCCTCGATGAAGACGACGAAATCGTGACCCGTCAGGTACGCTTCCGCACCGTGGGCGACTCGACCTGCACGGCCGCCGTGGAAAGCGATGCCGCTACAATTGACGACATTATTCAGGATATTCTGGTGGCCAAGGTGAGCGAGCGCGGCGCGACGCGCTTGGATGATAACCTGTCGGAAACGGGCATGGAAGACCGCAAGCGCAACGGATATTTTTAGAAATCGCCTGTCATGCAGCGCGTAGCGAAGCATCTCGCTCGCCTCGTTGCTTACGCTAAGAATTACTGCACCACGCGAAATGATTCGCTACGCGCTGCATGACAACCCAATACTAGACAGAAAATGGACCTCCTTCGATTTATCACCTGCGGCAGCGTCGACGACGGCAAGAGCACCCTCATTGGCCGCCTGCTCTACGACAGCGACTCGATATCGCTCGACGTGCTGGCGACGCTCGAAAAGAAGCGCAACGCCACCAATAGCGACTCGGTAGACCTCGCCCTGCTCACCGATGGCTTGAAGGCCGAGCGCGAGCAAGGCATCACGATTGACGTGGCGCACAAGTACTTCACTACGCCGCGCCGCAAGTTTATCATCACCGATGCGCCGGGCCACGTGCAGTACACCCGCAACATGGTAACCGGCGCGAGCAACGCTGACCTGGCCATTGTGCTGGTCGATGCCCGGCAGGGCGTAATTGAGCAGACGCGGCGGCACACGCTGCTGGCCTCACTGCTGGGCATCCGGTATTTTGTGCTGGCGGTGAACAAGATGGATTTGGTGGGGAATGACGAGGCCGTTTTCCAGCGCATTAAAACTGACTACGAAGCCATTGCGCAGCAATTAAAATTGCCGCATGTCATTGCCATTCCGCTAAGCGCAATCAATGGCGACAACGTGGTGCGCCACTCGCCCAACCTGCCCTGGTACGGCGGCCCCAGCCTGCTGCAACACCTGGAAAGCGTGCCCGCCGTGGCTGATGCCAACCCGCACGAACCGCGCTTTCAGGTGCAGTACGTTATCCGCCCCCAGACGGAGGAATTGCCTGATTATCGGGGCTATGCGGGGCGTATTCAGAGCGGCGTGTACCGCGCCGGCGACAAGGTACGCATTCAGCCTTCGGGGTTGGAAACGGTGATTGAGGCCATTGAAGTAGGCCAAAAAGAGGTGCCCAGCGCCGAAGCGCCGCAAGGCGTTATCCTGCGTCTGCGTGATGACATCGACATCAGCCGGGGCGATTCTATCGTGCCCGTCAGTGCCCACCCGGCCATCGTGCGCGAGCTGGAAGCTACGCTTTGCTGGATGGATGAGCGGCCTCTCAAGGCCGGCCGCAAGCTGCTGGTGCAGCACCATTCGGCCGTGGTAAAGGCTTCGGTGGCTGCCATTTTGCAAAAAACCAACATCGAAACCTTCGAGAGCGTGGGCACCGATGAGGCCAAGCTCAACGACATTGTGCGGGTGCGCCTGAAAACGGCCGTGCCGCTGGTGGTAGATGCGTACCGCTCGAACCGCCAGACGGGCGCGTTCATTCTGGTGGATGAGCAAACAGGCAACACGCTGGCCGCCGGGCTGGTAACGGCGACCGATGCAGAGTACTTCACGCAGGAAATGGCGGTAGAGCCGGCGTTTTCTATTTAAACGCAGTGACCCCACCCCCGGCCCCTCCCCTTCGGGAGAGGGGAGCCGACCACAAGCAGACGTTCGCAAGCGTCAGGCTCCCCTCTCCCAAAGGGGAGGGGCCGGGGGTGGGGTAATACGCCGGCGAGCCCACGCACTTAACTATTGATTATCAACACTACTATGCTCCCTATCCTACCGCCCGGCTTCGACGAAGCGGCGCTTCAGAAACTCACGGCGGGCCTGTCGCCGCAGCAGTTGGTGTGGCTGAGCGGCTACCTCTATGGGCAGGCCACGAGCGCCGGCAGCGGGGTAGCAGTTGCGTCGGCGGCCCCGTCGGCCGCTGCCGCTACTGTTGAAAAGCTGACCATTCTCTACGGCTCGCACACTGGCAATGGCAAAAAAATAGCTCAACAGGCCGCCGATGCCGCCGCCGCTAAAGGCCTCACCGCCGAGGTACGCGACATGAACGACTACGCCCCCCGGCAGCTGGCGCAGGAGCAAAACTTGCTCGTAATTGTGAGCACGCACGGCGAGGGCGAGCCGCCCATCTCAGCTGAGGAATTGCACGCCTTCATCAATGGACCACGGGCACCGAAGCTACCTAAACTGCGCTATGCGGTGCTGGCGCTGGGCGATAAAAGCTACCTGCACTACTGCCAGACTGGCAAGGACTTCGATGAAAAGCTGGCCGAGCTGGGCGGCACCCGCCTGCTCGACCGCCGCGACGTGGATGTGGCGTTCAAAGCGCCTTCTGCCCAGTGGATTGAGGAGATATTGAATGTGATGGTAGCTGCCGCGCCTGCTGCGCCTGCGGCAACCGGGGCTGCTACGGCCGCCGTAGTCGCAGAGGTCGTAACCGAGTTTTCGGCCGAAAACCCTTGGCCAGCCAAAGTACTCGAAAGCATTCAGTTGAATGGTCGCGGCTCGGATAAGGAAACGTACCATATCGAGTTGGACCTAGCCGGTTCGGGCTTGCACTACGCGCCCGGCGATGCGCTGGCCGTAGTGCCCGCCAACCACCTGCCGCTGGTGGAGGAAGTACTGCTCGCCGCCCGCCTCAGCGATACTACCGCCGTACAAGTAGCAGGCGAAAGCCTGCCGCTGGCCGCCGCTCTGGCCACCCACCGCGAGCTAACCGTGCTGACCCGCGATGTGCTGGAGCGCTACGTTGCCCTGGCCCCGCACGCTGGCTTACAAGAACTGCTGGCCGAGCCGGCGCGCCTGCAACCCTACCTCTACGGCCGCGACGTGGCCGACCTGCTCACCGAGTTCCCGACCGATGCGCTCACAGCGCAGGACCTGGCCGATGTGCTGCGGCCGCTGCCCAGCCGGGCCTACTCCATCGCCAGCAGCCTGCTGGCGCACCCCGAAGAGGTGCACCTCACGGTGGGCGCGGTGCGCTACGAGGCTTTCGGGCGGCAGAAGCACGGCGTGTGCTCGTCGTTTTTGGCCGACCGGGTGGCGCTGGGCGACACGGCACGGGTGTACGTGCAGCACAATGAGTATTTCCGTCTGCCGGCCCAGCCCGCTACCGATATCATCATGATTGGGGCGGGCACGGGCATCGCGCCCTTCCGTGCCTTTGTGGAAGAGCGGGTAGAGCTAGGCGCGACGGGTCGCAACTGGCTGCTCTTTGGCAATCCGCACTTTACCACCGATTTTCTTTATCAAGCCGAGTGGCTGCAACACCTCAAACGCGGCTCGCTGAGCCGGCTCGACGTGGCCTTCTCCCGCGACCAAGCCCAGAAAGTATACGTGCAGGACCGTCTGCTCGAAGCCAGCCGCGACGTATTCGGCTGGCTCGAAAATGGCGCGCAATTCTACGTGTGTGGCGACAAAACCCGCCTCGGCAGCGCCGTGCAAACGGCCCTCACGCAGGTAGTGCAGAAGGAAGCCGGGCTCTCGGCGGAGGACGCGGCGGCTTATGTGAAGAATCTCCGCAAGCAGCGGCGGTACTTGGAGGACGTGTACTAAGTACTTGAAAAGCTTATTATTCCGTCATGCAGCGCGCAACGAAGCATCTCGCTCGCTTCATTGCTAACGCCAAGGATTACTGCGCCACGCGAGATGCTTCGTTGCGCGCTGCATGACATGCCAGACTGTTAAGATTCCTTCTTTTCTAAACGCTATCCATTCCCACCCATCCTTCCCAACACATTACCCAACCACGGGCGGAGACAAGCCCCGCACCCTACACCATGCAATCCTCCTTTATCCTGAAAATACTTGCCACTTCCTGCCTCGCCGGGAGCTGTTGTTGTTGAAGCCGCCGCTGGCTTGCCGGGGTGCTATGGGCACCGGGTAGCCGTTTGCTGGCCTTGCAGGCCAAGCTTATTCAACTCAACTAGAGCAAGTTATTTTCAGGATGAAACTCCAATACTCCGCGTTTTGGCTACCCGTGGTGGTAGCCGCTGCCAGCGCCACGCCGGCGTTTGCCCAAACCGAATTGATTGCCGTTAGCGGCGTGGTGCGCGAGAAGGGCACGCAGGAAGCGCTGCCGGGCGTGAGTGTCAGCGTGAAGGGCACCAACGTGGGCACCCAGAGCGATGTCGATGGCAAATTCGCTTTCAAGGCCAAGCTGAGCTACCCGTTTGTGCTGGTGTTCAATGCCATCGGGCACGACACGCAGGAAATACAAATTACCAGCGCCCAGCAGCCGCTATCGGTGGCGCTGGAGTCACGAGGGGTGCTCACGAATGAGGTCGTAGTGTCGGCTTCGCGGGTCGAGGAAAGCCGACTTAAATCACCGGTGGCGATTGAAAAGCTGGACATTCGGGCTATCAAGGAAACGCCCGCGCCGAGCTTTTACGACGCCCTGGAAAGCGTGAAGGGCGTGCAAATGCTCACTAGCAGCCTCACTTTTAAAGTACCGAACACCAGAGGGTTTAACATCCCGAACAACTTCCGCTTTATGCAACTGGTGGATGGCGTGGACATGCAGGCGGCCACGTTGGGCGTGCCGCTGGGCAACGCTATCGGGCCGACCGAGCTGGACATTGCCAGCGTGGAAATCACGCCCGGCGCGGCCTCGGCGCTGTACGGCATGAATGCCATCAACGGCATGGCTAACCTCACCACCAAAAGCCCCTTTACTTACCAGGGCCTCAGCGTGTACCAGAAGGTAGGTGTGAACCACGTGGACGGCCGCGACCGCGACCCGAGCGTGCTCACCGAAACCTCGATACGCTGGGCGCAGGCGGTGGGCACGCGCTGGGCGTATAAAGTAAACCTCGACTATTTGCGCGGCACCGACTGGCTCTCAAACACCCAAACCGACCAGAATCCGCAGGGTCTTTCGACCTCCAACCCCGCTTTCCCCGAGCTTTCTGGCCAATACAACCCGGCCGCCGACTTGTGGAACCGCTACGGCGACGATACCAATTCATCGCTGTCGATTACCATTCCCTACCAAGGTAAAAATCAAACCTTTACCGTAACCCGCACGGGCTATTACGAGAAGGATTTGGTGAAGCCCATCGTGCGGAATATCAAGGCCGACGCGACCATTGCCTACAAGCTCACCGACAATCTGGAGCTGAGTTACGGCTACCGCTTCGGGCTGATGGACGGCGTGTTTCAGCGCGGCAACAAGATTCAGCTCGACGGCGTGACGGTGCAAAACCACAAGCTGGAACTGCGCGGCAAGGACTTCACAGTGCGGGCCTACACGCTGCTCGAAAACACTGGCAACTCCTACAATCTCAATCCGCTGGCCCTGAACCTCGACCTGCAAAACGGCTCGAATGCCGTGTGGGGCAGCAAGTTTTCGACCGCGCTGCAAAGTCAGTTGGCCGCCGGCACTGCCCTCGGGCCGGCCATGCAGGCCGCCCGCGCCGCCGCCGATGCAGGCCGCGCCGAGCCCGGCACGGCCGCATTCGATGCGTTGAAAGCGCAGATTATCAGCACCAACAATTGGGACAGCGGCGTGAACGTCAAGGGCGCGCCCATTCCCGGCGGGGCGGCGCTCACGCAGCACAGTCGCACCTACCACGCCGATGGCGTGTGGAACCTCGGCGACCGCGTCAAGTTTCTGGATGTGCTGGTGGGGGCCGATGCGCGGGTGTACCAGATTATCCCCGACGGCAACAATTTCGTGGATTTCAGCCTGCCGCTGGCCGAGCGCAATCAGCCGGGCGGCAGCTACGTGTACTACAAGAAATTTGGGGCTTTCGCGCAGGGCACCAAGCTGTTGCTCGAAGACAAATTGAAGCTGACCGCTTCGGTGCGCGTCGATTACAACCCCGAGTTTACGGCCAAGGTGAACCCGCGTCTGGCGGCCGTATATACGGTGGCGCAGAAGCATAATTTCCGAGCGTCGTACCAGAATGGCTGGCGCTTCCCTTCCCTTTTTGAGGCGCTGTCTTTCGTGAACAACGGCAATGTACGCCGCGTGGGCGGCCTGGCCCGCGTGAACGAGGGCCTTAATTATTTGCAGAATTCATACACCCGCACCAGCATCGACGCGTTTAACGCGGCCGTGAATGCCTACGTAGCTGCCAACACCGGCACCACCGCCGCGCAGGCCGCCGTGCTGGCCCAAAACCGGGCCTTGCTAGTGGTAGCCAACCTGCCCACCGAGCAGCCCGAGCAAATCAACGCCTTCGAGGTCGGCTACCGCAGCGTGCTGTTCGACAACCGCTTATCCATCGACGCCGATGCGTATTACAACATCTACTCCGGCTTTCTGGGCCAAGTTGAAGTGAGCGTGCCCAAAGACGCCAACGGCAACCAAGTAACCGTGGGCTCCGACGATGCCGTGCTCGCCGCCCTGCGCGCCAACCGCGACGCCCGCCAGGACCGTTACCGCGTGTACACTAACTCGCGCCAGAACTACAACAGCTACGGCTCGACGCTGGGTCTGACCTACAATTTCTTCCAGAAATACACCATCGGCGGCAATGTCAACTACAACGCCCTCTCCAAAAACAGCGAGCAGGACGTGTTCGTGACCGGTTTTAATACCCCAAAGTGGGCCGGCAGTGCCTCGTTCGGCAACCGTGAAATCATTCCTAACCTCGGCTTTAACATCGTTTACCACTGGCAAACGTCCTTCTACTGGGAAAGCCCGCTGGCCAACGGTACCGTGCCCGCTTTCAACACCTTAGATGCCCAAGTCAACCTGCGCGTGCCGACGCTAAAAACGGCCATCAAAGTTGGCGCGACGGATATTTTCAACCGCCGCTACTTCCAATATGCGGCCGGGCCGACGCTGGGGGGATTGTATTACGTGACGCTGACGTTTGATAATACGGTGCTGCACTAACGCTTGCTCGCCTTGTGTGTCGCCTCCCCCCAGCCCCCTCTCCGGAAAGGAGAGGGGGAGCCTGACGAGTTAGTTGTTAACCATTTCATTCGCTTATACTTAAAAAGCCTCCGCTTATATTAACCTTCGTCAGGCTCCCCCTCTCCTTTTCGGAGAGGGGGCCGGGGGGTGAGGCGACACGCAACCATGTCTACTATCCCCCAAAACCACTCCGAAGTCGAGCACGTCAAAATCGCCAGCCGCTACCTGCGCGGCACGCTCGTAGACAGCCTCCGCAACCGCCTCACCGGCGCGCTCAATCCCGACGATACGCACCTCATCAAGTTCCACGGCTCGTACCAACAGGCTGACCGCGACCTCGATAGTGAGCGCAAGCGCCAGAAGCTGGAGCCGCTGTACTCGTTTATGATACGGGTGCGGGTGCCGGGCGGCGTGTGCTCGGCCGGGCAG
>CAXUKA010000268.1:0-9088 GCA_964251335.1 uncultured Hymenobacter sp.
GCCGCAGTGGCTGCCAGGTTTTGTGCTTACCGCGCATGGGCCATGCAGGTTTCGCCGGGCACTGCGGAACTACGTTGCGCACCAGCTTTCGCAAAAGGCCGTTATTTTGGGCAAGAAAGCTCGTCAGGCCGCCGTCATTAGCTTACGTATCGGTTGAGGTAATGGTAGCAGCGCGACTTTTTATGTATTCCAAAAAATACTACTCCGCCTGCGGGAGCGTTTTTTTGCTTAGCTTATCCTCGCTGCTTTGCCCGATACTACTTCTACCCTCGCTGCCCCCGACGACCTGCTCCAAGCTGTATTAGATGTGTCGCTGACGGGCGTGGCCCTGCTGCGGCCCGTGTTTGCGGAAAACGGCACGGCCCTCGTAGACTTTGTGTACACGTACCTCAACCCGGCGGCCCAGCAGATGCTGCGACTGCCTGAACGGCCCGGGATTTCGCATTTGGCTACGTACCCAGGCACGGTGCAAACGGGCACGTTCGCGTTTTATCGCGACACGTTTGAGTCGGGCCAGCCGGGGCGCTTCGATGTTAATTACCAGCACGATGGCCTCGATAATTACTTTCACCTGGCGGCCCGCCGCAGTGGGGAGATACTGGTGCTCAGCTTTACCGATACCTCCGAGCAAAACCGCAGCGCCGTAGAGGTGGCCCTGCGCGAAAGCCAGCAGCGCGAGCAAGCCGCCCGCGCCGATGCGGAGCGCCAGCGCCAGCAGCTGCGCGCCTTTATCGACCAAGCGCCCGTGGGGCTGGGCTTTTTTGAAGGGCCAGAGCTGCGCATCGGCGCGGCCAACAATTACCTGAGCGCTATGTGGGGGCGCACGTCGGCCGAGGTGGTGGGCCGGCCGTTTCTCGAAGCGGTGCCCGAGCTGCAAGACCAGGGCTTTGCCGAGCTGATGCACCAAGTGCAGGCTACGCGGGTGCCCTTTGTAGGCAATGAGGTGGCCGCTGAGCTACTCCGCAACGGCCAACTATCAACCACCTATTACAACTTTGTATATCAGCCGCTTTACAACGAGCAAGGCGACATAATAGGTGTGATAGATGTGGCCACGGAGGTGACCGAGCAGGTGCAGGCCCGCCAGCAGCTGCAAGCCCTAACCGAGGAGCTCCTGATAGCCAACCAAGACCTGGAATCCGCCACTACGGCCGTGGAACAGGCCCGCACCGAAACCGAGCGCCAGCGCCGGCAGCTCTACACTATTTTGCAGCAGGCCCCGGCCATGATTTGCATTTTCGACGGGCCGCAGCACACGTTCGAGTTTGTGAACCCGCCCTACCAAGCGCTGGTGGGCGACCGGCCTATCGTGGGTAAGCCCATTGCCGAGGCCATGCCCGAGCTGACGGGCCAGCCTATTTTTGGCTTGCTCGATAAGGTGTACCAGACGGGCGAAACCTTCTACGCCAACGAGATGCTGGTGCAGCTTGACCATCACAACGAAGGCATTCAGGAGCTGGAAAAACGCTATTACAACTTCATCTATCAAGCCCGGCGCAACGAACAGCAAGCAATTGACGGTATTTTCGTTTTTGCCTACGATGTAACGGCGCAAGTACAAGCCCGCCAGCAGGTGGCGGCGCAAGAAGAGCACACCAATCAGCTCAACGAAGAGCTGGCCGTCACAAATGAGGAGCTGGCCGCCACCAACGAAGAGTTATTGACGGCCAATGAGGAAATCAACGGCACTAACCTGGAGCTGTTAACTACCCAAACTGAGCTGCGCCTGCTAAACCAAGAGCTGGAAGCCCGCGTGCGGCAACGCACCCAAGCCCTGGCCGATGCCCTGGAAGAAACTGAAATCCAGCGCGAACAGCTGCAAGACCAAGAGCAGCAGTTGCAACTGATATTGGAGCAGGTGCCGGCCGCTGTGGCTACGCTTGAGGGAGCCGACCACCGCTACAAATTCTTTAACAACACCTACCAGTGGCTGTCGGGCAACCGTACCCAAGTGGGCCTGACGGTGGCCGGCACCGCGCCCGAGTTGGTGGAGCAGGATTTTCTAAATTTGCTCGACCAGGTGCACGCCACCGGCCAGCCTGCTACGGGCCTCGAAACGCCCATTAAGCTCTACGACCTGCACACCGGCCAGCTCAAGCAGCGCTACGTCGATTTTATTTATCAGCCGCTGCTCAATAGCCAGAAGCAAACTTCTGAAATACTGGCCTTTGTGCTGGATGTAACCGACCGTGTACTGAGCCGCCAGCGGGCCGAGGCTGCCCAGGCCGAAGCCCTGGCGGCGGCCAAACAGCTGGCTACGCAGCGCGAAACCTACTACCGCATTTTTGAGCAAACGCCGGCGGCCGTGGCCATTTTGCGCGGCCCCGAACACCGGCTCGATTACTGCAACCCAGCTTACCAGCAGCTGTTTCCGGCCCGCCTACAAATGGGCCGCACCATCGCCGAGCTTCAGCCCGAAGCTGTGGAGTACGGCTTTGTGGCTCTGCTCGACCAAGTGTACCAGACCGGCGAAACGCACTTTGGCTACGAATACCGCTTGCTTATTACGCAGGCCAACGGCCAGCCACCGCGTGAGGTATATTTTGACTTCACCTACCAGGCGTTTCAGGAAGGCGACCAGCCGGCGGGCATCTCGGTTTTTGCCTATGAAGTGACCGAGCGGGTGCGGGCGCGCCAGCAACACGAGGCGCAGCAGCAGGTGTTGCAGCGTGTGTTTGAGCAGGCCCCGGTGGCAATAGGCGTATTTGCCGGCCCCGACCACGTGGTGGAGGTGTGCAACCCCGGCCTGCAAGCCATTTGGGGGCGCACCGCCGAGCAGGTACTGGGCAGGCCCTTGCACGAAGCCATGCCCGAGTTTAACGGTCAGGGCTTCGACAAGCTTCTTAGCAATGTCATGCGCACGGGCACGCCCTACGTGGCCCAGGAGCTACCGCTCCGCGTGCTGCACCAAGGCAATTTGACGACCATATACGTCAACTTTGTATATCAGCCTTTGCGCGATGCCCAAGGGCAGGTAACGGCCGTGGCGGCCGTAGCCACCGACATTAGCGAGCAGGTAAAAGCGCGGCAGACTAGCGAGGCTTCGGCCCGGCAGCTTCAGATGCTGACCGATGCCCTACCGGTGCTCCTTGGCTACCTCGACCAGGAAGAAAAGTATCAATTTGCCAACTATGGCTACGAGGCTTGGTTTGGCCAGAAAACTGAAGCATTGCTGGGCCATACCGTGCGCGAGCTAATAGGCGATACCGCTTATGGCAATGTGCAAGGCTACATTAAGCGGGCGCTGGCCGGTGAGCGGCTGGAGTTTGAGGCGCGAATGCCTTACCGCGATGGGTTTACCAAATACATTCGCACCAACTACGTGCCTGATGTACAAGGCGGTGAGGTCAAAGGCATCTATACCCTGGTGCTCGACATTACGGCGCAGGTAGAGGCCCAGCAGGAAACCGAGCAGCAGCGCAAGCTGCTGCACACGTTGTTTCTGGAAGCCCCGGCCGCTATTTGCATCTACGCAGGCCCCGAGTATGTGCATGAGTTTGTGAACCCCAGCTACCAGCGCATTTTTGCGGGCCGCGCGCTACTGGGTCGCCCGCTGCTCGAAGCCCTGCCAGAGCTGGCTGGCACCTCCACGCTGGCCAGCTTGCAGCAAGTGTATCAAACTGGCGAAACAGCTATTTTTCAGGAAGTACCGATTGACATGAGCCGCTACTCCGACGACCTATCGGAGGAGTGCTTCTTCACCTTCACCTACCAGGCCCGCCGCAACAAGGGGGGCGTTGTCGATGGTATTCTGGTCTTTGCCTACGAGGTAACCGACCAAGTGCGGGCGCGGCGCGTGGTGGAAAAAAGCGAGCAGTACCTGCGCCGCATGGCCGACAGCGTGCCCGCCATGATTTGGCTGACCGATGCCGACGGGCAGTGCATCTATCTCAACCAGCAATGGTACGACTACACCGGCCAGACCGAGGCCGAGGGCCTGGGAATGGGCTGGCTCGATGCGGCACACCCCGATGATGTGCCCGCCACCCACCAGCTATTTCTCGACGCCAGCGCCCAGCAATCTCCCTTTAGTGTGCTTTATCGCCTGCGCCGCCACGATGGGCGCTACCGTTGGGCCATCGATTCGGGCCAGCCGCGCTTCAACCGGAATGGGCAGTTTGATGGCTTCGTGGGCACGGTATTCGACATTCACGAGCAAAAGCAGGCCGAGCAAGCCTTGCAGCGCCTCACCACCAACCTGCGCACCGCCCGCGACCAGGCCCAGACCCTGAATGCCGAGCTAAAAACCAGCAACGAGCAGCTGCGCCGCACCAACGTGGACCTCGACAACTTCATTTATACGGCCTCGCACGACCTGAAAGCGCCCATTACCAATATCGAAGGCCTGGCCCACGCCTTACAAGACCAGTTGCCCACCCAAGGTGAATTGGCCGAAGGCGTGGCTCCCCTGCTGGCCATGATGCAGGATTCCATCGAGCGCTTCCAGCGCACGCTCAACTACCTGAGCGACGTGACCAAGCTGCAAAAAGAGCACGCCCAGTCCACTACGCCGGTCGAGCTGGCCACCATTGTCGAAGAGGTGCGCCTCGACCTTCAGCCGCTGCTGGAAGCCAGCGGCACTCAACTGGACATAGATGTAGCCGCCTGCCCCACCATCGCCTTCACGCCCAAAAACCTGCGCTCGGTGGTGTATAACCTACTCAGCAACGCCATCAAATACCGCGACCCGGCCCGGCCAGCCAAAGTACGCATCTATTGCCGGCAGGAGGATGGCTACAATGTGCTAAGTGTGCAGGACAACGGCCTGGGGCTGGATGCTAGCCAGCAGGCCGAGCTATTCACGATGTTCCGCCGCTTCCACGTCGGCATCGAGGGCTCGGGCATTGGGCTCTATATGGTGAAGAAAATTGCCGAGAATGCGGGCGGCAAGATATTGGTAACGAGCACTCTGGGCGTAGGCTCTACTTTTTCGGTGTACTTCCGCCGCTGAAATACGTATGAAGTTTCGCGCAGTGTAGCTGCCACCACGCTCTAGCCTTTTGTGTTGATGACTAAGCTGCCTGCCGTGCTGCTCGTAGACGACGACCCCACGACAAATTACCTCAATCGCCTGCTGCTCCAGCGGCTTTCCGTAACCGACCACATCCTGGTGGCGCAAGATGGCCGCGAGGCCCTCGACCTGCTGGCCCAGCAGTGCCAGCCCCTCACCGCCACCTGCCCCCGCCTGATATTGCTCGACGTGAACATGCCCGGCATGAACGGCATCCAGTTTCTGGAAGCTTACCAGCAGTCGCCGCTGGCTACCCAGAAAGCCATCGTCATTGTGATGCTCACTACCTCGCTGCACCCCCGCGATGTGCAGCGCGTGCAGCAGCTGGCCACCGTGAGTGGCTTCGTTACCAAGCCGCTCACGGCAGCCAAAGTGCATACTATCATGGAGGACTATTTCAAGGTAAACACCTAGCCAGCAGCACGCTAAAAAAGAACCCAACCATCATACCAGCAACATAAAAGAGCCGGCTACCTCCCCTAGAGACAGCCGGCTCTTTTTATGCTTGAGCAATTGCGTTACTTCTTCAACCGGGTTTCCTTTTTATATCCTTTCGGGATGCTAAACGGAAAATCCAGGTGCCCCGAACCAACCTCAACCTTCTGGTAGCTGAGGGTGGCCGTAGTGGTAGAGTTGCCGCCCTGCTGGCCCAGCACATTGGTCGTGAAGGCAAAAGGAAGTTCGGTGCCGCTGGGCTTCTGAAAATCGGCATATCCCACGGTTAGGCTGCGCTGGGCGGCACTCTCGCTCACCTTCAGCTGCTGTAGGCGGCCGGTGGCATTGCTCACTAGCTGCTCTATTATCAGCGGGGCCTGCGGATAGGTAACGGACTGGTTTTCACCCTCGGCTTTCACCACGGGCAGCGCGCCTTTTGGTGCGGCCTGGTAGTCGCCGAGCATAATGGCCTGCACCTGCTGGTAGCTCACGGGCACGCCCAGCAGCTGGCTCAAATACGCATAGTCGCCGGCAAAGTAGCTTTTTTCCAACCGATTAACCACGCGCACCGAGTCGGGCGTGAGCAGGGCGCGCACGCCCTCGATGCCAATGAGCGAGCCCGACAGCCAGATGGCCGAGTCGCGCCGCACCCGCAGGTTGAAGTTGGCCGTCTGGTCGACGGTGCCCCGCGTGAAGTGGACTTTGCCCCTGCCGCTGAGGTACTGGAAGTTAGTGTTGGTAGTTTTTACGCCGGCCGGCGTGGTCACGGCCTTTGCGGCGGTGGAGGTGCCCGGCCCCAGCTTGCCCGACGAGGACGGGACGCGGTGGCAGCTAGCCAGCGCCAGGGCGGCCAGCACGAGAGCAGATTTATTCATACAGCTTTTGGTCTTTGATTTTGCGGTCGAGCAGCGGCGATGCGCCGGGGCCGGCCTTGCGGGCGCGCTGCCATTCGGCCACGGCCTGCGGGTGCTGTCCCAGCTGCCACAATACGTCGCCGTAGTGCTCTATCACGGCCGCGTCCTTGGTGGTTTTGAGGGCGTGCTCGAGGTTTTCGCGGGCCCCGGCATAATCCTTCAGCTTATACAGCACCCAGGCATACGTGTCGAGGTAAGTATCGTTGTCGGGAAACTGCTTCACAGTGCGACCCGACATCTCTTTGGCCTTGTCGAGCTTCTCGCCGCGCAAGCTCAGGTAGTAGCTGTAGTTGTTGAGCGCGCCGTAGTTGTTGGGGTCGGCCGACAAGGCTGCATCATACGCTGCGTCCGACTTCACATTATCTTTCAGCTCATGGTACGCATCGCCCAGCTGCACATCAAATTGGGCCTGTAATTCGAGGTTGGCGCTGGCCAGTTTGCGGCCGTGCTCCAAGGCCGCCACCGCTTGCTTAGGCTGATGCTTGAGCGAGTGCCCAATGCCGTTAAAAAACCACAGCTGCGCCTGATTAGGGAATAACTCCAGCGCTTTATCGCTGTGCACCAACAGAGAATCTGACTGATTCAGTTCGGCATCGAGCAGCACCACTTGCTGCCAGAGCTGGTACTTCGAGTTGTCGTAGCGCAGGGCTTTCAGGTAAGTATCGCGGGCCTCGCGCTTCTTGCCGGTCAGGGTTTGCACGTCGCCGGCCACGCTGTAGGCTTTGGCTTCTTTAGGGTGACTGCGCACAGTAGCGGCAGCCAAGTCTAGGGCCACGGCATTTAGCTTGGGGTCAGGCAATTGCTTGAGGTATCCCACCAAAATGCGCACCGCTTGGTCGATGTCAAGCGATGGGTTTTCGAAAGCTAGCTTGAGCTGCTTTTCCGATTCTGGCAGCTGCTGTTGCTGGCGGTACACTTCGGCCAGTATCAGGTGGGCCTGGGCATTGCCGGGGTCAAGGCGCAGGGCCTGTTCGGCCACCCGAATGGCATCGGGCAGGCGGTTGTTGGCAGCGTACATCTCGGCCTGGGCCAGCACATAGCGCGGCTCGGTTGGGTTGGCTGCGATGAGGTTATCACCCTCTTTCAGCGCCAGCGGCAGGTTATTTTGCTTGAGATAAATCTGCTGCTTTTTGAAAGAAATCTCGTCGAGGTCGCCAAACTGCTGCTGAGCTTTTTCCAGGGTCGCCAAGGCCTCGGGTAGCTTGTTTTGAGCCAGGTAGAGGTCGGCTAGCTGAAACAGATAGTTACCCGTTCCAGGCACCTCGCGCACCAGCGTGGCGTAGGTCGAAGTGGCCGCATCATATTGCTTCTGGTTGGCCTGGGTTTGGGCCAGCAACAAGTAGTAATAAGCGTTTTTAGGGTCGAGTTGCACGGCCGCTTGTGCGTAGTTCGTCGCATCGCGCAGGTTGCCGCTCAGCAGGTTGGCCTCGGCCAGCTTGTAGTTGACGGCCGCGTTGTTGGGGCTCAGGGCATAAGCTTTCAGCAGTCGGTCGAGGGCTTTAGGGTAGTCTTCGAGCGTGATGTACTTCACGCCGTCCACGAATAGCGCTTCGCTCACTTCGCGGTCTTTAGGCGAAAGCACTGGGGCGGCGGCACGCTGCTTTTCAGCCTCGGCGGCCCGGCGCTCCAACTCGCGCCGCTCTTGGCGGCTCAGCTTAGTGGGCTTGCGAATGATGGCCGCGCTATCGGCCGACGGATTGCGGCCCTGCGCCCAGCCAGCATTAGCCGAACCAAGCAATGACAAAACCAACAGACTAACAACTACTTGACGCATACACTATTTCGCGCAGGCTATGGCCTGCTTCACGAAAGTAAGGGGGAATAAAGACGAACGACGCGGCCCCATTGAGGAACCACGTCGCCGATAACGTCAGAAGTCACTAAATAATCACACGCGCAGCACGTTATAATCGCCCACGCTCAGGTCAGCGGCTTTGCTACTCACGCTGGCGAAGTTGCCAATCATCGAGTTGGTAATTGTCGCGTTCAGCACTGTGGCTGACGTTTGCACAATAGAGTTCGACAAACGCGAGTCGCGCACGTCGGACTTGTCGCCCACGCTCACGTGCGGGCCAACTACCGAGTTGGTAATCACGGCATTCTCACCGATGTACACCGGCTCGATAATCACCGAGTTGGTAATTTTGGCCGAGTCAGCTACCAGTTTCTCGCCGCGCTCTTTCAGGTATTCGAGGTAGCGCTGGTTGGTGAATACGGTCGCGTCTTTGTTGCCGCAGTCGAGCCACTCCGTTACCTGGCCGGGCACGAAGATGGTGCCCTTGTTCTTCATGTTTTCGAGGGCATTGGTGAGCTGGTACTCGCCTTTGTCCTTGATGTCGTTGTCGAGCAGGTATTGCAGCTCATCGCGCAGATACTCACCGTCCTGGAAGTAGTAGATGCCGATAATAGCGAGGTCCGACACGAAGGTTTCGGGCTTTTCTACGAAATCCGTAATCTGGCCTTGCTCGTTCAGCTTCACAACGCCGAAAGGCTTGGGGTCTTCTACTTTTTGCACCCAGATAGTGCCAGGTACCGAGCTATCGAGCGTAAAATCAGCCTTGAACAGCGTATCGGCAAAAGCCACCACCAGCGGGCCGCTCAGCGAGTCTTTGGCGCACAAGATGGCGTGGGCGGTGCCCAGCGGCGTATCCTGGTAGTAGATGGTGCCCTTGGCGCCCACCGACTCAGCGATTTTTATCAGGCTTTGCTCCACCTCAGCCCCGAAGCG
>CAXUKA010000269.1:0-9071 GCA_964251335.1 uncultured Hymenobacter sp.
ACGGTGAAGGGCATCATCGAGGGCGACAGCGTGCCGAGCGTGTTCATCCCGCGCATGGTCGAACTGTATCAGCGCAGATTGTTTCCGTTTGATAAGCTCATTAAATTCTACGAGTTTGACCAGATAAATCAGGCC
This sequence comes from uncultured Hymenobacter sp., assembly GCA_964251335.1. Taxonomy (GTDB): domain Bacteria; phylum Bacteroidota; class Bacteroidia; order Cytophagales; family Hymenobacteraceae; genus Hymenobacter. The sequence goes on from CAXUKA010000269.1 coordinate 136, forward strand.
GCCGAGGACTCGGAAAAGGGGCTGACGATTAAGCCGGTTATTCGGATTGGGTCGCTGTAGAGACAAAATATTTTGCGTCTCCGCGTTGGGCGAGTTAATACAACGAGACGTTATATCTTCGTCCAACACCAAAAAAGGCCTGTTTGCTATCCGCAAACAGGCCTTTTTGATACTTTGCGAACGTGGATGAATCGCCCACACCCGCTTAAAATCTTTACTTTACCCGCGTCAGCGCCACCTCGCGCACCGGCGCGATTACCAGCGGCACCTTCTCGACCTTCACCGACGAAGTATCCAGCCCGAAGTACTGGGCCTCGCCCGAGATGAACTGTTTGATGTAGAAATACGCCTGCATCACGAGCTTCTCCATGGTGGGGAAGTCGTTTTCGATAGATAAGTACTTCTCCAGCACCACGAAGCGGAAGTCACCCACCACGTGCTGCTTGCTGAGCGAAGCGTAGCGCGAGGTAATATCCACCTCCTTGTTGCGCACCAGGTCCTCTACTACTTTGCGGAAAAATAGGTTGATGCGCTGCTGCACCCGGAAGCCCAGGCGGAAGTTGATACGGAAAACGTCGTCGGGGGCCAGCTCGGTCACCTTGTACTCCATGGTGTACGGCTCGTCGGTAGTATCGACGTGGATAAACCAGTAGATATCAGCCCGTTTGGGGCGCTTCTGGAAGATGGAGTAGATGATTTTCTGCTCAATCTCGCTCGGGCGCTCGGCCGAGGTCAGAAACACCAGGTGAGTGGCGTACTTGCCAATCGACTCGTCATTACTGAGCTGCTTGAGCGGTTCGATATAGGGCTCCATCTTCACAAAGTCGGTGAGGCGGCGCTTGATGTAGTACGACTTCAGCCACACGTACATCACGCCCATGAGGGCCGCCGCGATGGCCAGCGACACGTAGCCACCCTTCGGAAACTTCAGCAGGTTAGCCACCAGAAATGACCCCTCAATCAGCCCATACACCACCACAAAGAGTGCCACCAGCGGCAATGATACGTGCTTGATTTTCCAGAGCCATATTGTAAGCAAGACAGTGGTCATCAGCATAGTAAGCGTGATGGCTAGGCCATAGGCCGCTTCCATTTCGCTTGACTCGCGGAAGTACAGCACTACCCCGATGCAACCCAGTAGCAGCAGCCGGTTCATGCTCGGTACGAAGAGCTGTCCCTTCACGTCGGTGGGGTAGTTGAGGCGCACTTTAGGCCACATATTCAGGCGGATAGCCTCGGCCACCAGCGTAAACGAGCCCGTAATGAGCGCCTGCGAGGCAATAACTGCTGCCACCGTAGCCAGCCCAATACCGAAGAGCAAAAACCATTCGGGCATGAGGGCATAGAAGGGGTTTTTCTCACCAATCTGCTCGCCTTGGTGGGCCAGCAGCCACGCGCCCTGGCCCAGATAGTTGAGCAACAGGGTAGTTTTAACGAAGGTCCAGCTGATGCGGATGTTGCCTTTGCCGCAGTGGCCCAGGTCGGAGTACAATGCCTCAGCCCCAGTGGTGCAAAGGAATACCGAGCCCAGCAGCCAAAAGCCGCTCGGGTACTGTGTCAGCAGCTTGTAGGCGTAATAAGGGTTCAGAGCCTTGAGAATAACCGGGTTGTGGGCCACCCACACGGCTCCCAGCACGCCCAGCATCGTAAACCACAAGAACATAATCGGCCCGAATGCCTTGCCCACAATCTGAGTACCAAAGCTTTGCAATAGGAAAAGCCCCGCGATAATGCCAATAACGATGCCCACCACGTAGTTCTGTGTGAGCGCCGGGTATACCGCTTTAAGTCCCTCAATAGCCGATGAAACCGAAATAGGTGGCGTAATCACACCATCGGCCAGCAAGGAAGCCCCCCCAATAATGGCCACCACCGATAGCCATCCCCCCCGCCGCCGCACCAGGGCGTAGAGCGAGAAAATGCCGCCTTCGCCGTTATTATCGGCATTGAGAGTGAGTAGCACATACTTGACGGTGGTTTGGAGCGTGAGCGTCCAGATAACGCACGAGATGCCACCTAGCACCAGCAGCGGGTCGATTAGCCCCGGCGTCTGCCCGCTCTTCAAGATGGACGACATCACGTAGAGCGGCGAGGTACCGATATCGCCATAGATAATGCCGAGCGCAATAAGCAGCCCGGCCCCGGATATGGCGGTGTGGGAGTGTTTGGAACTCATAAAAAACGGTTCGGTAGTAGAAATGCGGCGAGGGCGTAGGATGCGGGGCTTGCCCCCGCCCGTGTTGGTGAACGGAATCGATGCAGTGACACGAATGCCGCGCAGGCCACAGCCCAGCGTGTATCGCACAGCGTATCGTCTTTGTTACAAGCGGCTCTTACGCGAATGAGGCAGGAAAGGTAGCAGAAGTATCGGGCGGCGCGGCTTGCGCCTGTCGGCTCGCCCGCTCGGCCTCAGCCAGTGCCAACAAATAAGCGGCCTCAGCCGCTGCCCGGTCATGGGCACGCACCACGCGGCGGTTGGTTTCGCTCACGAGGCGCTGCCAGCCAGCCAAGTCACCCGGCAGGGCAAAGTGGCCCGGTGAGCGGCCTAGCAGCCACAAGCGCAGCCGGTTGGTGCCACGCTGCCCATAGGCCAGCAATAGCGCCGTAGCGGCCATGCCCAGCATAGCGGGGCCAGTGTGCAGCCAGTTTTGCAGAAAAGCGATAAGCACTATCGCCAATCCCATGCCGCCCAGCAGCACCCACAATACCCAGTGCACGTGCTGCACCTCGGCCCGCTCTAGCTCGCGCAGCCCGAAGGTTTGCCCAAGCACAGTCAGCGAGTTATCGGTGAGCACCAGGCGGCCATCGGCGCTTTGCACGGTGGGCAGCGGTACTAATGGCGGTGGGGGAGTAGGCCACTCAACTACCGGAGGCACAACGGCCTCCGGTAGCGGAGTTTCAGCAAAGGATGAAGGAGCTACTGGCTGCTCGATGGGACGCACGCCGGCCGTGCTGCTGTGCACCCAGGTGGGGGCAGGCACGGTGGCCGGGGTCGGCGGCACGGGCAAATTAGGCAATGACTCCTCCGGCGACATGGCCGCTTAGTTGTTTACTTTCAGCAATTCCACATCGAAAATCAGCGCCGAGTCGGGGCCGATGTCGCGGCCTGCGCCGCGCTTGCCGTAGGCGAGGTCCGACGGGATGTAGAGGCGCCACTTCGAGCCTTCGGGCATCAGTTGCAGAGCCTCCGTCCAGCCCGCGATTACCTGGTTTACGCCGAACGTGGCTGGCTGGCCGCGCTGGTAGCTGCTGTCAAATACGTTGCCGTTGATGAGGGTGCCGTGGTAGTGCGTCGTCACCGACGAGCGCGGGCCAGCTTTGGGGCCGGTGCCTTCGGTCAGCACCTCGTATTGCAGGCCGCTGGGCAGGGTAGTTACGCCGGGCTTGTTGGCGTTTTCGGCCAGGAAAGCTTCGCCTTCCGCTTTGTTGTTGCTCATGGTGTTGGGGTCTTGGGTATCGTCGTCGTCATCTTCTTCGCCGCCGCCGAGCTGCTCTTGCAGCTGTTGCATGGCGGCCTGCATCTGCTCCTGGGTGAGCTGGCTGGGCTGGCCGGCGAGGCCTTCTTTGAGGGCTACGGCCAGCACGTCGATGTCTAGCTCCAGGCCTTGCTGGGCGAAATTGCGGGCCAGGTCGCGGCCGATGATGTAGCTGACCTGCTGTTGGTTGGTGTCGAGCGTCACGAAGGAAGTCGATTGTAGCCGCCGGCCCGGAAGCCGGGCGAGCTGGTGAAAGAAAAAATGTGGGCCGGCAAATGTCGGCACCGTGGCCCGATGCATACGCAAAAAGCCCCGCCGAGGGCGAGGCTTTACTACCAAAAGGGTGGGATAAAATGCAGGTCTACAGATAGTGATGGTCTTCTTCGCCTCGAAGCGAAAAAGTTAGGTTCAGGCTGGCCAGCTGGGCCGTGAGAAAGCCAAGGCCGCCCAGTAGCAGCAACGATGAGAACGCAGTCGTCTTTTTCATAATCGTAAAACTGAGGGTCTAATGATGAGACAAATATACGAAAAGCAAGATGAAAAATAGTAGGCGTGCCGAATAGTTTTTGCGCTCAGGGTGGCTAAGCTACAGAGGCCTGGGCTTCTGCAAACTCCACCGCGTTATCCTGCATCTGGGTGAGGTGGCGGTGGGCATGCTGAGTTAGAAAATAACTATACTCATACACATTTATTTTGCCTAAATTATTGACTGTCATAGTTGTCTGGCAGAGCAGCCCTTCGCCATTAGGCAGCCGGTCAAGACAAGCTAGCGTTTGAGCTAGCTGCGCGTGCAGCTGCTGACGCACTTCGGGCAATGGCTTGGGGAAGTTGCGCGGCTCCATGTGGTCGGGGCGCACCCAGTCGAAGGCGTGTAGCACGCCGATGGCGGCCAGCTCTTCGCGAGGAAATTGATAGGTGGCTAGCTCAGCAGCTAAATCCAGACCACGGGTGTTTTGTAAGGCTTTGGCAGTGCCTTTCTCAATGAGAATGAGTAGATAATGATTGGTCAGCCCAATATGAATAAGCACTTCGTCAATTGTCCAGCCGCCATCGGCCGGCTGGTAGGCGCGTAGGTCAGCCGGCTGGTCAAACCACCCATCTACGGCGGCAAAAGTCTCGCGCAAAAAGCGCCTTAGCTCGGTTAATAGGCCGTGAATCTCCATAGCTGGCAGCGAAATAAATGAGTTATGCCTAGCTCGAATGGTCGGCCACAATAACCCATTGCCCGCCAATGCGCCGGAAAATCAGCAGAAAATGACCCTGCAAGTCGCCAGTCGCCGCGCCCGGCCGGGCCAGGTGCCAGCGGCCCACTACCTGCGCCACATCGGCCGAGAGCGGTGTGATGTGCAGATTGCTAAAATCGAGCTGGCCCATCTGGGTGGCATCGGGGTAGTTCTTGCGGTAATTATCGAGGGTAGGCTGCCAGCCATAAGTCAACCCTTTTTTGCCGATGAACACCAGCGAGTCGGAGTGCCAGTAGCCGGCCATGAAGCCGGGAATATCGCCTTTATTCCAGGCGGCTGTTTGGGTAGTTAGTACCTTGGCAATAGCTTGGCGGGCGGCGGTCGGGCTGGTCGGCGGGGGCGTGGCGAAGCTGGTGAAGCTTAAGGCGAGACTTGCAGCTAAGATGAGTAGATATTTCAAAATAAGTCAAGTATAAATTAAGAAACTACTAAAGTGCTAAGTGTGTCATGTAGACCGAAGGCAAGCATCTGGCTCACATAGCTGCTAACGCAAGGGATTGCTGCGCTAAGTGAGATGCTTCCCTTCGGTATGCATGACCAACGTAAATAGTTGCCAAGCGGCAACTTACTTATTCAACAAAGTAGACACATAGGCCGTGCCGCCCAGCGCCCGCATGGCGCGCAGCACGCGCAGCTGCTTGGCCCGCGCCTGCGGCCCCGGCTGCCCCGCCCGAAAGCGCAGCGGGTTGGGCAGCACGCCGGCCAGCAGGGCTGCTTCGGGCGCGCTGAGCTGGCGGGCCGGCTTATGGAAATACCGCTGGCTGGCGGCTTCCACGCCAAAGGTGCAGTCGCCCATTTCGGCCACGCTCAGATACATTTCCATGATGCGGCGCTTGCTCCAAAGCGTCTCGATGAGCATGGTGAAGTAGGCCTCGGCCGCCTTGCGGATGTAGGAGCGGCCCTGCCAGAGGAATACGTTTTTGGCTACCTGCTGCGAAATGGTGGAGCCGCCGCGTACGGGCTTGCCCTCGGCGCGGTTCCAGTTGTACTTGGCGGCGCTCCACATGCCATCGAGGTCGAAGCCGTGGTGAATGAGGAAGCGTTGGTCTTCGGCGGCCACCACGGCCAGCGGGATGCTGGGCGCTACCTCATCGAGGGTGCAGAAGCGGTAGTTGGCGTGGCGCGGGTCGGCCTGAATACCGATGTAACCCAGGCCCACCGGGGCGTGGGCACGGCGGTCGAGCATGAGCCAGGTGGCGGGCGGCGGCACCCAGCGGTACACCAGCACCCAGGCCACCGACAGTAAAAACAGCGCCGCTACCGTTTGCAGGCTCACGCGCAGCACCGTGCGCCAGGAAGGAAGAAGGGTTTGTACGGATTGGGCCAAGGTGGGAGGTTGAAGTAGGTCGGGCTGCAAAGTTCGGCGGCGGGTGGGTCGCCGCCAAGCAGTAGTGCGAAGCTCTGCTTCGCGTAACGAGTGCAGCGAGTAGCTACGTTAGCGTGGTTTCACCGTCAGTGTGGCGTAGAGACGCAATATTTTGCGTCTTGCGTTATTCAGCAGCGTTATTTAGCAACGATTAGACTCAAAATTTGCGTCTCTACGCCGACCTTGGATTGGCTGTAGGTTGCTTCTAAAACTCGGCAAGCGTTGGATACTCGCTGCGCTCGTGCGCGAAGCGGAAGCTTCGCGCTACTGGCTCGCCGCCGCTACCTGCGCTAATCCGTCGGCCGTAATCAGGCCCAAACTCGCCGCGTGCTTTGCGGCCGTTAGAAAATCGGGTACCACCAGCATTTCCACGCTGAATTCTTCTTGTAGTGCCAGCGCCACCGGCTTCACCAGCTCCAAACGGGTAGGCAAGCCCACGTCGCGGATATAAATAACTTTGATTTGCCCCGGCCGCTGGCGCACCACTTCAGCGTAGATGTCAGCATCGTGCTGCCCGCTATCGCCTAATAAGATGAAGGGTAAGTGCGGATACGTGTCTAGCAACTGCTTGATTTCGCGCAGCTTGTGGCCGTGGTGCAGCGAGTCGGAGTCGCCGTTATCTTCGCCTGGTAGGGGCTTGGGGCCGCTTAGCAAGGAGTCGCGCAGCAGCATTGGTCCCAGCGGGATACCGCGCAGCCGCAGAAAGTCCTCCAGCACGTCGTACAAATTCCAGGGCGAGGAGCTGACGTAAAAAAATGGATTATCGGGTTGGCCGCTCAGCCCGCGCTGCAAAGCTTGGTAGAAGGCCGCCACCCCCGCCAGCGGCTCATGCGAGAAGGCATTGCGAAAAAGCACCGTCTTCAGCATCCGCAAAATATGCGTGGCGCGGGTCACGATAACCGTGTCGTCGAGGTCAGAAATTACCCCAAACTCGGCCGTGGGCGGCGGAATAAGCACCTGCGCCGTGCCCTTCACGACCCCGTGCAGCCCCCGGAAGCGACGTGGTAGCTCACTCAGCTGCACCGGCACCGGGTACCAGAGGTAATCGGTGGGCTGGGGTAGTTGGGGTGGGTCGAGGGCCAGGGTGTAGTAGCCGCCCTTGTCGGTAGTAACGTAGGCGTCAAGGCCACCGGGTAGCGTTACGAGTATCTGGGCACCAGGTATTTCGCGGCTATTAAAGCGCCGGTACATGGCCTGGAAATTGCGCCATGGCGAGTCGGCCTCGGTTTGGGGCGTGAGGCCACGGTCGGCTAGCAGGCGGCCCTTGAGGTAGAAGCGGTGCGGCGTGCCGTAGCTGCGGTATACGTCGAGGTGCAGGGGCCGCAACCGCCCCAAACGGGCCGCCGTGCGCGTGGTGAGCGCATCGGCCCACTCAAGGGCATCCGAAAACAATTGGCCTAACTCCATTGGGCAAACCTACGGCGGGGCCGGGAAATGAAGGCCGGATTAACCCCCGTAACCCGCCGTTTTCGGCTGATTAGCGTACAAGGCAGCTCTAAACCTACGCTTCCATGCCCACCGCCACACACGCCGCTCCCCGCCCCAAAACCCGTAAAAAGAAGCTCGCCCCGCTGCCCGACCTCGCCGCCCACGAACTCTACAAAGACCCCGCCCGCCAGGCCGAGCTGGCCGGCCTGCGCTACGCCACCGACCACGGCCCCGGCCTGCGCCGCGAGCCCGGCAAGGACAAAGGCGAGTTTGTGTATTTTGATGCCAAAGGCCACGAAATCAAGGATGAAAAAACGCTGGCCCGCATCCATAGCTTCGTGATTCCGCCCGCCTGGACGGATGTCTGGATTGCGCCCAACCCCAATTTTCACCTCCAGGTAACGGGCCATGACGTGGCCGGCCGCAAGCAATACCGCTACCACCCAGCCTGGGATGCCGCCCGCTCGCTTACCAAGTTTTCGCGTCTGCTGGCCTTCGGCGAGAAGCTGGGCGAGCTGCGCCAGCAATTCAAAAAAGACCTTGACCGCCCCGGCCTCGACCGTGAAAAAGTGGTGGCACTGGTACTAACACTCATGGACCAGTCCTTCATTCGCATTGGCAATGAAGAGTATGCCAAGAAAAACCAGAGCTACGGCCTCAGCACCCTGCTCGACAAGCACGTAAAAATCGACGGAGCCGACCTGCGCTTTTCCTTCATCGGCAAAAAAGGCGTGCCGCACGACGTAACTCTGCACGACCAGAAGCTGGCGCGCTTGGTGCGCAAGTGCAAAGAAATTCCTGGTCAGCACCTGTTCCAATTCTACGGCCCCGACGGCCATCGCCACCCACTGGAGTCGGGCCACGTCAATGACTACTTGCACCAGCACACCGGCTTAGCCCTATCGGCCAAGGACTTCCGCACCTGGGGCGGCACCGTGAAAATGGTAAGCTGCCTCGAAGCCGTGCTGCACGATGAGCCCGAGCTGGCCCCCGAAAAAGTCGTCCGTAAGGCGGTAAAAGAAGTCGCCACTAACCTCGGCAACACGCCCACTGTGTGCTCGAAATACTACATTCACCCGCAAGTGGTGGAATTATTCAACTCCGGCAAACTCATTGAATACCTGCGCCGCCACGATGCCGACCCAGCCGATAAAGACGAGCTTACGCCTACCGAACACCTAGTGCTCGAAATGCTGGCAGAAGCATAGTAAATGCGTAAGACAGTAAATGCGTAAAGTGCTCAGATGAGTACTTTACGCATTTACTGTCTTACTCGTCTTCCAATCGGTCGTAGTTTTCCAGCTCTTCCTTTTTGGTGCGGGGGCGGGGCACGTCTAGCTCCCCGTTAGCTTCCTGGCTGAAATCGACGCGGGGCGCATCGGCGGGGCGCACCACATCCTGACCCGCGCCGCCGTGCAGCAC
>CAXUKA010000270.1:0-9070 GCA_964251335.1 uncultured Hymenobacter sp.
GCCAAAAAGCGGCTTGTCGTGGTGGAGCAGGTGGGCCAAGTCCACATTCGCGCCTCCTTTAACAACATCATCATCTCGGTAACCAACTCGAACGGCCAGGTTATTTCCTGGGCTTCGGCGGGTAAAATGGGTTTCCGTGGCTCGAAGAAAAACACGCCTTACGCTGCCCAAATGGCAGCTACGGATTGCGGTAAAGTGGCCCACGACCTGGGTATGCGCAAAGCCGAAATCTTTGTAAAAGGTCCGGGTGCTGGCCGCGAGTCGGCCATCCGTGCTTTGGGCAACATTGGCATTGAAGTGACGACCATCCGCGACGTGACGCCGCTGCCGCATAACGGCTGCCGCCCGCCTAAGCGTCGCCGCGTTTGATTTTTCATTTCTGTTAGTAATACCACATGGCACGTTATACTGGCCCTACCGCCAAAATCGCCCGTCGCTTTTCGGAGCCGATTTTCGGTCCGAGCAAAGCGCTCAACAAAAAGAACTATCCCCCCGGCCAACACGGCCGTGGCCGTCGCAAGAAGCAGTCGGAATACGCTGTTCAGCTGATGGAGAAGCAGAAAGTAAAGTACCTGTACGGTGTATTGGAAAAATACTTTGAAAACCTCTTCCACAAGGCTGCTGTACTCCCTGGCATCACGGGTGAGAACCTGCTCGGCCTGTTGGAGTCGCGTCTCGACAACGTGGTTTACCGCCTTGGCATTGCTAGCACGCGCCGCGCTGCTCGTCAGCTGGTATCGCACAAGCACGTGACGGTAAACGGTGAAGTAGTAAACATTCCTTCGTACAAACTCCGTCCCGGCGACCTCGTTGGCGTACGTGAGAAGTCGAAGTCGCTCGAAGCCATCACGACTTCGCTGACCGTGCGTAACGCTCGTCAGTTCTCGTGGCTGGAGTGGGACGGCAAAGACATGGTGGGTAAATTCATCAACATGCCGTCGCGTGAGCTTATCCCGGAGAAAATCACGGAGCAGCTCATCGTCGAATTGTATTCGAAGTAATACTGGCACTCGGTGCGGCCCGGGCTTGGCTCGGGCCGCATTTGTGCTAAGCCGGTGCCGCTATGCTGCTGCTTTTTAGCGCGCTAGGGCACGAAAATAACCCTTTTGTGGTTTTGGTTGGCTACCCAAATTTGAGGCAAGCTTCGGCTTGCTTTTCCTGTATTACACTAATTAACTGCCCCACATATGTCAATCTTAGCTTTTCAAATGCCGGAGAAGGTGGTGATGGAGAAATCCGACGACTTCACCGGTTCGTTTGAATTCAAGCCTCTGGAGAAGGGCTACGGCGTTACGATTGGGAACGCGCTGCGTCGCATTCTGCTGTCGTCGCTGGAGGGCTTCGCCATTACGTCGGTGCGCACGACTTCGGTGCTGCACGAATTCTCGACGATTGAGGGGGTGATTGAGGACATGTCCGAAATCATTCTGAACCTCAAGCAGGTGCGCTTCAAGAAAATCAGCGACGCCATCGAGGACAAGATTACGGTGCGCATCAGCGGGCAAGACAGCTTCACGGCTGGTGACATCGGCAAGTTTGCCGTTGGCTTCCAGATTCTGAACCCTAAGCTGGTTATCTGCAACCTCGACCCGGCCAAAGAGCTAGAGTTTGAGTTGACGGTAGCTCGTGGCCGTGGCTACGTGCCCGCCGACGAGAACAAGCCAGCCGACCAGGTTTTCGGTCAAATTGCCATCGATGCTATTTACACGCCTATCAAGAACGTGAAATACAGCATCGAAAACACGCGCGTAGAGCAGAAAACTGACTACGAGCGTTTGCTGATTGAAATCTCGACCGACGGCTCGATTCACCCCGAGGAAGCACTGAAAGGTGCGGCCAATATCCTTATTCAGCACTTCATGTTGTTCTCGGACAGCACGATGCAGTTGAGCGGTAACCGCCCCGCGGTGGCTGAACCTATCGACGAAGAAACCCTTGCTATGCGCAAAGTCCTCAAGACTTCGCTCGGCGAGATGGACCTCTCGGTACGTGCTTACAACTGCCTAAAAGCGGCCGACATCAAGACCTTGGGCGAGCTGGTGCAGCTTGACATGGCCGACATGATGAAGTTCCGCAACTTCGGTAAGAAGAGCCTCACCGAGTTGGAAAACCTGGTAGAAGAAAAAGGCCTGCACTTCGGTATGGACCTCGGCAAGTATCGCCTAGACGAAGACTAGAATTAGATTGCCTTGCTGGCTGCTGAATCCTTGTAAAAAGGACTTGGCGGCCAGCAATTTTTTATACCCATTTTTTATTCAACCCGCTACGCCCTAGGGATTAGGGTTCTAATGAGGTTCTAGCGACCCGCCGTGGTCCTTTTCCGCAAGCGTAGCATTTAACCATTTTGTCCGATGAGACACGGTAAAAAAATCAACCACCTGGGCCGTACTACCGCCCACCGTCACGCGATGCTGTCGAACATAGCTACGTCGCTGATTATCCACAAGCGCGTGACCACGACGGTTGCCAAAGCTAAAGCTTTGCGCCAGTACATCGAGCCGCTGCTGACCAAGGCGAAGGACGACACGACGCACTCGCGCCGTACGGTATTCGCTACCTTGCAAAACAAGGAGAGCTTGAAAGAACTGTTTGGCACGGTGGCTGAGAAAATCGCTACCCGCCCCGGTGGCTATACCCGCATTCTGAAGCTGAGCGCTACCCGCCAGGGTGACAACGCTGATATGTGCATCATCGAGCTGGTTGACTTCAACGAGACCCTGCTCGAAGCTAAAAACGCTAGCGAAGCTAAGTCGACTACTACCCGTCGTTCGCGTCGTCGTGGTGGCAAGGCTGAAACTGCTGGCAACGAAGCTGGTACTTCGGCTGCTGTAGTAGCTGAGGAAGCTCCCGCTGTTTCGGCTACCGAGGCTGAAGCTACTACGCTGGACGCTCCGGCTGACGAGAAGCAAACGCCTGCGGCTTAATTGCTCTTAACAAGTTTGATGAGAGGGACGTACCGCAAGGTGCGTCCCTTTTTGTTTTGGATATGTAAGCACAGTGAAAAGCTGACACAATTGATACTTGCCTCTCTTGTATTCTAGTGTCTGAGCATTACTGCGCAGCTTTTAGTTTGATAGTATTATACTGTTAGCAGGTTTGCTATATTTTAGTATTCATAGCTAGTATATTTGGATGAGCAGGTAACCTCTTTCATCATTGCCTGCCTGTTTAATCTGTAAGATGGCGGCGCTGCTCCCTGAATTTGAATATGATATTTTCATCAGCTACCGTCACAATGACAACCTCTTCGATGGCTGGGTAACGGAGTTTGTGACGCGACTTCAGGATGAGTTGGCGGCTACGGTGAAGGAGCGTCTGACGATATACTTCGATAAAGACGTACGCGATGGCTTGGGCGATAACCAGTTGGTAGGGCCTAGCTTGGAACACCGTCTGCGCTCGTTTATTTTGATTCCACTCATTTCGCAGACGTATTGCCAAACCGAACGTTTTTCTTGGCAACACGAGTTTATGCCGTTTCTACGGGAAGCACAGCGTAGTCGGCTAGGACTGGACTTGCGCTTGCCCAGTCGCAACGTGGGAAGCCGCATCTTGCCGGTACGCATTCACAATCTGGACTTGGTAGACGAGCAGCTGCTGGAACGAACACTTGGCCGGCAACTGCGCACCATCGATTTTGTGTACCAAGAGCTAGGGGTGAACCGTCCACTCCGCCCCGAGGATGACGAGCATTCCCGAAATACCGGGGGCTTGCTATACCGCAATCAGATAAATAAGGTCGCTAATGCTATTAAAGAGCTAATAGCGGCTGTGCGGCCGACTATTCCGGTGAGCACAGTTCCGCAGCCAGCAGCCATGCCCAAGCTGGCGATGCCCGAAATACCGGCTGCTCCCGTTGGGCCAGTGGTATTCTTGGCTTGGACAGCCAAGGAGCTGGTAGCGCGCCGTGAAGAGTTGGCGCTGGTGTGTGCAAAAGCGGGTCTGCACGTAGTGCCCGCCACCGACTGTCCGCTGGATGAGGCCGAATTTCGGGCACGCACGCAGGAAGCGCTGGCTTCGGCAACGTGTGCAGTGCATCTGCTGGGCAATGAATTCGGCCGTCGCTTCGAGGACGATGAGGAGTGTTCGTTTCCGATGTATGCTTACCAGGAGGCGCACCGCACCGCAGCGGGTAAGGCCGATTTTCGACAATTTATCTGGTATTGCCCCGATGAGGCGCTGCCAGTGCGACCCGCGCAAAAGGCATTTGTGAATGACATCCGCAACGAACTGACTGAACGGTCGACATTTACTAGCGCGCTCAATGCCATGCAATTGGTCGAAGACCTGCGCAAGACGCTCATCCAAGCGGTGCCAGAGCCAGTGAGCGTAGAAAAAGAGAATGATATCTTTTTTGTCTACAACCAGATGGATAGTGAGGAAGCCAACGCCATCACCGATAGGCTGAGTGCCGAAATACCGCTGGAAATGCTGACTATTGAGCCCGATAGTGAGGATGAATACAAGGCCATCACGGTGCGCAATATTCCGAAGAGCAAGCTGGCCGTCGTGTATTTTAAGTACAGTGCCGACTGGGCGTTGCCCTTTGTGAAGCAAGTGTGGCGGCTAGTGGGCGGCGCTGGCTCTACGACGCCCATTTTGTTTGTGGGCGAAGACGACCCGGCGCACAACCGGATGCGTGGTTTTAAGGCGCCTCGGGTCATTTCCTGCATTCAGCCGCATCTCGGCGTTAGCGAGGAGGTGCTGCGCGTATTTCAACAAATAAGCCGGCAGTAGATGGATGCCTGTGACTACGCCAAGCCCGCGCTATTTGGGCCGGAAGAGCCCATTTGCCCCTACACAGGGCTGCGCACGTTTACGGAAGAGGAGGCGATTTACTTTCGTGGTCGCGAAGAACACGTAGCCAAATGCTTGGGGCTGCTGGCGGCCGAGCGCTTCGTGATGATTACGGGCGCCTCCGGCGATGGCAAGTCGTCGCTGGTATTTGCGGGGCTACTGCCTGAGGTGCGGGCGGGCTTTCTGCGTGGACGCTACAGCAGTTGGGCGGTGGCGACCTTTCGGCCTGAGCGCAGCCCGCTACGCAATATGGCCCGCGCCCTAGCATCGGCGCTTCGCTTAGAAAATAGTGCTATAGCAATTGAAACAGAACTTGAACAGGGGTTTTCGGCGCTGGTGCAGCTTTACCAAGCGTCGGCGCTGTGCCCGCCCGATGCGCTACCCGCCGGCCTTACGGTGGCCGAGCAGCGCCAGCATCAGCGGCAAGCCGCTAATCTGCTGGTGGTGGTCGACCAGTTTGAGGAATTCTTTACCAATCCCGAAAACTACGCTGACGATGGTCCCAGCACGGCTGCCCAGACGGTGGTGAACCTGCTGCTCGAAACTACACGGTTGGCTCAGGCTCAAAATCTGCCCATTTACATCGTCTGCACTATGCGCTCCGACTTTGTGGGGCAGTGCGCCGAGTTTCGGGGGCTGATTGAGCAGATTGGCACCAGCCAGTATTTTGTGCCTCGGCTGCTGCGCCACGAGTTTGTGGAAGTGATTAAGGAGCCGGCTCTGCTGAGCGGCAATCGCATCAGCGAGCGGTTGGTGCAGCGCCTGCTTTATGACATCCATTATGGCCAAGACCAACTGCCGGTGTTGCAGCACGCGCTGCGCCGCATCTGGCTGGCCGCCGACCAGGGGCGCGAGGAAATGGACCTCATTCACTACGCGATGGTGGGCGGGCTGGCCGATGAGTTATCAGCTACCGACCAGGTGCGTTTTGAGCAGTGGCAGGCTAGTCTTTCGGCTGTGCAGCGCACCTTTTTGCTTGCGCAGCCCTCGTTGCGCAACGTGCTCGATGCACACGCCAACCAACTTTACTACGAGGCGAATAGCCTTTACAATGCTTCTTTTCAGCCACCCTTACCAGCGGGTACTGCTGAGAGTGTCATTGAGCGCACCTTCCGGGTGCTCACGCGCACCGATGGGCAGCGTGTAGTGCGCAACCGACTGACTGGGGCCGAGATTACGTCTATTCTGAATGACCCAGCGCTGCCTTGGCCAGTGGTATGTCACATTTTGCGGCCCTTTCGGCAGGCAGGCACTACGTTCTTGTCGCCGTTTTTATTGGAAGAAAGCCACGACCAGGAGGTGCTGCCGCCTGATGCCGTGCTCGACATCACGCACGAAAGCCTGATTCGCAACTGGCGGCACCTAGCCGAGTGGGCCGGCAGCGAAGCCCAAGACGTACGCATCGCTCATGACCTGTTGCAGCAGGCTGACCGCTGGGCAGTTAACGGCGAAACGAGTGGCTTCCTGCTGCCCATTGGGCCGTATAGCCAATTTGCGCAGTGGAACGCGCAAAAGCAACTGAGCGCTAGTTGGCTGGCTTACTACGCAATGTCAGATGAGCAACCGACTGCGCTGCATAAAGGTCGCGCCGCCGCGCAGCATACGGTACTGACGCGGTTTTTGGAAGCCAGTCGCCGCCGGTTGCGGCTGCCGCTGCTAGTGGCTCGCTACGGGCTAGGGCGGCTGGCCACGGCGGTGCTGCTGCCGATATTGCTGGTGGGACTGGGATGGTGGGCGTGGCAGTGTTACACGCAACAGGCCGACTATGTGGCGTATGAGATTGTGAAAGAGCCACGGTCGGTACTGACCTCCCGCTACGTCGATGTAGAAAATAAAGCACACCTGCTTATCAATGCCGACCGGCTAAAGGACTTTATTTACAAACCTTGGTTTAATGCCTCGGATACAGCTTCATACACATTTGTGCACCAGCTTGATGCCTTGCAAAATGACACTCTGGCACTAAATATTGAGCTGGGTATATATCAGCAAATTAATAATGAGCAGTATAACAATGCGGAGCGCCAGCACCCTTGGACGCGCCGCGTGCTGCTCGACCTCGACCGTCGGCTTACCCAGGCCGGCAGTATTACGGAGCCGACTAGAGGCCAGCTCGTGCTGAGTGCTCGCCAGCGCCAACTGGCCGTGTACACGGCTCGCGTGAGCATGGCTCTGGCTCACTACTTGGCCTACGCCAAGCTCCGGCCTGGCCCGCTCGACAGCACGGCCCAGCGCCTAGCCCGCCGTAAGCAGGTGCTGCTACAGCACCTGCGCAACTACGCCGCGCGCGAAGTAACTACCACGGCCGGGCCGCCGCCCGGCCCGGTTGAGTTTGGCTACTGCCTGCGGGTGCTGCTGGGACAGGGCAGTTTTAGCCCAGCCGAGCTGGTTTTTCTGGATGGTCTGAATCCGCTAGTACCCGGTTCGGCTGCACAGCGTCAGTTTAGGCGGTTCTTCCCGCCTGACCGGGTGTTTTATGCGCGGGGCGGTAGCCTTCGGCACAGCGGCGGCTACCTCACGAGTGCCATCATCTTCGCAGCGCGACGGCAGCCGGTGCAGCTTCAGCAGTGTCTCGACGTGCTAAGCGAGCAAGCCGCTGGACTCGACGATGCCAATGGGGGCTTAGCCATATTGCCCTATATGGTGAAGTATGAAGTGCTTACGTCTGAAAACCTGACGACCCTACTACAAGCGTGCAGCGAGGTAGGAGAGGGCTTTCCATTCGGAGAAATGTACGCGGGCACCGTGTACAGTCTGCTCAGCATTAGTCCCACCGATGCGGTATACGCAGTTGGGGTCGATTTTCAGCCGGCGGCTGAAGAAAACGCTTGCCGCACGGGGTCCATCAATCCTAATCTGCTTGATGTAGACCGGGTAAGCTTTGCGCTGCCTACGGCAACGCGCGACAAAGTCTGGAGTGTGCTGCTAGAAACTACGCTGCGCGTGGGCAGTGAAAAAGCATTGTTTGCCAGCGGCGACGGCCCCGACCGCTCGGCACGTACTATTCCGTTTCTCCAGGCTTTTCTAGCCAAGATGCATGGTACCTACCAAGCCGAACTGCTACACGATGCCGATGCAGCAGCTCAGTCATTCGCCAAATTCAGCCAGGCACTGGCCGAACTAAAGCACCGAGGTGGCGACCGTGCTGCACTCAGCCTATTGAATTGGAACCTTGGTACGGCTCAGGATGTCGGCATCACCCGAGCCAATAGCGTGAATCAAGACCCAGTAAGTTATCTGCAACAGCCCACGCGCCCTAGAACGGAATATCTGCAAGCCTATCTCACCTGTAGGTTCGATGCTTTTTTTCGCTACCAGCTACAACAGGCGGTGAACCGGTCTGTACCCGACCGGAAACTGGTACAGGTGTTCGATAGCATTACGTTTGTAGAAGCGGCCTTCCCCGACCGCCACGCGAGTACGCGACAAGTATCACTGTTGACATCATCGTTAGAGCGCTGGCGTCGAAGCTATCCCAATCTGGCCTGGATGAAGGCCATTGTGCAAGTGCCAAGGTTGAATGATGCGCTTCGGCAGCGACGTGTTAACTTTCTATATAAGGTTTCGGCAGCGTTGCAGGATTCGGTTCGATTACGCCAATTTAGGCTGTCGGCGGCTGAACTACGGTTTGTGCAAGCACTGGACCAGCAACCAAATTTTGTGCAGGTGCCACTGCAGTTGGCGCTGTCTGACCTAGCCACCGCGTTGGCCCACGCCCGGCGCTGGCCTGAAGCTTGGGCACTTGCGCGCCTGCTACCCGTACCGATGCCCACTATTACGGCCCTGCGGGTTGGCGAGCAGGCCATGCTGCTCAATGACCGGCACCAGCAGGCAGCGCTAGACAGCTTCCTTGTCGTTTATCAGCAAGGCATTATTCAACACCCGCTGAAAGCTGCCAACAGTGTTATACCATTATTGTATTGGCAGACTGATGAGACAAGCAGCCGAGCGGAAGAATTTAGCACTTTTGCTACTTTGCTCATGCGGGAGGGCCGGGCTGAAACTCAGCAAGCTGGTCCAGTGGGTATGTGCCGGGGCCGGAGCCTAGCTGACCATAGCTACCAGGCCCGGCGCGATGTGCCAACCTACCAGGCTGCGCGCTTGCGTCAGAGTTGCTTCACGGCTATTTTGGCCAGCTTGGCTCACCGCAATAACCCCGGTAAAGGCTGGCGCGAATACGACGAAAAGGTGCTGACAAGGCCTACCAACTACGATGGGGCAGAATAATTGACTCAAGCTATAGGGTAGCGCAACAGGGGTGTCAGGATACAGC
>CAXUKA010000271.1:0-8797 GCA_964251335.1 uncultured Hymenobacter sp.
CCCCCTTGCTGCACCGCTGCCTGAAACCCCGGCAAGTAAATTTCGCGCAGCGCCCGCTCGCTCATTTCTACGTCAACGCTGGTACGATGGTCCTCCTGGTTGTTGGCGGCGTAGTGCTTTACGCAGGCGCTCACTCCCTGGTCCTGCACCCCCCGGATATACCCGACTACCATCTGCGAAATCAGGTAAGGGTCTTCGCTAAGGTATTCGAAATTACGCCCGTTAAGCGGCGCGCGAATGATGTTAATACCCGGCCCCAAGATGATATCCTTGCCCCGGAAATTAGCTTCGCTACCCAGCACTGAGCCGTAGGCATAGCCCAGGGCAGGGTTCCAGGTGGCAGCCAGGGTATTATTGGTTGGTAGGTAAGTGCCGGCATCATTGGCTCCTTTCACGCCCTTCCAATCGCGGCCCTGTTCAGGGCGCACCCCGTGCGGGCCATCGGAAGTGCCCAATTCAGGAATGCCCAGCCGCTCAATGCCGCCCGATGCAAAGGCCGAGTTTGCGTGAATTATCTTGATTTTCTCTTCCAGCGTCAGTTGTTTGAGCAAAGCGTTGATTTCGGCCTCGTGGCTCGTAAGAGCCGCCGGGCGGGCGGGTGGCGCTGTGCTTTTGGCTTTCGACCCAGGAGTAGTTTGTGCTGGACAAAGTGATGTAGCGAGAGCGAAGCAGCAGACGCTACCGAAGAACCTGGTAAAGTTGGCGTGTGAGGTGGGCATAAGAGGTTTTAATGGCAGGGAGAACGAGGGGCAATATGGGGTAGAAGCCTAAAATGAGTACAAGCAGCCTACGTTCCACAGCCCTTCTTGAGGCCCTTTTTAGGGGTTGAATTATGCTGTGATAGAACGCCAACTCCCTGCTACAGCTTTTGCTTTGCTCGGTGTTATGTTCTGAATGTGAGTGATTTAATCGACCAGTTGTTTTGCGTTGCGTAATCGATTACGCAGATAATGCTGGGCAGCGAGCAGAAAGTCGCCTCTTAGGCAGCCAGGCTGTCTGGTTTCAACGGGTTGGGGTGTGCAGTACTGCCGAAGTGAGAGTAGCGGCCGCTTCCCCGCTGCGCGATTTTGATGCGCTAATTCACAACCCCCTTTTTGTTAAATCAGGCGTATATGCCCGGCCAACGAAGGGCTACTCACTTTGGGGAGAGTTATTGACCGGGCTACGGGAGGTGCAGGACCTTTGCGGTTCACCAGTTACCAATCTTTTCCAATGTCTGACCATTCCGCCGATGCCTTTATCGAAGCCAGCCAAGTGGCCGATATCCTGAGTATTACCCGCACCCTCATTCGCGTAGCGACCAGCACGGATGCGAAAGACTGGGCGCTGTTGCACCAGCAATTCGCCGACGAGTTGCTCGTCGATTTTGGAGCGGTAAAGCCCGCCGAGCGTACGAAAGCCGACGACTTAGTAGCTTGGTCTACCCAAGGCTATAGCCAGATGATAACTCAGCATATAGTCACGAATCACGACGTGCAGTTACTCACCGCTACCACGGCGCGGGCCACCTCGTATGGGCGGGCAATACACAGACAAGCAGTTAGTGCAGGCGAGTCGTACTGGAATCTATACTGCCGCTACGACCACGAACTGCTTAAAACGGCCACCGGCTGGAAAATCACCCGCTTGAAAATGACGCCCTTATATCAGGAAGGTAACGTCGATTTGGTGACCCAGGCTTATCAGGACGCAGCCCGTGCTTAGAGATTATTGCCCGCGCTTCTCGGCCGCTGGCAGCGCCAAGCACTATCCGAAGCCGTACCGAGTAATGTTGAACGCGAGGATATTAAGTGCCTGCGCGCTGAACTCAAGCGCGCGGAATATGAACGCGCTTTTTAAAAAAGCCCCGGGTTTGGGCCAGCCGCACCGGGGCAAGCTTTTCCAGGAAGCGGTAGTAGACCCCGTAAAAGTTGCCATCCTTGCGGCGGGTGAGTAGCGGCAGGAACTCATTCACCGACAGATGCGACGGCCACAGCAACTGAAGCATGTGCCCCCGCAGCTCGTCAGACGTATCGTCATCGGGCGGTTGCTGCCGCATCGGAAGCAGGGCCGTTCGCACGTCATCATCGGCTAGGTCGTAGAGAATGTACAGTGCCCGCTTACGCAGTTCCAGCGGGAAAGCCGTGTTAAAGCCTGCGCCAGCAGTAGTGGGCGCAGGCGCTTCACCTTAGCTACCCGGGCCAGGTCGGTGGCAAAGCGGGCTACTGCCCCCAGCGTATGCGAGTCAGTCAGCAGCGGGGCTAACTGCGCTGCCAGATTTGGAACAGGCCGACTAGCCAATGGCTGCGCGTTGGCTGCCGCCACGGCCGCCAGAAACTGTTCGACATCAAAGCCTTCCGCCGCTGCTACCTGCGCGCGGCTCAGCGGGCTGAGCTGCAAGGTCGGCATCACCTTGGCAGCCACGGCCTTGCCCGGCGCCGGCAGGTGTAGCTACTGAGCCAGCGCCTCGGCTAGGCTCGCCGGCCACACGGCATTGCGGCACAGAATGCGCAGGCAGAGGCTGGACAGCGGCAAGTCGCTGTCCAGCACCCGCAACAGCGCCCGTTGCAGTACGCTCACGTGCAATAGCCTCTCCAAAGGGTGAGCGTCGTGTCGGCGTGCTGCCAAGCTTTTACTTTCTCTGATTCGAGAGTTTCCCGGCGCAAGACTTCCTCCGAGACTATTCCTCCCAGGTCGACAAATAGGTAGTCGGGCTGCTCAGTCAGCCGGGCGCACTGCGCGCCATTCCCATGCCTAGCTCGCCAAGCAGCACCACGCACCTCTGCTGCGACGTCAGTTCCGCCAGTCCCAGGCCCAGCCATTCCGGCTCGGGGCCCAGGCTTGTATAGTACAGATTTACGTAGCCCGTCTGGTCAATTTCGTAAGACAGGACCAGTTTGTCGGCCTCGGGTGCAATCGGCAGCCAGCGGCGGTTCCAGAGGTAAGTAGTAGTTGCAGGCATAAGCGCGGAGCAGGCAGAGCCTCGACAACAATGGTCTGAAGCTACGCGTTGCATTTACCACCTGTTTGCTTGCAAGGCGAATCACGGCCAATATAATTTGACTTGTAATTCCGTTAGGTTCTCCGCATGACGGCTGAGGAGTTCAAGTTGTGTGGATGAAAGAGGTGTCACTACATACTACTCGCCACTCATCAGTCGTTAAATCGCGAGCAATTAACTCTTCGTAATTAACCTGCCGTTCTAAATACTCAGTGAGTTCAGCACGGTACTCTTTCGGATTTGCTACCCATTCAGATCGTAGCTGGCGGGCCGCCCACCCGGCACTAGGCCCGAGCCAAAGCGGCGCTTGTAGGGCTCTGGGTCGGTCTGGCTGCGGTCATTTTTGAGGAGCAGGAACATAGCTTGCGCTGGCGTGAGGCCCGCCAGTTCGGGGCGGGGGTAGCTTGGCTTACCACTTCGGTCACCAGCGCGGCGAAGGTGTTACGGGCGCGCAGTAGTCGGCGCGGTGTTCATGCATCTAGGCGGTGTTGTTGTTAGCCGCCAGGCGGCACAGAAAATATAGTACGAAAGCAAGGTCCATACCGCGCTAAACGGCGCACTCCACCTGAGGTTTAGCCCAGCACTATCAGGTTACTGAGCTGCACTTGGCCGCTGTAAGGCCAGCCACGTTCTAGACAAACAGGACGTTGTTACCCCGTCGGCGGTAGGTAGCCAGCGTGCGTAGAGGCTTGTCATCCCAGTCATCTGCCAGTACCGGCTTTAACTCATAATTATAGCAGGTGGCGCACGAGATATAGGCCTTCTCACCTTGTGCGCATCGAGGTAGCACTGGTGCGTGGGTGCGGGTTGGTTCGCTGGGTGGATAGCGGCGGAAAGAGAATAAGAAGATGGTAGTACTATATCTTGGATAAACTAAGGCTTTAGCGTAGTGCCTCTTGCAGTCGGGTAGCTAGCATGTCTGGGCTAATAAAATACAGCTTGCCTATCTGCTGCGCGGGCATGAACAGCAGCTAGGCGTCTAGTTCCTTACTCACCTGCTAGTGCGTCAGCCTGTAGCCGTGGTGATAGTTAAGAAGCAGATGCTAGCTGTTGGTCGAATAGAAGACTTGGTTGGCATCGTCCAGCATGTCTAACCAGCCTCATAGGTTCTGGTAGCGGTCGTGAGTTGGGCAGGAGATAGGCTTTGGTTTTGTAAAAAGATTAACTACTTGATTATTAATGATAAAATGCCTTATCTGTCCCCGTTAATGAGTATAATACCTACTGGAATGCTGGTAAATTATTGCAAGCTGATATCTAATACAACGAGAAATTAGGCTTTGGATTCATCCCTACCCCTACGGGTCCTGTCGAAGTTCTGTGTAGGGTTCGGCTTCAAACAAAATAAAAATAATAAATAGCTCTTCCCAAGTAAAAAACCATTTTTCGATAAAATCTACAATACCCGGAAAGGAAGCAAAAAATGTGCACCATCTACTAGAAAGAACACATGGTACTGCTACCCGAACCAACTCCACCCGCGCTTACTTCGGAAGGTGAGTGGAAAAATAAAAGAGGGCACTCCGGCTAGAGTCCCTTTTAAAAATTATCTATTATGAATGCCCCAGGTATATGAATTACATGGGAAAAGTTTGCCAGATTTAATTAAAATGAAGCACGGCGAAAAGTTTTACTTTATTTATGCCTGGTGCTACCTGGATTTGGTCACCACCCTTATCCGGAGCCGCATCCATTCTAAAAAGCTTCGTCCGAACACCTGGACTACCCTCAGCACGAAAAAACTTAAGAAGCGCTATGGTAGAATCGGTACCGGGGACCGTCCCTGGCTTTACCTGCTCATTCGAGAGGACTTGGTGACCTGGCAGGTGCTTATGCAGTATACCCACCAAGTGAAGAAGGACGAGCGTCGTGCTGATTATAAGCTCAAGGACGAGCGCTGGGCGGAAGGCTTCCGGCTCAGTGAGATTGCCCTACCCCGTGCTCTGCAACCCGCAACCCCGGCGCTGGTGAAGGCAACAGGTGTCCATGGTAAGCTTCAAGCTATTGTCAATAAGAGTCTTAGCATTGACTGCGGCGCGGCGTTAGCCTTCTGCGACTGGGCGCTGGGCACCTCAATGAAGCTCAAGGACAAAACCATTGATTAGCAGGAGTTGGCTGAAACCAAGAGCTACGCTAAGTTCCGCAACCGGGTCGTGAACGAGGAGATATACTCGCTCTGGCTCTATCATATTAACCGGATTATCGCGCAAGACTTTCGATTTAAACACTGCGAAGTGACGGGGCGGAATTTTACGACGGTCACCGCGATGCCCAGCCTCATTCGCCGCTTCTTATTGCTGGATAAGAAGCCGGTGGTCGAAAGTGACGTGCGTTGTGCCCAGCCGTTACTTTTTACCAAGTTGGTTTGGGAGTACTGCGACGCCCAGGTCATGAGTCAAATCCCGGCTGACGTCCAGAAGTGGCAGGCGCTATGCGAAGAAAAGGATGAGGTAAAATCAATCTACCAACATATTTTCCGGTCTATGCAGCGCGCAAAGGTGACATTGAATTGCCTGCGAACCGTGGACTCAATCATACACGAGGTCAAATTCACTAGTAAATACACGAAGGCGTTCAAGGTAGAATTCTTTGCCGGAATATTTTTCGACAAAGACAAGAACAGCCACATGCGCCAGGTTTTTGCGGCGGAGTTTCCCACCGTGTCCGCTTCTATTACCTATTGGAAGGCACAGCCAGGTGATAATCTGCCTGTGCGGCTACAAAAGATGGAAGCGGACCTCATGCTGGAAAAGGTGTGCCCGCAGTTGCTTAAGCAGAAAATCAAGGTGCTGACCGTCCACGATGCTGTCCTGTCGCATTCCTCACATAAGCAGGCGGTTGAGGCGACTATCCGGCGCGTTTTCCTAGAGCAAACTAGCTTAAGTCCAGTAGTTAACTAGCTGTTATTATATAAGAAATCAAAACCCGCTACCGCGGCGAGAAACTTGAGCTCTTGGTTAGCTAATAAAAATTATATCTTCCCGATGACACTCGGAGAAATTGAGGTGGTCTAGGTAAGGCGCACAGGCGCAGGACGCATATTTCCTGAGTCATGAGCGCAGCAAAGAGCAAGTGGACGCCGGATAAACGGCTCAAATACGATGACGCCTTCAAAGCAGAGGCCCTGCGCTTGGCCTCGGAGAGCCGTAGCACACAGGCGGCCGCCCAGTAGTTAGGCATCAGCCCCAAGTTGCTCTACCGCTAGCAATATGTCCAACTCGTGGCTGAAGTGAGCAGTGTGCAGGTCGCCCGCGACCTGGAAGTGCGCCAGCTACGCGCCTAGCTTAAACGGGCGGAGCACGAGCTCGATATTTTAAAGAAGTCTTGGTCAACAAATGCTTTAACCGCATTGTCACCCAGCTGACCTGGTGAGCACCTATCGCTATTGGGGCCAACTGCCCGTACGCCAGCTCTGTCAGGTGCTGCGCGTGTCGGCTAGTGCGTATTACGCCTGGCAACGGCGGTAAGCACTCCTTGCAGAGCTGGCTTGGCAAGTAGCTGTTCGCTGGAAGTTTAGGTGGCACTTCAATCGCTACCACACTAGCCGCTGCGGGCTTACGCGCCCAGCAACCGCGCTCGTTTGTGCCCCGCACCACTACTCGGACCCGAGCGTGCGCGTGGCGTTGAACCTCTTGCTAGGCCAACCCGCCTCGAATCAGGTCTGAGTGGGTGATATCACCTACTTGCCTAAGCTGGGTGGGGCTGGCTCTACCTCGCCACGTGGCTCGACCGTTACTCGCGCAAAATTGTGGACTGGGATGTGTGCGAATCCATGCCCGAAGACTTGGTCAGTGAGGCCCTGCGCCGGGCGTTAGTGGTGCGCCGCCCTCGGCTGGATTAATCGTCCATTCCGACCAAGGCAGCCAATATTCGACCACCACCTTTAAGGCTTTAGTGGCGCGCCACGAGGCGCTGCAGAGCATGAGCCGCCGCGGCAACTGCTACGATAACGCCCACGCCGAATCATTTTGGAGTCGATTCAACACCGAGTTACTAGACGGCGGTAGCTTCCGCAACTTAGCTGAGGTAGACCACCTCACATGCGCGAAACACCCGTAGCGCGCACTATGCTGCGTTGCGAGTGGCGTTCGGCCAATAGCTTTTCCACTTGCACATAACGAACTACCCAGGCCGGAGCAGTGGGTTGTAAGGAGTTCTGGTAGCCGCAACTCGTGTACTTGTACTTAGCCCTGCCGCCGTTACTGTCATTTTTGAGCACATGCCCGTTTGAACAACGCTCGCACAAGTGAACCGTGGTCAGTATACTGCCAATACGGTTAGACCATCGCCAATTTTTTATCGAGGCGAGCTGATAACCGGTAGCGGCGCGCAGAGGTAGCCGAGCGTACGCGGGAGTAGGGGGGCAGCAAAAAAGATTTTTTAAAAAAGTGGTGTCTGCTGGAAAAACTATTTACCAAAGATTTCTATAAGGTGCAACCTTCCCAAGAAGGTGACCACCTTTTCACCATATAATATTTTTTTATGCTTACTACCCCTTACCCGTACCTCCAGGAATATTTCGATTTCCTGGACTGTAATCCGTGTGCCGGCTTGTACTACTTGTGCGCCTTCGAGACGGCTGATTATACCTGCCTCATCTATGATACGAACGATAAATATCTGATGCAGGCGCAGAACAATCCGTCCGTCTATTTGTATGGGCAGACAGCGGAGCGTTGGTGGCAACTGCTGAGCCAGCAAGGACTGCTGCCCGCAGTCGTGGCCCCCACGGTGACTGCTACTTCGGAAGTGACTGACGCTACCAGTCTGAATGAGTCGTTGGAGCCGGGAGGTGCCTCTGCTGCCACGCCACGCTCCGTAACGCTTGAGCCGGAGGAAGAAAAGAAGTTGTTCAAGTATTTGAAACAGCAGCTTGCCAGCGGACTTCCTACCCAGGAGCAGTGCTGTCAGCATCTAAGTGAGCTGCGCCAGCTGGCTGAAGCTTTCACGCAGGCGCTTAATGACCGCATTCAGCGCGGAGTGAAAGAAAGCCTGGCCTATTACGAATCGGCTGACAGGACGGAGCCCGGCGCGCCGTTGCACGAACGCTGCACTTCCCGGCTGACGGACTATGATTTTTATAGCAAGCGAGCAACGGGCATGTTTCGGGAATACACGTTTGTAGACAAGGTAGTAGTGCCTCAAGTGCAGGCTGGCCATGTGCGCCCCTTTCAACTGGCGGGGGTCTGGGTGGACTTGCCGCAGGATGAGAAAGCCGCAATGCCTGTGCAGCTTGGATTCACGGATAACCGTCAGCAGGTGGTAGCGGCGCGCAACGGCGAGCAGAGCCAACGCCTGACGAGGGAGTGGTGCCTGGAGCACGGCTACCGGCAACTGCTACTCGATCCGAGTCTGCGCCTAGTAGTTGAAACCTACGGTGCAGTTGACCCCGAGCGGCCCACGTGGCGCTGGCTTTCCAGCTTGCAACTCACCCTGAATTTAGTGGACTGCCTCCACTGGAAGCAATTTCCTGAAGATTTTCTCACTAATTACTCGAATGTCGATGACGACGCAGAATTGCCATTTTAAGAAGTAGGGGAGTAAGCGTGAGCAGATATAAATAGCCACCCTAGGCAGGCAGCAGTGTGGAACCACTACTGACTGCCTTAGGTGGCTATTGATACCTGGGCGTAGTAAAGCCCGAGTATGGTGGTCCCAAAAGCTAACTAATCGCCAGCCCCGGTGCCGCAGCGCACGAGCGGGCCCCAGATTTAGCCCAGCGACTTTTCGGCCTAGGACTAGGTCCGCCACACGTTCATCAGCACGGCTAGCACCCTAAGCAAGGAGTTACAGGCCCAGATAGATAAGGTGAGGCAG
>CAXUKA010000271.1:8807-9033 GCA_964251335.1 uncultured Hymenobacter sp.
CAGTCTAGTCATACTGACCAGTTTAGAGCGTTAAATTGAATGGGTTTTATCGGATGCTATATGACAAATTGGATGAATGAGTTGGTTGTAATGATAAATCATGTAGAATAATAATATTAAAGTGGTCTGGTGAATCAGGAGGGAATTAGGTGCTAATTTCCCCACTCCATGTAAAAAGCCTCATCCAAACGGCCGCGCTATGATGCTCCCTTTCGGGCCGAAGCTC
>CAXUKA010000272.1:0-9019 GCA_964251335.1 uncultured Hymenobacter sp.
CATCTTGGCTGGTGCAGTAACCCTTTTTACAAAAAGTTACTGCACCAGCCAAGATGCTTCGGCAAGCTCAGCATGACGGCTTATTTTTAACTAATGAGCGAAGCAGCGCCTCGCGCTACTTGCCTTCCTTCACCACGCGCACCCCCACCGACATAATGCCGGGCAACTGGTTTTGGCGCATGTACTGCTCTAGGGTCACTTTGTAGTTGCCGGGGCGGGCAAAGTGCACCTTGCGCAGCGCACGAAACTGGTGGTCGAAAATGTCGCCCGCGCCCGCGCCCAGCGGCTCGCCGGTTTTGGGGTCGAGCAGCACCATTTGGTGCAGCAGGGGCTGGCCCACCACGCGGCCATCGGGGCCGGTGAGTGTGTGTTTGAGGTAGAGGTTGTAGAAGCCATAGCCCGAGGCGTTGCGCACGTTGAAATACACATCGTAGCGAGCCGTGGTATCGGCGATGGCAAACGTGAAGCTGGGGCGCTGCTGCACATCCCACACGTAGGGGTCGCCGGTAGGCGATTTCAGGTCAATATTTTCCTCATACACCCGGTTGGGGTCGCAGGCACTGAGGGTGAGGGCGGCAGCCAGAGCCAGCAGCATCGGCCAGGGCCGGGCCACTGGCCAGTTGAGCAGCTTGAGCATCAGGGTTTTTACTTGTCGATTCACAAATAGCCAGTAATTAGTTGCTGGCCGCAGGTCCGGCCGGGTTGCCGCCGCCATTGCGGCCGCTACCGCCGCGCCGGCCCCGCCCCCGCGACGAGCCGCCGCGAGGCGCATCGCCTTCGCGAGGTGGGCGAGGCGGCTGGGTGCCACCGCCATCGGCTGGCGCGGCACCTTTGGGCGGCCGGTTGGGCTGCTCCGAGCGGCGAGGGCGCTCCTGCTCGGGGCGGGTTGCTCCGTCAGGGGTCGTGTTCGGGTTGTCGCTGTTGCCACCTCGGTTGCGGCCACCGCGCCGGTTGAGGGGGCGAGCAGCGGCTCCACGCCGGCCGCGCTGCTCGGTGCTTTCCTCAGCAGGTGCTGGCGATGGGCTTGCCGGAGCTGCTTCGGCTTTGGTAGCAGCGGCGGGCTGGGTTTCGGGGCGCGGGGGGCGGCTGCCCTCGGGGCGCTCCGAGCGGTCGGGCCGGTCGCGGCGGCGGGGCTCACGATTTTCACGCGGCTCACGGGTTTCGCGAGGCTCCCGCGCTTCGGTGGTTGCCGAGGCAGCTGGGCTGCTGCCAGCTTCGGGGCGGTCGCCCCGGTCTTTGCGCTTGCGCTTGCCGCGCTTGCTGCCGCCTTTTATCTGGTCGTCGAGGCGGTCGAGGTCGCCTTCCATGAGGGTCGATACGGCGGGCGCGATTTCCTCCTGCACGCGGGGCGGGGCCAGTGTATCGGGCTTTTCGCCTTTTTTATTCAGCTCCAGCACTTCGCGCACACGCTCGGTCGAGAGCATCACCCAGTTGTTGTCGCCTTTGAAGGCGAACCACATGCGCTTGCGGAAGATGTCAGTTTTCTGCAAAAATGCCTCGCCCTGCGCCACTACCAGTGGGCGCTGCACCTGCGGAATATCCTTGAGGGCGTCGAGGTAGGCATCGAGCTCGTAGTTGAGGCAGCACTTGAGGCGGCCGCATTGGCCGGCCAGCTTTTGCGGGTTGAGGCTGAGGTTTTGGTAGCGGGCGGCGGTGGTGCTCACAGCCTTAAACTCGGTGAGCCAAGTAGAGCAGCACAGCTCGCGCCCGCACACCCCGATGCCGCCGATACGGCCAGCTTCCTGGCGCAACGAGATTTGACGCATTTCCACACGCACCCGAAACTCATCGGCCAGCCGCCGAATAAGCTCCCGAAAATCGACCCGGTCCTCGGCCGAGTAGTAGAACATGGCACGGGTGCGGTCGGCCTGATACTCCACATCGGAGAGCTTCATTTTAAGGCGCAGCTCATCGACCACGGCGCGGGCCCGGAACATAGTACCATTTTCGAGGTCGCGCACGGCCAGCCAGCGCTCCTCATCGTCGGGCGTGGCTACGCGCAGAATCGGCTTGATATCGCGCGAGTCGGTGGGCACTTTTTTCTTGCGCATTTGCAGACGCACCAACTCACCTTTGAGCGACACGTGCCCCAGGTGCCACCCCGAGCCTACTGCCTCTACCACCACGGCATCGCCGGTGACAAGCGGCAGATGCTTATCGTTGCGGAAGAACTCTTTACGTCCGCCTTTGAAGCGGATTTCTACACAATCAAACCCCCGAAAATCGGAGGGCATATCGACATCGGCAAGCCAGTCGAAGACATTAAGCCGGGTGCAGCCGCCCGAAGAGCAGCCACCCTTGGAACCACAGCCGCCTACCTTGCTGGTAGAGCAGCCGCCGCCGGATGAACAAGTAGAACAAGCCATGAATCTATGATAAAGGCGGCCGCACAAAGGGCCGCACGAAAGTGGGAATCTAACAAAGATAACCGTTTAGCTAAGTCGAAAGGTTTGGGCTGAAAAGGCCCGGCCGCCGCCTCAAATCAAGTCGAATGCACGGGCGTACTGCCCCAGCTCAAACACCGAGGGCGCTTCGAGCTTCTGCCGAATGTTGCGGCGGTGCGTTTCGGCCGTACTGACCGAAATGAAGAGCTGCGCCGCGATTTCGGACGCGCTGTGCCCCAGCGCCAGCAGGCGCAGCACGTCGCGCTCGCGAGCCGTGAGAGTGGCGAAGCGGGCGCTATTGGCGCGTAGGAAGCCGTTTTCATCAATCAGGCGCTGCACTTTGGCCGCAAAGTGGTTGTCGGGGTGCAGCGGCACAGCCATACCCATAATCAATAGAGGTTCGCCCTGGGGGTTGCTAAGCAGCCGGCGCATCGAGGTGAGGTACCAGCTCCAGCCCTCGCGCTCGGTGGTGCGCACCTGCTGATAAAAGGTATGAACCTCTGGCTTATCGCTCTCATACATTAGCTGAAACACCCGCGCCATGTACTCATCCGATTCCACAGCATTGAAGTACGTCGGCGAGAAGCGCGGCCCCAGTGACTGCAGTTCTTCTAAGGTGGCCCCCAGCAGACGTAGCCCCCACTCCGAGAGGTAGCGCACCGTTTGAGTCGGCACATGGTGAATGATAACGACGCAGGGGTATTGGTCGGCCGTGGCCGCAATCTCAACTATCTTTTGGGTAATCAACTCTTCGTCAGTCATGCAAACAACTCCACCCACAAACACCCTAAATGAAGCGTCCGCATTGGAGCTGCTAACGTAGCGCTAAATTTCAGATATTAGCTCATCCTATATACATCTTCGCGCAGCTTCAGGAGTTGCCTTATTTAGAGGTATCATTTTCACCCTTTGCGTTAGGCACTTGAGCGAGTATCATGCTCTTTCAGGATGTCCCAACAATAAAAATGCCCCGACCAAACTGGCCGAGGCATTTTTAACTCAACAATTACCAAACTATTACTCACCCGGCCGCAGCACTACTTTCAGGCAGTTGTCCTTTTTGTGGCGGAAAATGTCGTAGCCGTGCGCGGCCTGCGAGAGCGGCAGGCGGTGCGAAATAATATCATCGAGCACTACTTCGCCTTTGATAATGTGCTGCAAGAGCTTATCAATGTGCTTGTGAGCTGGGGCCTGGCCGCCTACCAGCTTAATGCCTTTGTCAAAAAACTGGCCGACGGGGAAGTTATCATTGGTGGTGGCGTACACGCCGAGTACCGATACTACGCCGCCACGCCGCACAGCGCTCATGCAGGCTTCGATGATTTTGGGAGAGCCTTTTTCGAGGTTAATGACGGCCTTGGCACGGTCGAGTAAGTTGCGGTCGGGCTCAAATCCTACGCAATCGACGCACACGTCGGCCCCACGGCCCTGGCTCATGTCGCGAATTTGCTGGACTACGTCCTCCGCATTCTCCCATAAAATGGTTTCGCAGCGGGTTACTTCCTTGGCCTTGTCGAGGCGATACTGCTGGGTATCGACGATAACCACGCGGGCCGCACCGCGCAGCCAAGCGCTCTTGGCAGCCATAATGCCCACCGGACCCGAACCGAAAATGGCGACAAACTCGCCGCCTTTCACCTCGGCCCAGTCGATGCCCGAATAGCCGGTGGGGAAGATATCGGTGAGGAACAGCACCTGTTCATCAGTCAGAAAATCGGGCACTTTGCGCGGGCCGAAGTCAGCATAGGGCACGCGCACGAATTCGGCCTGGCCACCATCGTAGCCGCCATAGAGGTCGGTGTAGCCAAAGAGGGCACCACCCTTCTGAGTTAGCAGGCCGCCTTCGGGGCCGTAGTGCTCGGGGTTGGAGTTTTCGCAGTGGCCGGGCAGCTCGTGGTTGCACATAAAGCAGTGCCCGCAGGCTATCGGGAAGGGCACTACCACACGGTCGCCGCGCTTGAGGTTGCCCACGCCCTTGCCTACTTCCTCCACAATGCCCATAAACTCGTGCCCAAGCACCATCGGCGTGGTAGGCAGCGAGCCATTGTAAATGTGCAGGTCGGAGCCGCAAATGGCCGTGCTTGTGACGCGAATAATAGCATCGCGCGAATCTTTCAGCACGGGGTCATCTACTGTATCGACGCTGACGTTGCGGGGGCCGTGAAACACTAAAGCTTTCATGGAGGAGGAAAGGAAAATGGGTGGAACAACCTGCTCAAACAAACGGCCCCATCAGCGGCTGGTTGCACTCCCAACCATCTTTCCATATCCATGCAACTGCGTTACATATAACTATTTAGCTGAGCTTCTTCATAACTAAACCTGAGCTGAATCTCTAAGCTTATGCATTCAGCGCCAATTTCTTCGCAACTATTTCATAGTTGGTACACACTCACTCCCTTGGCAGTAATGAAGTAGGCATACTGGTCGCCCAGCAATACCTGGCGCACGGTCGTTGCATCGAGGTCAGGCGGCAGCGGCTGGGTGCGCTCGGTGAGGTTATAAAGGTGAAAAAAATGCAACAGCCCCCCACTGAGATACGCCAGCTCATCGCCCCGAAACGTCACAAAATCTAGCCCCGTGAAAGGCAATTTCTTGCGGTAATTGCCCAGGTTATCAAATACAAAAATGCCACTCGTGCGGTCTACCAGGTAGATATTGTTCTGGTATTGGCGTAGAAAGCGGAAGTCGGGCCGGCTGCGACCAATGATGAGGTCGAGCGGCGTATTCTGCACCATCCGCAGGTTTTGGGGGTCAAACTCGCGCAGCACCAGGTTGCTTTCATCGAGTAGCCAGAGCAGGCCATCGGGCGCGAGCGTGGCCGTACGCACCGTACCATCTACGTAGTCGGCCAGCCTGATTTCGCTTAGCGGGGCCAGAAAGCGGTCGAGCAGCAGCACCTGCTGGCGGTCGTCGTAAAAAACTAGCACCGCGTTCTGGTTCCAGGCTTCGAGTACGGCTGCGTGGCCGGGCTGCGCCGGCGAGTAGGTATTCAGCGGCTGCCCGCTAGTGGTGAGCTGGCGCAGGTTATTGTCCTTATCGGCCAGGTAGAGCGTGCCGCGCCGGTCAATGGAAGCGGCGCTGGCATTGGGCAAAGCCAGGATTTTGACTAACGTCCACGCACCCGCCGCTGGCGTGGCAGCGTTGGGGTTGAGGGTTTTGGTGGTAGGGGCAGCCTCTACGGGGGCCACACCGGCAGCGGGCGCTACCGAGGCGGCGCTGGGTACGGTGGTTTGGGCGTTTGAATTAAAAATTAAAAATGATAACTTAAAAATTACTAGAAGCCGCCAAGACCAGCTAGCGTGACTTTTGATAATTTTTAAGTTATCATTTTCAATTTTTAACTCCCTCAACTCACCCCTTGTATTCCTGCAAAACCATTTCCGTACCATCATACACACCATAGGAGCAATAATTGACCCATTCACCCAGATTAATGTAGCGGCTGCCCGGCCCTACCGCCACATCGAGTGGCAGGTGCCGATGCCCAAATACGTAATAATCGTGGTGTTGGCGCTTTTCGACCTCGCGGCAATACACGAGCAGCCACTCGTCTTCGCCAAAATACTTGGCGTCGGCTTCACCATTCTGGAGACGCGAGCGCTGGCTCCATTTGTTGGCGATGCCGATGCCGAGGTTGGGGTGCACACGGGCGAACAGCCACTGCATAAAGCGCGAGTCGAACACGGGCTTCATGAAACGCTTGTAGGCAAAGTCGCCGGGGCCGAGGCCATCGCCGTGGCCGAGATGGAAAAGTTTGTCGCCCAAGCGCTGCGTCACGGGTTCGCGCCGGATGGGGATGCCCATCTCCTGCGTGAAATAGCCAAACATCCACATGTCGTGGTTGCCGGTGAAGAGCGTGATAGGCATGCCACCATCGGTCAGCTCGGCCAGCTTGCCCTGCAAGCGGCTGAAACCTCGGGGAATGGCGTGCTTGTATTCAAACCAGAAATCAAAAACGTCGCCTAGTAGATAAATGGCGGCCGCGTCCTTGCTAGCCTCATCGAGCCAGCGCACAATGCGACGCTCGCGCTCGCGGGAGGTCGCGGCATCGGGCACACCGAGGTGGAAATCAGAAGCGAAATACACCCGCTGGCCCGCCGCCAGCGCCAGCGGTGGCAACTCGGGAATAATCTTAGGCACCATCTTCAAGCAAAAACAGGGTAAGCCGGCGCGGGCCATGCGCCCCAAGCACCAGCGTTTTTTCGATATCGGCCGTGCGGCTGGGGCCGGTAGTCAGCGAGAGCATGGATGGTAGTTTTTCGCCGTAGCGAGCCTGCACCATGCGCAGGGCATCGCTAATTTCGGCCACGGCCTGGTTGGGCCGCGCCAGCACAAGGTGCTGGTCGGGGTAAATGCTGAGCCGCCGTCCGCTGGCCGTGGCTGGCGCTACCACAATACTCCCGGTGCGTGCTACCAATGCCTCACACGAAGTCAGGCCCACGGCGGCCTGGGCTTTAAAATCGGCTTCGGTAGCCTGGAAAGGCACCCCAGCTTCAGCCAGCAAAGCTTGCATGGCTGGCTCCCACACGTAGAACTGCTGGCCATCGGGCAGGCGCTCGGCTAGCCAAGCACGCAGCTCAGCGCCCAGCTGCGCTAGAGTTTCACAATAAAAAAACTCGCCCCCAATGCGCCGAAAGCTCGCCGCAAATGTCTCGGCTAAGTCGGCCTCGGGCAAGGGCGGGTGCACTGGTGTGGCCCACTCGGGCTCTGGTGGGGCCGGCGCAGGGCCAGCCGCCAGCGCCGTGCGAATGCGAGCCAACATACTTTCACGAGAAGACATAGAACAAAGGTAGGTAGGTGCCCACACGAAAAAGGCCAGCCGTAACGGCTGGCCTTTTTCGTACTTCAAGCTCTAATAACTTACGCGGGCTCCGACTCAGTAGGCAGGCCAGGCAAATGCAACTCAGGCAAATCGCCGGCGATTTTCGCACCGGGGTTTTCGCTTTTCACCTCGCTGGCAGTTTCCGAGCGGTCGGTACCAGCCATGTGGGCCTGGTAGTTGGTTTGGCCGCCGAAGGGGCGCTTGCCTACCAGCCGCTCTAGGTCATCTTGCAAGAGCACTTCTTTTTCAAGAAGCTCTTTAGCAATCACTTCCAATTCGTGGCGGCGCTCGGTGAGCAGCTCCTTGGTGCGGATGTATGCTTGCTCGATGATGGTACGAACTTCTTCGTCAATCATTTGCGAAGTAGCTTCTGAGTAAGGCTTCGAGAAACCGTACTCATTCTGGCCTTTCGAGTCGTAGAACGATACGTTGCCGAGTTTGGCATTCATGCCGTACATCGTCACGATGCTGTAGGCCATCTTGGTAATGCGCTCGAGGTCGCTCAGCGCACCGGTCGAGATTTTACCAAATACAAGCTCTTCGGCAGCACGGCCACCGAGGGCCATGCACATTTCGTCAATCAGTTGCTCGGTGTTGTAAAGGAACTGCTCTTTGGGCAGGTATTGGGCGTAACCGAGCGCGGCCACGCCGCGAGGTACGATACTCACTTTCACCAAGGGGTCGCAGTGCTCCAAGAACCAGCCCGAGATGGCGTGACCAGCCTCGTGGTAAGCCACAATACGCTTCTCACTGGGCGAAATAATTTTGTTTTTCTTCTCCAAGCCCCCAATCACGCGGTCGATAGCGTCAGTGAAGTCTTGGTTGGTAATGAACTTCTTATCGCGGCGGGCGGCGATGAGGGCCGCCTCGTTGCAGACGTTGGCGATTTCAGCGCCGGCAAAACCGGGAGTCTGAGCCGACAGTTTCTTGGCATCCACATCGGGGCCGAGGGTCAGCGGCTTAAGGTGCACCTGGAAAATCTGGGTGCGGCCATTGATGTCCGGCTTGTCGATACTAATCTGGCGGTCGAAGCGACCGGGACGCAGCAGGGCCGAGTCAAGGGTATCGGGACGGTTGGTAGCGGCCAAGATGATAACACCCGAGTCGGTGCCGAAGCCGTCCATCTCTACAAGTAGCGAGTTCAGGGTGTTTTCGCGCTCGTCGTTGCCACCGGGCATCGAGCCTTTGCTACGCGAGCGGCCTACAGCGTCAATTTCATCGATGAAGATGATGCAGGGCGCTTTGGCTTTGGCTTGCTTGAACAGGTCACGGACGCGGGCTGCGCCCACACCCACGAACATTTCGACGAAGTCAGAGCCTGAGAGCGAGAAGAACGGCACGTCGGCCTCGCCGGCTACAGCTTTAGCCAGCAGCGTTTTGCCGGTGCCGGGAGGGCCTACCAAGAGGGCGCCTTTCGGAATTTTACCGCCCAGAATAGTGAATTTGCTGGGGTTCTTCAAGAACTCCACAATTTCTTGCACTTCTTCCTTGGCTTCTTCGAGGCCGGCTACGTCCTTGAACGTAATCTTCACTTTATCACCGCCTTCAAACAAAGCAGCGCGGCTTTTGCCAATGTTGAAAATCTGGCCGCCGGGACCGCCGGCGCTACCCACGCGGCGCATGAGTATCCAGAAGCCCACCATCAGCAGGATAATCATGCCGGGGCCAGTCAGGAAGCCAATCAGGCTCATGCGGTCCTCAATGCCAAAGCCCTTGCGCTGAGCGGGAAGCAACTTAGCCTGCACGCGGTCAAGGTCTTCCTTAAAAAGCTTGGGGTCGACAACCGGAAAGGCGTACACTACTTCATGGC
>CAXUKA010000273.1:0-9012 GCA_964251335.1 uncultured Hymenobacter sp.
CGCCACCGTTGAAGTACTGGATGCGCTGGGTCGCTCGGTGCGGCAGCTTTCGGCCACTGTGGGCGATGCTGCGGCTGCCTCACTAGAGCTGGTGGGGCTGCCGGCTGGCATCTACGCAGTGCGCGTGCGCACAGTCGAGGGGCTATATCTGGGCCGTTTGGTGGTAGAATAAGCTCATTGACTTTTAATTAGAAAGGCCCGTCCAACTGAGTTTTTCTCAGCTGGACGGGCCTTTCTAATTTGTGGGGTCACACGACCGGAAAGGCTACTCCCGTGCCAGC
Organism: uncultured Hymenobacter sp.; assembly: GCA_964251335.1. Classification (GTDB taxonomy): domain Bacteria; phylum Bacteroidota; class Bacteroidia; order Cytophagales; family Hymenobacteraceae; genus Hymenobacter. Next base: position 282 of record CAXUKA010000273.1, read on the forward strand.
CGCTGCCAGAGGCTACCGGCCGCGCCCGTAGCCTGCACCACGTACAGGCCGGGGGCCAGGGCTGACAGATTCACAACTCCGCCACCAGCAGGCAGCGTGACGCGCGTTACCAACTGACCCTGCGTATTGAATACCTGCACCGTAGCTGGCCCAAAGCTGCCGGGCAGTTGCACTTGCACCACATCGCGGCTGGGATTGGGAAACACTTGCCAATCAACTGCTTTAGCAACTGGCGCAGTGGCCAATACTGCTTGATAAACGCTGCTGGCAGCTTGGCCAGCCGCTTGCAGCTCAACCAATGTAGGAGCGGCCAGCACCGCAAAGGCCACGCGCACCGAATCGCCGGGCGCGAGGCGTGGCACTACTGTGCTGAGCACCTGCGACACATCGCCGCTGCCCGCCGAGCGGTTTGCCCGGCCGAAGCCGCCGCTCAGAGCCAGGTATTTTTCGGCGGGGCTGAAACCATCGCCGAGGTAAATGGGCGAGCCGGCGGCGGCCCCATTGTTGATGGAATACACCCCGGCCGGCCGGGTGCCCAGCACCTGCACCCCGGCGTAGAGGCGGGCGGTGGTGGGGTCATAGGAGTAGCCGATGCGCTGCACCGAGTCATAGCGGGCGAGGTTGCGGGTACTTTCGCCGGGCAAGTCCCAATCGGTAAACAGGCCGGCGTAAAGCGGCTTCAGCGTGTCGGCGGTGAGGTTACGCAGCGAATATTCCAGGATAATAAAATTGCGGCGCACGGCGGGCGTGCCCCAGGCCAGGGCGTGCTGGCGCACGCGCACACCCACTGAGCGCGGCTGCGTGGCATTAGGCAAGGAGTCGCGGAAGGTGCTGTAGGCCTCCTGGTCGGCACGCGGACCGGGCAGTACCCGGCGAATAGCTCGTTCGGTATAGAACGACTGGCGCACCGTGTTGGGCGCGGCCCGCAGGTGGTCCGATACGCGGGTGGGCGTGGTGGCCAGCAGTAGCCCGCCTTCGCCCAGTAGCGGGCCGATGGTGCGGTAGCTCAACCCCAGGCCGCCTTGGTCGAATACACCATCATAAGCCAGATTGCCTCGGCTGCTGAGGCTGGTGATAAGGTCGCCCGCATCAAGTACCACAAAGTCGGGGTTGAGCAATACACTCACATACTGGTCGGTCTGGTAGCCGCCCGTGGCCGTGAGGCGGTAGCGCAGCATGGCCGTAGTATTGAGCGGCACGGTGCTGGCTACTGTCAGTTGGAAAGGCTGGCTAGTATTGGTACTATTGGCCAGTGTGGCCAAGCTGCCCACCGCAAAGCTGCCCGCCGACACCGTTAGGTAAGGCGAGAGCGAGGTCAGCGTGACGGTGAGCCCGGCAATGGGCTGAAGCAAATTGCGCACGGTGGCGGTGAGCTGCACGGTTTCGCCGGGAGCGTAGCCGGTCGGGCGAGCGGGGGAAAACGTGCTGGTTATCACCCGCGTCTCTTGCAGGCTGCGCGTCACGGCGCGTAGAGCATTGAGGCGGCCCCGACCCAGGCGGCCCCGATAGGCGGCGTTGGCCGGCAGACTGTAGATAGCCGTATCGGCCGACTGCCGTATTTGGGCCGCCACCTGCTCGGCCGTGAAAGTGGGGAAACGCGTCCGCACCAGCGCCGCCACCCCCGCCACCAACGGCGAGGAAAACGACGTGCCCGCATCGAAATAGTAATCGCCATCGACCGGCCCGATGCCCACCGCCTGATAGAGTCCGTTGGTGGTCCAGATGCCCACGCCCGGCGCGGTGAGGTCGATGCGGCGGCTGTAGGTAGCAAAGCCGGCCTTGGCATCGGTGGCATCGGTGGCCGACACCGAAATGACGTGCTCGTAAGAAGCTGGATAAAATAGCAGGTCGGCGTTGGTATTGCCAGCCGCCGCTACCATCACAATATCCTTATTAACAGCCGCGTAGGTGCATACATCCTGCTCGAAGCGCGAGTAGCCGCCGATGCCGCCCCACGACATATTGATAACCTTGCAGCCATGGTCAGCCGCGTACACAATGCCCTCGTAGCCGGCAAATGTGCCCGTAGTGTTGCCCGGAAATACCTGCACGGGCAGGAATTTGCACTTGAACGCCATGCCCGCCACACCCTTGCCATTGTCGGCCTGCCCCGCCATCGCCCCCGACACGTGCGAGGCGTGCAGAGCATGGTCGTCGTTGTAGGTCACGTCGTTGTTGCCATTGGCCATGTCCCAGCCCCGATAGTTGTCGATGTAGCCGTCGTTGTCGTCGTCGATGCCATTGACGGGGTCGGCCCGGTTGTACTTAATCTGACCGACCAGGTCCTCGTGCGTCGGGCGCATTCCCGTGTCAGTGAGACCTATAACAAGACTAGTATCACCTTTGGTAAAATCCCAGGCGCGGTATACCTGCGTGAGTTTCAGGTGGTACTGGCTGCCGCTCACGGAGTCGGCCAGCGGGTCGTTGGGCTGGTACAGCGGCTCGCGGATGTAGAGTGGCTCTACGTACTCTACGGCGCCAGTGCGCAGCAGCAAAGCGCGGACTTTATCCAGATTGGCCGCCGGAGGCACCTCAATCTGGTAAATCAAGCGCAAATCGACGCTGCCCGGCCGCTCAGCACTAGGCGGCGTAGCACGCGGAAATTTTTGACTTAAATTTTTGGCTCCCAACGCTTGCAGCGCCGCTTGCACATCCTTTTCGGTGGCCGTAGGGGTCAGCTTCAGCACCAAGCGCCCTGGAATGGTAGGCGGCCCGGCCAGCGCAGCTAGCACTTGCGATAAAAATAAGACGATAGTAAGAATAAATTTCATAAATAACTAACTATAAGCTGTTCGGTTTGTAAATATACAAGTACGCATCCTGTAACGCCTATTGCAGCTATCCAGTTGGCCACTGCCGAGGCAAGCCCGCCTCCCGCGCCAGCGGAGCCGCCCCCGACGCATAGAGGCCCACCAGCACAGCGGTAGCCGCTTCAGCCAGTTCTACATGGTAGTCGGTGTGCAGCTTATTGGCTTGTTTCAAGGCTTCCTGTGTGCGGCGCACCAAGTGCTGAAGCAGCGGCTGCGTAGGCCCATGCAGCCGCGCCACAATGTCGGGCTGGTGCTGGAACACGTTGGCCAGCAGTCGCAAGCTCAGCTCAATCTCGCCAAAAGCATCATCGGTAATGCGCGAGTGGTACGCCAGCCTCGCCTGCAACTGCCGCAGGATAACCAACAGGTCATTAGGTGATTGATGGTAGCCGCGCACCGGGTCATCGACCTGCTGACGCAACGTGGCACGGCGGTTTTCGAGGGCGTCATCACCTTCGAGCAGGCGGTAGACCAACTGCTCGGTAAGTACAGCATCCTGCGCCACAAGGCGGGCCAGGAGCTGGTCTTTTTCCTTTTGCGGTAGGTCGAAGAGCGCGCGGCGTAGGTCGGGCGAGAGGGCGGGCATGGGATGGTCTAGATAGGAATGTCGTCCGTCATGCTGCGACTCCGCTTTGCTGCGCTTAGCATGACGGACGTTTTTTAACGTCAATTTTACGCTTTCCCTTCCAAAAACTGCTTCAAATACGGCGCAGTCTTACTCTTCTTTATCCCAGCCACTTCTACTGGCGGCCCGGCCGCTACTACGCGCCCGCCTTCGTCGCCAGCCCCCGGCCCAATATCGATAACCCAGTCACTATTAGCCACCACGTGCATATCGTGCTCGACTACCACCACGGTATTGCCGGCTTCTACCAGACCATCTAATTGCTTCAATAATTTTTCCACATCAGAGGGGTGTAGCCCAGTAGTAGGCTCGTCGAGCACGTAGAGCGAGTGGCCGCGCGGCGGGCGTTGCAGCTCCGAGGCCAGCTTGATGCGCTGGGCCTCGCCACCGCTAAGCTCGGTGGCGGGCTGGCCCAGGCGCAGGTAGCCGAGGCCTACTTCGCGCAGCACGGTAAGGGCGCGCAGCACGGTCGGCTCGTCGGCGAAAAACTCCCAGGCGGCGTCCACGGTCAGGCCAAGCACGTCGGCGATGTTCTTCTCGCGGTAAGTTATTTCCAGCGTTTTGGCGTTGTAGCGGGTGCCGTGGCACACCGGGCAGGGCGTGTATACGCTGGGCAAAAACAGCAGTTCGACCATCACAAAACCTTCGCCCTGACAATTTTCGCAGCGGCCTTTGGCTACGTTGAAAGAGAAGCGCCCCGCGTCGTAGCGGCGCTTCCGGGCTTCGGGTGTGGCAGCGAACAGCTTGCGGACATGGTCGAAGAGGCCGGTGTAAGTCGCCATATTCGAGCGCGGCGTGCGGCCGATGGGCTGCTGGTCGACGCGTACCAGGCGGGTTATCTGGTCAATGCCTTCGGTGATGCGGCCTTCGGTAGTGGCTTCATCGGCCTGCTCCAGCGCCTCGCCTTCGGGTTCTTCAGCGGCCAAAGCTTGGCCCAATTGCGCGGCTACCAACTCCACCAAAACCTGGCTTACCAACGTCGATTTTCCCGACCCCGACACGCCCGTGACACTGGTAAATACGCCCAGCGGAAAGTCGGCCGCCAGTTCGCGCAAGTTGTGCCGCGTGATGCCGCGCAGCCGCAGCCAGCCGCTGGGCTGGCGTGACTGGCGCAGAGCCAGCGGCTCATTGTCAAATAAATACCGCCGCGTCTGCGATTCGGCCACCTCGGCCAAACCGGCCAGCGGGCCGCTGTAGAGGATGCGGCCGCCCTGCTCGCCCGCACCCGGCCCCACGTCTACCACCCAGTCGGCTTGCTTGATAACTTCCAGCTCGTGCTCGACTACAAACAGCGAATTGCCGGCCCGCCGCAAACCCGCCAGCGCCTTCAGCAAGGCCGCTGTATCGACGGGGTGCAGGCCAGCCGAGGGCTCATCGAGCACGTACACTACGCCGAATAAATTGGAGCGCACCTGCGTGGCTAGCCGTAGCCGTTGCAACTCGCCGGGCGAGAGCGTGGGCGTGCTGCGCTCTAGCGTGAGGTAGCCCAGGCCGAGGTCGAGCAGCACGGCGAGGCGGCCGCAGAGGTCGTCGGCAATGCGTTGCGTTACAATGACTTTTTCGGGGTGCTCGGCATCGTACTTAGCTCCCCGGTCAACCTTACTGTCAGCATACGGCCGCAGCAGCGCCGCCAGCCCTTTGAGTGGTAGCCGCGACAAATCGGCGATGTCCAGCCCTGCAAACGTGACAAGTAGCGACTCGGGCCGCAGGCGCTTGCCGTGGCAGAGCGGGCACTCGGTGCTGAGCATAAATTGCAGCGCTCGCTTCTTCATCTGGGCACTCTGGGTATTGGCAAACGAGTGGAAAACGTGCCGCCGAGCGCTCGTGAACGTGCCCATGTAATTGGGCGGCTCCTTGCGCTGGAGGGCGCGGCGCGTTTCGGCGGGCGAGTAGCCGGGGTACACGGGCACCACCGGCTGCTCGTCGGTGAAGAGTATCCAGTCGCGCTCTTTTTGGGGCAGTTCGCGCCAGGGCTTGTCCACGTCGTAGCCCATGCTCACCAGGATGTCGCGCTGGTTTTGGCCGCCCCAGGCGGTGGGCCACGCCGCAATGGCTCGCTCCCGGATGGTGAGCGAGTCGTCGGGCACCATCGAGCGCTCGGTGGCCTCGTACACGCGGCCCAAGCCGTGGCACTGCGGGCACGCGCCCTCGGGCGTATTGGGTGAAAAGCCTTCGGCGTAGATAATAGGCTGGCCCTTTGGGTAATCGCCGGCCCGCGAGTACAGCATCCGCAGCAGATTGGAAAGCGTAGTCACGCTACCCACCGACGAGCGCGTGGTGCCCCCGCCGCGCTGTTGCTGCAAGGCCACAGCGGGCGGCAGCCCATCCACGGTATCGACCTCGGGCACCGAGAGCTGGTGAAACAACCGCCGCGCATACGGCGAAACCGATTCTAAATAGCGCCGCTGGGCCTCGGCATACAGTGTGCCGAATGCCAGCGACGACTTGCCCGACCCCGACACGCCCGTAAACACCACCAGCGCATCGCGCGGAATGTCTACGTCCACGTTTTTTAGATTGTGCTCGCGAGCGCCGCGCACTCGCACAAAGCCGGGGCGGTTAGTTGAAGATTCTTCCATTCTGAATAAGCAAAGGGCTTTTCAGAACGGGCAAGCGCGGCTGCGGGTTAGCGCGCCAGGAAGTATGGGCTGGTTAAGGGGTAGAGAATCAGCCACCTTATTAGTGGCATTGCTTAATAATAAGTCAACTCAGTTTCCGGAATCCTTCTGATTTTTACAGCTTTGTCATTCACCACGTAGAACGTGACAGGCCGATGCTCAATGTCAAGCCAATACCTGCGTTGATTTAGCCGATTCATCATGTCCAGCAGGCTTACCAAACTGCCATAGGTGGCGGTCGGGCGAAAGTAGACCCTGACACCTCGAGCGTGCCCTTTATCAGCTTGAGTAGCCTGCACTGCTGCTTCCAGTGCTGCCTTGTTCACTGAATAGCTCAAAGAGTTACCGATAAGCTGAGCATTCTGCCAGTGAGTTGTGATTTTAATGCCGGCTAATGGTTTGCAAAAGCAATAAGGAGAAAGGTCATTGGATTTCTCCTTCGCCACCTTTTCTAAGATGGGCATAGTCAGCTGCATTACACATTCAATCTGATGCTTCGTCAGCTGCGATACCAACATTCGGCAGCCCAGCAGCAACAGAAATCCCAGTGCCACCCAGCCCGGTGGCAATAACAAACGACGATAATGGCGGCGCGGTAAATGCATAGCGGGTTAGTGAAATCTGCTATGCTGATGCCACTACTGCTGTAAATGCACAAAAAAGCGCCTGTGGCCGAGTGGCCGCAAGCGCTTTTTGTATTGACTCGTCGCACGTTTAACCTCACCCCCCGGCCCCCTCTCCAAAAAAGAGGGGGAGCCGAACGGGATTTTGCGTGGGTAGTCGTCAAAAAATCGTCAGGCTCCCCCTCTCCTTGGGGAGAGGGGGCCGGGGGGTGAGGTTAAACGTTATTCCGGGTCGCTCTCAGCCGTCAGGTTTTTGCCTTGGTGCTGCATTTCTGGCAGCGTGAAGTTGGCGTCGCGAGGGTGCGTCAATTCGTCGGGCAGGTTGTCGGCGCTGGCGGGCGACGAGCCTTCGGGGGCTTGCGTATCCGAGCGCAGCGAGTCGTCCATCATGTCGGCCATTTGCTGGCCGCTGTTGTCGTCGAATACCTGACCGGCCGTTTCACGGTCGAGAAAGCTATCCGATTCTTTTTCGGTGGCCGTCAACGAGTCGGGGGTAGCATTGGCGGGCGCGTCGCTTGGAGCACCGGCTTTGCCGTTGAGGTCGTTGGTGGGCGGAGTTTGGGGTATGGAGGCCATGAGAGCTTAGTCGTTAGAGTGTTCCTTATCGTTGTTTTCGTCCCACGATGCCTTGCGATGGCCACCAGCGTAGCGCTCATCGTCGTCGGCCCAGGTGCCTTCCTGCACGTCGCGGTCGGCGTTTTGCACGTTGCGAACGCCTGAAGGGTCTTGGTTTTGTACGGTGTGGCCGCGCTGCTGCTCGGGGTTAGCGTTGGCCGCGTCGGTGGTGTAATCCTCGGTGGCTGGCGCGTCTTTCTTGCGAAACTCGCTGAACTCATCGGGGTTATCGTTGCTGCCATCGTTCTTGCTGGCGCTGCCCGAGGGACCAGCATTTTCGGGCTTGCCGAAGTCGCCGTAGCTGGGCGTGCCAGCGTCGGCCTCCTTAGCAGGCTCATTAGGATTGAGGTGCGCTTCCTCGGCCTGTTTTTGCTGATAAATGGGCAGCGGGCCGTTGTGTGGAGTGAGCGGATTGTCTTTGGGTTCGGTAGCCATGAGGATGGGAAAGAAAAGTCAGCAGAAAAGTCGGCCGGACTAAGTCGGGTTCTTTAGCTTACTGCTGTTTGGGGTTTCTGGTTTCCATCGGCCCCTACTGGTGGTCACCAGCAGCCAAAAATGAGGTAAACGGCCAACGCGTCGCTTTTTCTTGCGTTAGGCCTTCCTATGCAAATTCATCATGATACCGCCAACCAGGAATTCACCGCCGGCTCGCCCAATGAGCCTGCCGAACTCGCCTATTCTTTACCCGACAAAGGCACTATCGACTTCACTCACACCTTCGTGCCCGAAGACCAGCGTGGCCAAGGCACTGCCGATGAGCTAGCCCGCGCCGGCCTCGCCTACGCTCGCCAAGAGCACTTAAAAGTGCGCACGAGTTGCGAGTTTATGCAGGCGTTTGTACAGAAGCATCAGGAAGAATATCAAGATATTCTGGCGTAGCAGCAAAACGTTTGTCCTTGCGAGCACAGCGAAGCAATCGCACCCAAACGGTACGTCGTGATGCGATTGCTTCGCTGTGCTCGCAAGGACAAACGATTATAAACGCCGCTCAAACCGCAGCCGCAATTCGCCATCGGGCCGCAGCGTCACGAGCGGGTTCATGCCGGGCGGCGTGTCGGCGGTGGGCAGCACGCGGTAGCGGCGCAAGGTTTGGATAAGTACCAGCTGCAACTCTGTGAGCGCAAAATGGCTGCCCACACATAGGCGCGGCCCGCCGCCAAACGGCAAGTACCCATAGGTAGGCAGCGGCACTGTAGCATCGACTGCAAAACGCTCGGGCCGAAATACTTCGGCGTCGGGCCACAGCGCGGCGTGGTGGTGCAGGCCATAGACATAGAGCGAAAACACGCTGCCTTTGGCAATATGATACCCCTGAAACTCATCGTCTTCGGTGGCTACGCGGTCGATAATCCAAACGGGCGGGTAGAGGCGCATGGCCTCTTGCACCACCTGCAAGGCATAGGGCACGCGAGGCAAATCCTGAAACTCGGGGGCCTGGCC
>CAXUKA010000274.1:0-9005 GCA_964251335.1 uncultured Hymenobacter sp.
GGCTATGCGCAATTAGTTGACTAACTCATTTTTTACGCCCGTCATGCTGAGCTTGTCGAAGCATCTTGGTCGCCTCGTTGGATTACGCTCCAAACGCAAGCGACCGAGATGCTTCGACAAGCTCAGCATGACGGGCGTACTGTTTTTGATATTACTCAGCAGCTTCGTCGCCCACGCCCAGGTAGCCAACGATAACATCGAAAACCGCCGCCTGCTACGGGCCGAAGAAATCATCTCCTCAACCACTACCGGCTGCACTGTGCAGCCCGGCTGCGTAGATGAGCGCCTGACCGGCAAGTGCATCGAGTACCACAACGACCAGTGGTTTGAGTTTCGGCCGCCAGCCACGGGCACGTACTTCGTGAATATCGGCGGGCAGCACTGCCGCGATGTGCGCGGCGTGCAGCTGGTAGTGCTCACGGGTACGCCGTGCCAGCCGGCTACTTATCGCATTTTGTCCTGTACCTCGCTGGGCACGCAGGACGATTTATTTATACCGCTGCCAAACCTACAAGCTGGCCAATCCTATTTGCTCGATGTGGATGGCTACCTTAAGGATTATTGCCGCTTCACGCTGCAAGTGAGCGGCCAAGCGCGGGGTATGCCCGCCGAGCCAGTACCCGGTATTCCGCCCACGGCCCCCGGCACCAGCCGCATTATCGAGCTGACCTGGGAGGTACCCGATACGCTGGCTGCGGCCACGCATTGCCGGGTATTGCGCCGCACTCAAAACGGATTTCGGGCCGCCGAAATCCGGCGCGTGCCCATCACGCGCAACGTTTACGGCACGCGCCGGGCGGTCTACACCCTCACCGATACGCTGCCCGGCGTGGGCCAGTACCTCTACCAAGTGGTAACCGAAAGCGACGACTCCGCCGCCTCGCCTGCCTTCCTCAAGCAACAATGGGTCGGCTACAGCAAGTTGAAACCCGTGATGGCGGGCGCGATTGATAGGGGCACTTGTTTCCTCGATTTGCCCCTCGGCCGCTACCCGCGCGGCGCGTACCTGACTTTTACCATCACGAATCCACAAAACGGGAACCTGCTGCGCTCGCTCAGCCTTACTAATCAGCCCAGCGAGGTCCAACGCAGCCGCCTCTACGCCCAGCCCTGGCGCGATGCCGGCCTAAGCAAGGTGGCGGTGGACGTAACCTGCCGCCCGTCGCGTGGTTCTGTCTACACCGACCACCTGCTGCTGCCGCTTAGCACCCCGGCGTACTAGGCGGTACCTTTGCAAAAAAAATAGTTAGCCTGTGAATTTACTTATTGGGAATCTCGGCCAGGCCAGCGTCATCGTGGCCTTTGTGGCGGCGGCGGTAGCGGCCTATGGCTACTTTCAGGCGGCGCGGGGCCGGGCGCTCGGCGCGGCCGATGCCAGCTGGCTGCGCTTGGCGCGGGGCGCGTTTTTCGTGCATGGCGCGGCCGTGTTCAGTATCGTGGCTTGCCTGTTCAACATCATTGCGGCGCACCGCTACGAGTACTACTACGCCTGGTCGCACTCCTCCAACCACCTGCCGGCGCAGTACATGATTTCCTGCTTCTGGGAAGGCCAGGAGGGCAGCTTCCTGCTCTGGATATTCTGGCACGTCCTTATCGGGCTGGGTATCATGAAGTTCAACCGCGAGTGGGAAGCGCCCGTGCTGGCGATTTTCGCCTCGGTGCAGGCTTTTTTGGTGAGCATGATTCTGGGCGTGGTAGTGGGCAGCAGCAAGATTGGGTCGTCGCCTTTTATCCTGCTGCGCGACTTCCTCACCGACCTGCCGGTGTGGAAAACCCAGCCCGACTTCGTGCCCAAAGACGGCACCGGCCTCAACGCCCTGCTCCAGAACTACTGGATGGTCATTCACCCGCCCACGCTGTTTTTGGGCTTCGCCCTCACGCTGGTGCCGTTCGCGTTCGCCATTGCGGGCCTTTGGAAAAAGGAGCTTACCAGCTGGGTAAAGCCTGCCCTACCGTGGACTTCCTTTGGCGGCGCAGTGCTGGGCGTGGGCATCATGATGGGTGCCTACTGGGCTTATGAAACCTTGAACTTCGGCGGCTATTGGAACTGGGACCCGGTCGAAAACGCCGTATTTATTCCATGGCTGGTGCTCATTGCGGCGCTGCACGGCATGATGCTGTGGCAGAAGCGCCGCATCGGGTTGCGCACGTCATTTGCTTTGGTAATCGCCACGTTTGTACTGGTGCTCTATGCCACTTTCCTCACGCGCAGTGGCGTGCTGGGCTCGGCTTCGGTCCACTCCTTTACCGACCTTGGCTTGTCGGGGCAATTGCTGATTTACCTGGGTTTCTTCACGGTGCTAGCCGTGGTACTGCTGGCTCGCCGCTGGAAAGAAATTCCAATTTCGGAGAAAGAGCTAGACGCCTACAGCCCAGAATTGTGGGTGTTTGTGGGCGCAACGGTACTGTGTTTGGCGGCTTTCCAAGTGGTATTTACTACCAGCATTCCGGTCTACAAAGCATTCCTGGGCTTCTTCGGCATCAAGGCCAACCTGGCCTTGCCCGCCGACCAAGTTTCATTTTACACCCGCATCCAGCTCTGGAGCGGCGTGCTGATTGCCTTGCTTTCGGGCATCGGGCAGGTGATGTGGTGGCAGCGCAACAACAAGGAATCGGTTATCAACGCCTTCGCTCCTACTGTGATGCTGTCCCTGCTGGGCACGGCGCTGGTGGTACTGCTGCTACGCTATTTTGGCCACACTATCACCATACCTTACGCATTGCTACTGCTGGCTGGCTTGTTTGGCGTGCTGGCTAATGCGGGCATGCTGTTTGGGCTGTGGCGGCGGGGTGTCACGCTCTCGGGCGGGGCAGTGGCCCACGTGGGCGTGGCCCTGATGCTGCTCGGCATGCTGGGCTCGTCGGGCTATTCTGATACCATCTCGCGCAACGTGACCGGCCAGCTCATCTCACAGCAGATGAGCACCGAGGAAAACCGCGACAACGTACTGCTGCTGCGGAACGAAACCATCCCGATGCACGGCTACGAAGTCACCTACACCGGCCAGTACCTCGACGTGCCCGGCGTGCCCGGCTACGTGAATACGCAGCTTCTCTACCGCACCGACGACGAGTACAAAGCCGTGGCCCGTGGCGATATCAAGCGCGGTGACAAGGTGTACTACAAAACCGGCGACACTCTCGAAATCCTCCCCGAGAACACCTACTACCGTGTCAATTACGAAGACAAAAAAACGGGCGAAGCCTTCACGCTCTACCCCCGCGCCCAGGTGAATGAGGAGATGGGCGGCATCCTGTCGTCGCCCGCGTTGCAGCGCTTCTGGGGGCACGATATCTACTCGCACATCACTTCGGTGCCCGACCCGCGCAAAGAGCAGCCTTGGAGCCCCAGCATTCCGCACGAGCTGAGCGTGGGCGACACGCTGTTTTTGAATGACTATTTCGCCGTGTTTCGGGCTATCGAGCAGGCACACGACGTGCCCGGCATCAAGCTTCAGCCCGGCGACATTGCCTTGCAGGCCGACATGATTATCAGTGGCGAGAAGGGCCGGCAGTACCACGCCCACCCCGTTTTTCTGCTGCGTGACCGCCAGATAGGCCGCGTGCCCGACGAGGTCGAAGACCTGGGCCTGCGCCTCACCCTCGACCAGATTGACCCGGTAAAAGGTAAGTTCACCCTCGGCGTGAGCACCACCGCCAAAGACTACATCGTGCTGCAAGCTACCGCTAAGCCCTTCATCAATCTGCTGTGGGGTGGCACGCTGCTCATGGGCCTCGGCCTCGGCCTGAGCGTTCGGCAGCGCCGCACTGCCAAAGTAAAAGCAGGCGTAGTGCCCACGCCCGGCCGTGCTGGCGCGACTCGCCCGCAGGCGGTAGCGTAAGCTCTTCTTCACTGCTGTTTATGCGCATTGGTCTTTTCGGCGCGGGGCGAGTGGCTACTGCCTTGGTGCCTGCACTGGTAGCGGGCGGCCACCAAGTGGTGTGGGTAGCTAGCCGCACAACGGCCAGCGCAGCTGCCTTGGCTTCTATGGTACCCACGTTTTGCCCGGCTTTGGCTTGGCCCTGGCCATCTACTTTGCCGCCTGCCGACCTCTACCTGCTGGCGGTGCCCGATGCGGCGGTGCCCGAGGTGCTGGCGACTGTAACCTGGCCGGCTGGCGCACTGGTGGCCCACGTAGCTGGTGCGTTGCCGCTGGCCGTGTTTGCAGCAACGCCGCAGGTACGCGGTGGCGTGCTCTACCCGCTTCAAACGTTTAGCCCTGGGCGCGCTATCGACTGGCCCACCGTGCCACTGTTTGTAGAAGCGGCCGATGCCGCCACCGAATCTACGCTGCTGGCTTTGGCCCAAAGCCTCAGCCAACGGGTAGCCTTGCTCGACTCGGCCCAGCGGCTGCGGCTGCACTTGGGGGCGGTGTTTGCCAGCAATTTTACCAACCATGTGCTTGGTATAGCGCACGAGCTGCTGAACGAAGCGGAACTCGATTTTGCCCTGTTGGCCCCGCTGGTGCGCGAAACAGTAGATAAGGCGCTGGCGGCCCAGCTCGGCCCTTTTGTGGTGCAGACTGGGCCAGCCGCCCGCCACGATGCGCCTACGCTAGCCGCCCACACAGCGGCGCTGGCAAACCACCCGGCCTGGCAAATGCTTTATACCCAACTCACCCAGAGCATTCAGGCGGCGGCGGCGCACCAGCCCGGCCCTGCCTAACTTTGTACTTTACAACTGGCTCTTGCGAGCCCACCTTATTTTGCAAGCTTCCACCATCATTTTTCAGTTTCAGGACGGCCAGCCTGCCCAAACGCACGTGGCCGCCAGCGGCGAGTCGGTGCTCGACGTGGCCCTCAACAACGGTATTCAACTTCAGCACAACTGCGGCGGTGTGTGCGGATGCAGCACCTGCCACATCTACGTCGAGAAAGGCATGGATGAGCTGCCCGAGATTTCCGATAAGGAAGAAGACTTTATCGACCGTGCCATCAGCCCGCGCATCAACTCGCGCCTGGCTTGCCAGTGCGTGCTGCCCAACGAGCAGTTGGAAGTAGTCGTCACTATTCCACCTCAGCACTTCCTAGGCCACTAGCATGAAGCATGAGTCAAAAGTTATGAGTTATGAGTTGTTCCTTGAGCTTCTTATTATCCTCACTACGGCTAACTCATAATTCATAACCTTTAACTTAATAACTCCAAAAAAGTGAACCATTACGAGCCGCCCATCGAGTGGGCCGACCACGAAGATGTTGCCATTGCGCTCTACGAGAAGTTTGGCGATGACTTCACCGAGGCCAAAATATACCGCATCCGCTTTACCGAATTACTGGAGTGGATACTGACGCTGCCCAACTTTTCCGGCACCCGCGAGCAATCTACTGAAGGCCACCTCGAGCAGATTCAGGCCAAGTGGGTGTACGAGTGGCGCGACCATCAATAGCCGCTAACTCAACCCTGCGCAAGCCGGGCCGTATGACTTTGCCCAACCAGCAGTAGCCGGTTATCTCTTTTTTCTTTAGGTCATGAAAACCGGAACAGTAAAATTTTTCAATGAGGCCAAAGGCTTTGGCTTCATCACCGACGATGCCACCCGCGAGGAGTTCTTCGTGCACGTCACGGGCCTCAACGGCGGCCAGATTCAGCAAAACGACCGCGTGGAGTTTGAAACCCAGGAAGGCCGCAAGGGCGTAAATGCCGTGAATGTGCGCCGCATCTGAGGCTAAGTACTTCGCCTTATAAAACAAGAAAACCCTTCTGCTAACCGCGAAGGGTTTTCTTGTTTTCATATTCTTCTGACTCATCTAGCGATAGCTGGTCGTCTGCATTCACCACGAAAAAAGGCCACCCCATCTGGGGTGGCCTTTTGCAATGAGCCGCAAGGGCAATATACTTTACTTGACGATGCTAATCTGGCTCGACATGTACTCCTGCCCGTTGCGCACTTGCAGGTGGTAGATACCAGCGGCCAAGTTACTCAGGTCGAGCTTGGTGGTGAAGTTGTCGCGAGCCGAGCCTGCGAACACGCGCTGGCCGAGCTGGTTGGTTACTTCTACACCTAGGTTACCCATGGCGTTGGCGTTCTGAACATCGAGGTTGAAGATACCCGACTCCGAAGGGTTGGGGTAGATGGTAACAGCGCGCTGAAGTTCTTTCGAGGTAGACAGCGTCACAGATACAGTAGCTTCCATCAGGAAACGGGCAAAATTGCTTGTAGCTGCGTAGTCAACAGGCGTTCCACCCCCAATAGGCACTGAAAAATAGGCGTCGCTTCGAGTAGGCAGCTCATCCTGTACTGCTACTGGATAATAGCGGCCGCCGGTATAAGCGGGTTGAGCCAACCCCGCGATAAAGCTACCGCCTGCTGCAACCGCTGGTGGCGTAGTAATGGTAAAGGTCTTATACGTACCAATATCACCGGCTTGAATAACGTAGTTGGCCGACTGCCCTAGCACTACACCACTTGGCGACGTTACTACCCCGTATACGGTTTGCCCTACCGAAGAAGCGACTGTGGAGGATGTGGCCGCTTGCGTAAGGAATATGCTTACCGACGTTACCGTACCAGCCTTTTGGGTAGTGTACTTAGTACCAAAAATGCCACCGGCAACGGGGTAACCATACACAGAGTTACCTTGGGTGTTCGTCAAGTTGGTGGGCACGTAAGAAAGCGTCCCCGTGGTGTTGACCGTTTGTTGAACGGTGAACGAGTTGTTGTTATTATTGCCGTCGGCTGGCACCGTCACGGCTACGTTGTTGACGCCCGCAGCAAGCGTGGCTGGCAGGGCGGCAAAGCTTACTATTGTGTAGTAGCCAGATTGAAGTGAAGTTATCGTTTGCGTGTTAGTAAACGTGTTAGCTCCCGATACTGTCAGCGTAACCGATTGGTTAGTCAGCGTCGTAGTGCCGTTGTTTGAGATAACTGCTTGTATAGTATGCGGCAGTGCGGCAGTAGACAGCTTGCCCAGCGTGTAGATGTTAGTTACGGCGGCGTCGTTGGCTACCGGTGCCAGGAAGCGGTAGGTACGGCCGGCATCGGGCAACACCGTGCTCCGGAAGTTGTGCGCGTTCGACGCTGCCGCCTGCGGGCCAGTTGAGAAGGTAGTGGTACTCCAAGCATTAACCGAGGCCTTAACAGTAGTGATGTTATCGTAGGCAACGTTGTCAGAGCCTTTCAGGCCGACATTGGCAAACTTGGCCGCGTCGGTGCTGGTAGCAGGGCCAGCCGTAGCGGTGCCATACACAAAGTCAATCTGGTTGGAGCCTTCGTAGAGCTTTACTTGGAAAGAAAAGTTGGCATAGTGCGTAGGCACTGCAGTTGCAGAAGATGCGCTACCAGCCACTGCCTTGTCTGCCACGTTTTTCCACTGAATGGTGCACACGCGGCTGCCTGCCGTGCCAGTAGTATACACCCGGTACTCAGGGGTGCTGCTACCAGCAGTCAGGTCGAAGTTGAACGGCATAATCAGGTTCACATCGGCAGCATCGGTGCTGTTGACGGGACCTAAATCCGGAGCCTGCGCATAAGGAGAAGCAGCTAGCGCCGAAGAGGGGGCGCTAGCTCCTAGCCGCATCAGGCCGTTCGTGTTCAGCACGAATTGCGTGAAGGCTATACCATTGAAGTTGAAAGAGAAGCCAATATTTTGAGCAGCCGAGTTAGCATCATCTGTATTGGCAGTAGTAATCACCGTGCCGTTGGTGCCCAAGTCGGTGTAAGTGCCCGCAAGGTTATAGCTCAGGCTGGGGTCGTAAGTAAACGATTGAGCCTGTGATGCCAGCGCCGTGCCGCCCACCAGTAGAGCTGCTAAGCCCAGCCGCTGCAGCTGCTTACCCAGGCCACTGCCTGAAGTGTAGGAGTGTGTCATGCTGAAAATTTATGAAATAAGAAAGGGGAAAATGTAAAAACAGGCTAAGCCAACGCCTTCCGTTGCCCGTAGCCTTCATTTAAGGCTACAATATGCTACTATTTGCTTGATTTTGCACGATTCAGTGCATTAGCTCACTGAATACACTTCTAAGCAAATGACTAAAAAACAATTAGATATCAAGCTTACAAGCCAAAATTCAATTATTCTCGCTTTCTCTATCCCAGAAGTTTTTAGCATCAAATACAGCTATAATCCAGATATACACCATTCCACTGGCCACCTATAACACCTCAATCCTACGGCACCTCGGCCAGGCGCACCACCAGCCCATCGACGCGGGGCGTGAGGCGAATCTGGCAGCTGAGGCGGCTGGTTTCGTGCAGCACGGGCAGGGTGTCGAGCATGGCCCACTCGTCGTCGCTGGGCTCGGGCAGGGCGGGGCCGGCCAGCACTTCTACGTGGCAGGTGGCACACAGTGCCATGCCGCCACACGTAGCCTGGATGGGGTATTCATTGGCCTTTAGCAGCTCCATCAGGCTCAAGCCCATGTCGGTGGGTGCTTCCAGCTCGCGCCGCTGACCGAGAGCTTCTTCTACGTAAATGCGAACGTCGTTTTCCATTGTGTAAATAAGTGGATGGGTGAATGAGCGAATGAGTGGCTGAGTGAATGAGGTAGTCGAAACCGACATCCACTCATTCGCTCATCCACTCATTCGCTCATTTACTCATCCTACAAAGTTGGCACCCCGTTCACCGTCGTGTACTTGAGGGTGTACTTTTTGTCGGGGAAAATGTATTTGAACGCGCCCTGGCACATGAGCGCCGCCTCGTGGAAGCCGCACAAAATGAGCTTGAGCTTGCCGGGATACGTGTTTATGTCGCCAATGGCGTACACGCCGGGCAGCGAGGTACTGTAGTCTACGGTGTTCACAACCACAGCGTCGTTGTCGAGCTCCAAGCCCCACTCGCCGATGGGGCCGAGCTTGGGCGTGAGGCCAAAGAGCGGCACGAACGCATCGACCGGTACAGTTTCAGCCTGGCCGTTATTGCCCGTGATGGTCACTTGCTGCAACATATCGTCTTCGCTGTGCAGGTGCGTCACGTTGGAGCTGAGCACGAGCTTGATTTTGCCGGCTTCGTGCAGCTTCTGCACTTTCTCGGCCGAGTCGGCCGCGCCCCGGAAGGTGGTGCCC
>CAXUKA010000275.1:0-8979 GCA_964251335.1 uncultured Hymenobacter sp.
GTCTACCACGCGGTGGTCGCACGACAGCGTGACCTTCATGATGTTACCGATGGCTAGCTCGCCGTTTTTCACCACAGCGGTTTGCTTGATGCCGCCCACGGCCAGGATGCAGGCATCCGGGGGGTTGATGATGGCGGTGAATTCGTCGATGCCGAACATGCCCAGGTTCGAAATGGTGAAGGTGCTTCCCTCCCACTCGGCCGGTTGCAGCTTCTTGCTCTTGGCTTTGCCAGCCAGTTCTTTTACCTCAGTGGCAATTTGGGCCATGCCTTTGCCATCCGCGTTGCGGATAACGGGCACCAGCAGGCCTTCGTCCACGGCTACGGCCACGCCGATGTTCACCACTTTGTTTTGGCGAATGCGGTCGCCGAGCCACGACGAGTTGATGGCGGGGTGCTGCTTTAGCGCCACGGCGCAGGCCTTGATAACCATGTCGTTGAACGACAGTTTCACCGGCGATAGCTCGTTGAGTTTCACGCGGGTTTCCATTGCCTTGTCCATCAGGATTTCCATCGTGAGATAGAAATGCGGGGCCGTAAACAGGCTTTCCGACAGGCGGCGGGCAATCACCTTGCGCATCGACGACACGGGCGTGTCGGTGTAGGTGCCTTCGGCAGAGGCCGGGGCGGCCACGGGGGCTGGCTTAGCAGTGGGCTGCTCGGGCAAGGCAGCCGAGATGTACTCGCTCTGCACGTTGGCCGGGCCAGCGGGCTGCGTGGCGGCCGTGGTGAACGGTGCAGCAGTCTGCGACTGACCAGCCGCTTGCGGCTGCGTGTTTTGCAGGTCGCGGGCCACGATACGGCCGTTTTCACCCGAACCTTTTACCTGGCGCAGGTCAACGCCTTTGTCTTTGGCAATGCTCTTGGCGAGCGGCGAGGCGAGCAGGCGGCCGGTGCTTTCGGCCTGGGGAGCGGCGGCTGGCGCAGCAGCCGTTTCGGCGGGAGCAGCAGCGGCCGGAGCGGCTGCGGGTGAGCCACCATTTAGCAGCGCCTGAATATCAGCGCCTTCCTCACCGATAATGGCGAGTACGCCATCGACGGCTACAGCTTCACCTTCTTTGGGGCCGGTGTAGAGTAGGGTGCCATCTTCATAGTTTTCGAGCTCCATCGTGGCTTTGTCGGTTTCGACTTCGGCCAGCACGTCACCCGATTTCACCTTGTCGCCTACCTTTTTCAGCCAGGCGGCGATGGTGCCTTCGGTCATCGTGTCGCTCATTTTCGGCATGCGGACCACCGTGGCTTTCTTGCCATTGGCAGGTGCGGCCGGGGCAGCGGGTGCAGGGGCCGGTGCGGCAGCTTGGGGTGCCGGCGCGGGCGCAGGTGCAGGAGCCGGGGCAGCAGCGGCCGGTGCGGGGGCTGCGGCGGGCGCAGCGCCACCACCGCTTTGGCTGTTGAGCAGGCCCGAAATGTCTTCGCCTTCCTTGCCCACAATTGCCAACACGCCATCAACCGGCACCGAGTCTTTCTCTTTGGGGCCGATGTAGAGCAGGGTGCCGTCTTCGTAGTTTTCGAGCTCCATCGTGGCTTTGTCGGTTTCGACTTCAGCCAGGATATCCCCGGATTTCACTTTATCACCTACTTTTTTGAGCCAGGCCGCGATGGTCCCTTCGGTCATCGTGTCGCTCATTTTCGGCATTTTTATAATTTCGGCCATCGGAATTGCGGGTTGGGATTTGAGGCCAAAATTAGCCGGGAAAAGTCGGGTAAACAATCCGGGCCAAAAGAGGCGGGTGGGAAGAAAGGCAGCTACTCAGCTAAATGGCTTACGTCAAGGAAATTTCGGATGGTGAACTGCGTGCCAGTATAATGCAATTTATACAGGCAAAGGTTTTGGTGCTCAAACTCATCCATGCAGCTAAGGGGGTAGCCCATGAGCTGGCAGAGCAGCACGCGCATGGCCCGGCCGTGCATGCAGACGAGCACGATTTCATCGTCGGGCCGGCTTTTGAGCAACTCGATAAAGGGTCGCTGGCGGGCAGCTACGTCGGCCGGGCTTTCACCGCCGGGCAGGTGGGCAAGGTCATTGCCAGCCGTCCATTCGTCCAGAACAAACTTATAGTCAGCATCTTCCTCGGGCGTGATGCGGGTGCCTTCGTGGGTGCCCCAGCTTATTTCGTTTAGGGCCGAGTACGATTCGTGCGGGATGCCTTTCTCAATAAACTTGTGCACCGACTGCTCGGTGCGCTTGAGCTTGGAGGTATACACGCGGGCAAACGGCACGTCCTTATACGCCTGCCAGAAGCGCTCGGCCTGCCAGCGGCCACGGTCGTTGAGGTCGGAGTTGACCCCGCTGCCTTGCACGATGCCTTGGACGTTGAAATCGGTCTGGCCGTGGCGGAGGAGGAATAGCTGCTGAACAGGCACGGGCAAAGTAGAGTAGTTTCGCGGTGAAATTAGTGCCGGGAGCTTGGTTGATGGTTCTTAGCAGTTAATTAATTCTGTCACGCTGATTTTTGATTTTGTCATGCTGAGCGCAGCCGAAGCATCTCGCTAGGAGAACTAACTCCTAACGCTAGAGTTTACTTCACCACGCGAGATGCTTCGACTCCGCTCCGCTGCGCTCAGCATGACAACCGGTATTTACCGAGCCCCTTTCTAACCATGACCCTCGACGACGTAAAAATCTGGGCTTCCCACCGCCCCACCCTGGCCGATTCGCTGGGTATTGAGCTGACTGACATTACGGAGCACTACCTCGAAGGCCGCATGCCCGTGGACGGCCGCACGCACCAGCCCATGGGCCTGCTGCACGGCGGGGCCTCGGTGGCGCTGGCCGAAACCTTGGGCAGCATCGGCGCGGCCACCCGCATCGACGTGACGCGCCAAGCCTGTGTGGGCCTGGAAATCAACGCCAACCACATCAAAGGCGTGCGCGATGGCTGGGTGCGCGGCCGGGCCACGGCGCTGCACGTGGGGCGCAGCACGCAGGTGTGGGAAATCCGCATCACGCACGAAGAAACGGGCGCGCTGGTGTGCATCAGCCGCATTACAATGGCGGTGATTGACCTGCCCTCGGCCAAAGCCGAAGTGGCCTGATGCGACACGCTGAACCACGGCAGCTGGCGTGGCCGGTGGCCGCCGCGGGCCTCGATGCCTGGGGCCGGCTGCGCCACCTGGCGGCGGGCGCGTTGCGCACAAGCCGGCCGCTGGCCATCTGGCGTGAGCCGGGGGCGGCTCAACCACGCCTGCTGATAGCGCGTTCGCTAGAAGCTACTTACACCGGCCTACCGCCGGCGCTCGATGCGCAGGCTCCGGCGGGGTTCGCGTTTTTTCCGTTCCGAGATTCTGACCATAATCCGGCGCTTTTCTTGCCCGCCGATGTGCAGTACGATGTGGCGCAGCCCGCTACGGTGACGATTTCACCCGCCGCCCGCGACTTGGTGCCCAACATTACGGCGTGGCTGGCGCTGCCGCCGCTGCCCGAGCTGGCCTGGCATCGAAGCTCGCAGCCGGCCCCGCACGACGCTACCGAGGCCGAATACACGGCGCTGGTGCGCACGGGCGTGGCTGCTATTCAGGAGAAAGCGGTGGTGAAAGTCGTGAGCTCGCGGGCGGCGCACCGTGCCTTACCGGCCGGATTCGACCCGCTGGTGGCTTTTGGGGAGCTTTGTCAGAAGTACGAGCGGGCCTTCGTGTCGCTGGTGAGCGTGCCGGGCGTGGGCACCTGGCTGGGCGCGTCGCCCGAGGTGCTGGCCGAGGTCACGGCCGATGGGCTGTTTCATACGATGGCCCTGGCGGGCACGCAGCCGCTGCTGCCAGGCCTTTTGCCGCAGGATGCCATCTGGCGGCAGAAGGAAATTGAGGAACAAGCCTTAGTGTCTCGGTATATCGTCAACTGCTTCAAGCAACTGCGCCTGCGCGAGTACCACGAAACCGGCCCGCGCACCGCCGTCGCTGGCGAGCTACTACACTTGCGTAGCGACTTTGAGGTGGACTTAAAAAATGTGCCGGCCGCCTCGTCTTTGGGTACCGATATGCTGCGCTTGCTGCACCCAACTTCGGCCGTGGGCGGTATGCCGCGCACGGCTGCGCTGGAGTTTCTACACCGCCACGAAGGCTATGACCGGGCGTATTACAGCGGTTTCCTGGGGCCGGTGAACGTGGTCGCACCGGGCGTATCGCGGCTGTTCGTGAATCTACGCTGCTTGCAGATGCGGGCCACTGAGGCCATTCTTTACGCGGGCACGGGGCTAACGGTGGACTCGGACCCGGCGCGCGAATGGCAGGAAACGGAATACAAAATGCGGACGGTGGCGGCCATTTTACACTGAACATTTTTGCCCTAAAACGGCTGTCATGCTGACGAAGGAAGCATCTTGTCAGGGTAGCAAAGCTTTATAGTAGGTGAACCTGACAAGATGCTTCCTTCGTCAGCATGACAAACGCTTTTGAGTTAGCCGCCATGAAGTCCATCCAGGCCGTTTTTAACATCGCCGAAATCTGCGCCCAGCACGGCATTACCGACGTTATTCTGTCGCCCGGTTCGCGCTCGGCCCCGCTTACGCTGGCCTTTGCGCGGCACCCGGCTTATCGGGGCAAGCTGCGCGTGGTGCCCGATGAGCGGGCCGCCGCCTTTATCGGCCTGGGTATCGCGCAGGCTACGCGGCGGCCGGTAGTGCTGGTGTGCACCAGCGGCACGGCAGGCCTCAACTATGCGCCGGCCGTGGCGGAGGCGTTTTTTCAGCAGATTCCGCTGCTGGTGCTCACCGCCGACCGCCCGCCCGAGTGGATAGACCAGCTCGACGGCCAAACCATCCGGCAGCGCGACCTGTACGGTGCGCACGCCAAAGGCACCTTCGACTTCCCGGCTGATACCTCGCACGCTGATGCCAAGTGGCACGGCGAGCGCATTATCAACGAGGCTATCAACCTCACGCAGACGTTCCCGGCCGGGCCGGTGCAGGTGAATATTCCGTTGCGCGAGCCGTTTTACCCGAAAGCAGGCGAGGAAATGGGCTACGAAACGGACGTTAAAATCATCCGCGACGACCACTCCAATACCATCTTGCCCCCGGCCGAAATCCTGGACTTGCGCCGCCAGCTGCGCGACGCGGGTCGCGTGCTGGTAGTAGCCGGCCAGCAGCCCGAAAACCCCACTCTCACCGCCGCGCTCTACGAGTTTGCCGAGGCGCGGCAGGTGCCGGTGGTGGCTGATACCATCGCCAATGTGGGCGACGTGCCGGCCGTGCGGCGGCAGGATATTTTTCTGGCGGGCTTGTCGAAGGAGCAAAAGGCAGAGCTACGGCCTGATTTGCTCATCACCTTCGGGCAGTCGTTGATTTCGAAGGCGCTAAAGCTGTTTTTGCGCGATGTGGCACCTGCGCAGCACTGGCACTTGCAGCCGGCCGGCGAGGTGGCCGATACCTTTCGGCGGCTTACGCGTATTATTCGGGTGCAGCCGGCAGTGTTTTTTCAGCAGTTGACGGTGTATGAAACGAAGGATTACCACCGGGATGTGACACCGCACGCCCCGGAAGTGCGTATGGCTCAAAAGGTCATCGTGGGTTCGAATCCCATCCTCTCTGCTGAACAGTACACTTTTAATGAACAGGCCCTGGGTTCGAATCCCAGCGGAATCACAACGGAGGCTGCTAATCTAGACCAGGGTTCGAATCCCCCCTTCTCCGCACTCTCTCAGACTCAGGTTAGTTCGATTCCTAACGCAACCACTGATAATGAAATAGTCTCTGGTTCGAGCCCAGGAGAGAGCACCGCACCAGCCTTCACCTGGCAGCAAGCCGACGCTGTCGCCGCGCAGTTTCTCAGCAGCTTTTTCGCTTCCGAAAGCCAGCCCTTCAACGAGTTTTCGGCTATGCGCCACGCACTGGCAGCGCTGCCCGATGGCACGGCGCTGCACCTCGCTAACAGCATGGCCGTGCGCTACGCCAATATTCTGGGCCTGCCAGTTGGCCGCCAAATCGACGTATTTGCCAACCGGGGCACCAGCGGTATCGATGGCTGTAACTCGACCGCCGTGGGTGCGGCGCTGGCCCAGCCCGAGCGACCGGTGGTGCTACTGACCGGCGACGTAGCCTTTTTCTATGACCGCAACGCCTTCTGGCACAATTACCCTACGCCTAATTTGCGGGTGGTACTTTTCAACAACCACGGCGGCGGCATCTTCCGCCTCATCGACGGGCCGCGCCAGCAACCGGAGTTGGACGAGTTTTTTGAAACCACGCAGGCGCTTACGGCCGAGAACTTATGTCGCGATTTCAAGCTGCGCTATTTGCCGGTGTCGTCGTTTGAAGAACTTGAAGCCACGCTACCGGTTTTCTTTGCAGCTGAAAGCGGCGCGGCAGTGCTGGAAATCTTCACTGATTCTAAAACCAACGCGGCGTTTTTTGAGCAATATCGCGCTGCGGTCAAACAAGCTTTCGCTTAATGTTTTGTCATGCTGACGAAGGAAGCATCTTATCACGGCTGCTTTTGTCAGAATCCCTTAACTACCCGAGCGCTGCGAACGTGATAAGATGCTTCGCAGGCTCAGCATGACAGTTTTTACTTATGTCCGAACCCATTCAGTGGACCCCGATTAAGGAGTTCCAGGAAATCCTTTTCTCCCAGCACGGGGGCATTGCCAAAATCAGCATCAACCGGCCGCAGGTGCACAACGCCTTCACGCCACTCACGGTGGATGAGATGATTGAGGCGATGGACATTTGCCGCAATCGCACCGATATCGGCGTCATCATCCTCACCGGCGAGGGCGGGCGCGCCTTCTGCTCGGGCGGCGACCAGAGCGTGCGCGGCCACGGCGGCTACGTGGGCGGCGATGCCGTGCCCCGCCTTAATGTGCTCGACTTGCAGAAGATGATTCGCAGCATCCCCAAGCCCGTGATTGCGATGGTGGCCGGCTGGGCCATCGGCGGCGGCCACGTGCTACACGTAGTCTGCGACCTGAGCATTGCGGCCGAAAACGCCCGCTTCGGCCAGACCGGCCCCAACGTGGGCTCGTTCGACGGTGGCTTTGGCGCGAGCTACCTAGCCCGCGTGGTGGGCCAGAAAAAAGCCCGCGAAATCTGGTTTCTCTGCGACCAGTACGACGCGCAGGAAGCTCTCGACATGGGCCTCGTCAACAAAGTAGTGCCGCTCGATAAACTCGAAAAGACCACCGTAGCGTGGTGCAATAAGATTCTGCAAAAGAGTCCGTTGGCCCTGCGAATGCTAAAATCGTCGTTCAACGCCGAGCTTGATGGTCAAGCTGGTATTCAGGAGCTGGCCGGCAATGCCACGCTGCTTTATTACCTGAGCGAGGAAGCTAAAGAAGGCAAAAACGCTTTCCTGGAAAAGCGTCAGCCGGACTTCTCTAAGTTTCCGAAATTCCCGTAGCCTTTGCCTAGCGGCTTAGCTGCCTTGGGGCGCACTGGTAGTCGGCCACGACTGCTAGTGCGCCCTCTTTTTTGTGCTTATCCTTGCCAGGGCAACGACTGCCTTGTCGGCTCGCTGAGCTACCCGGCTACTTTTACCGGCTCCCTGATACGAACTCTACATGAGCAGCTTTAGCCTCAACAAAAAGCCTGTATTACAGTTATCACTGCTTTTTCTGATTGGCTACGGTTGCTTCTTTGCTTATGCTCATCGGGCTGATTATCTGCACGAAAGCAAGGTTATTATTGACATTCAGCCCTTCTCTGATATTCCGCCGACTGAGGTACAGTTCGTTTTTGCGGAGTTGAAAAAAGTGTATCCGCATGTGGTGCTCAAGAAAGCGATAAAGCTACCGTCAGCAGCTTACAACCCGAAGCGCAACCGATTCCGAGCCGACTCTTTAATTCAATTTTTGGGCGATACTACGCCCGCCGGCCATGTCACGCTTGGCTTAACGGCCAGAGACATCAGCACCACTAAGGACAAGATTGCCGACTGGGGCGTTATGGGGCTGGGTTTTCGACCCGGTAACGCCTGTATTGTATCCACCTTCCGGCTGGCTAAAAATCGTAAGCTAACGCAGTTATCTCGCGTATCGCTGCATGAGCTTGGCCATACACAAGGCCTGCCGCACTGCTCGGTTAAGACCTGCTTTATGCGCGATGCCGAAGGCCACAACCCGACGAATGAGGAAACCAATTTTTGCCCCGATTGCAAGTCAGTTTTAGTTGCTAAAGGCTGGCAGTTCAAGTAGGGCCGTGCTATGGCCATGCCGGCCGTACCAGGTTGGTATGTCGACTGTTTTTTCTGTAGCACATCGCCGAGCTTCATGCTTTTTACAAAAGCTCAGCCTTCATTTTACCAGATGAAGCTCAAAGAAGTACGCTATTCTTTATCCAATGAAATAACAAAGTGCCTGAGTGCTACATTTTTCATTAGCTGTCTTTCGGCCACAAGCGCCTCGGCTCAGATTAGTCCGCCGGGCCTGGGCGAGGCCCGCACGGCCGACTGGATGGCGCTGGGCATCAGGCACGACCTGGACTCACTAAAAAAGTGGCAATCGGTGTCCTATATCGGCTTGGGCCGCAAGAGTAACCCCAACAATTACAACCCATTATACAAGGCTTCGATTCTGGTTTTGAATCAAGAGTTTTACTACCGCTTTCATAAGCACTGGCAAAGCTCACTGGCTCTGAGCTACCGGCATCAAGACGCTTATGCTGAAACGACTCCTTTCGAGCCTGAGAATCCGACGTTTGAACAGGAATTTCGGTTATATAGCCGATTTTCATACTTGCTCGAAACACCCCGGCTAAGGTTTGTGCCCACTTTCCGGCAGGAATTTCGCAAATTTTACACGCCTGGGTTCACTCCCGAAGCTGAGGATTTCCAACTACGCTCGCGGCTGCGGCTGCAATTAACAGTCAATCTGGATGCTGAAAAAGTCCACCGCCTCATTGTCAGCTCGGAGCAACTGTTTTCGACCAGCAAACTCATATCCTCCACCAACTGGACGGGCTTCACCTACCGCGAAAGCCGCTTTGTGGGCTATTATTCGCTGAGTGCAAAATCGCTGCCTTTCATTTTTGACTTTGGGTATATGCTAAAT
>CAXUKA010000276.1:0-8967 GCA_964251335.1 uncultured Hymenobacter sp.
GGGCAGCTTCGCCCCGCCCCCCACAATGAGGCGGCTCTGCACGCCAGCCTTTTCGATGGCCCGGATGAGGTGGTAGCCCGCAAACACCGTCACATCCGCTAGCCCCGAGGCATTGAGCTGCCTGCCGTTTATCTGCGAGGTGTTCATGACGTAGGGCACGAAGGCGTTCAGCTCCAGCCGCCGACTCAGGAAGTATTTGCCCCGCAGCTCAATCACCCGAAATGCCTCAAAGTCAGACGGGTCGCCCTTGTGGTCGTGGGCGTAGCCATCGTCGCCATTGAAGGGCGATGGCAGGAAAATATTCGCTCCGCTGGGTCGAAAGTGCGCCGCCTGCCCCAGCTGCGGGTAGCCATTGAAAATGCGGTAGCGGTGCATCAGCGAAAAGCCGCTCTGGTTGTCGTAGGGCGTGATGCCCATGAAGCAGCCGCAGATATCGCAGGCCCGGCTGCCCTGCGCGCCGCCTAGCAGCAGCAGGCTCAGGAGTACTATTTTTCTAACACCCATTATGCTAATTATTTGAATGATAAGTAAATGCGTAAATTTAGGGCCGCTCGGCCAGCTGCGAGTTGTGAATGAACTCCTGGTCGGTGAGCGTGCCGAGGAAGGCGATGATATCGGCCTGCTCGGCGGCCGTGAGCAGGATGCCCAATGCCCCGCCGGCCGGCCGCAGGGCCGCGTCGAGGGTGGGGGAGGGCTGCACGCCGTGGTCGTAGTGGGCTAGCACGGCGGGCAGCGTTTTGAAGCGGCCATCGTGCATGTAGGGGGCAGTGAGGGCCACGTTGCGCAAGCTCGGCACCTTGAAGCGGCCCACATCGGAGGC
The DNA here is from genome assembly GCA_964251335.1 of uncultured Hymenobacter sp. Taxonomy (GTDB): domain Bacteria; phylum Bacteroidota; class Bacteroidia; order Cytophagales; family Hymenobacteraceae; genus Hymenobacter. Next base: position 821 of record CAXUKA010000276.1, read on the forward strand.
CCGCCCGGTGATGTGCGCTCGCCCCGAGTCGGTCCCGAAAGAGGTATCGAGGCCGTTGTTGCGGAAGCTCTCGTCGGTGAATAAATCGGTGGCGTGGCAGGCACTGCACTTAGCCTGAAACAGCGCCCGGCCGCGTAGCTCGCCGGCCGCGAGCGTGGCCCCGGCTTCCTTGCGTACATACTTGTCGTAGGGCGAGTTAGCCGAAGTCAGGCTCGCCGTAAACTGGGCCAACGCCCGCAGCAGCTGGTACGAGTCGATAGGCCCCGAGCCACCATACACCTGCGCAAAGCGCTGGCGGTACGTAGCATCAGCATTGAGCTTGCGCAGCACGTTGGCCAGCGTTTCGTCCATCTCCACCGGGTTGGTGAGCGGGGCCAGCGGCATGGTTTCGAGGTTGCTGGCCCCGCCGTCCCAGAGCAGGGTAGGTTTCCAGCGCAGGTTTTGCAGGGCCGGCGCGTTGCGAGTGCCCAGCAGGTTGTTCACGCCGTGGCTCACGCGGTGGTCGGCGTTGGCAAAGGCGACAAACTGTTGGTGGCACGAGCCACACGACACCGAGCCATCGCGCGAAAGCAACGGGTCGTAGAACAGCGTGCGGCCCAGCGCAAACGCGGCGGCCGTGGGCGGATTGGCCTCAATCGCGTAAACGGGAGCCGGAAAATTGGTCGGCAGCGTACTGCCCGGCACGGCGGGCGCGGGGCTATCGGCCCCGCAGCCCGCCACCAGTCCCGCCAGCCCCAGAGCCAGCGCGACGGTTGCGAAGCGAAGCATGGCCGCTTAGTTGGCGTGAATGTGCTCGACCGAGAACATGCCCTGCGCGTAGTTATTGGCTACCAGCACCGACGTAGCTCCGCCCATCGAGGTCGACAAAGTGCCAAACCGAATGGTATTGGGGCCGGTGAGCATCTTCAGCACGTCCACATTGTAGTGGATTTCGGGCGAGTGGTCGGTGCGCACCAGCAGATTAATACCGCTGGGGAAGGCCGGCGACACCGTGCGAATGGTATTAGTGGGCGACTTGAAGCCCCCGATGTGGAAGGTAATGGCGTTGCCCTGGTCTTTCGACTGCGGCGAGGTGCCCTCCAGTTTGGTGAAGATGTAGCCCGCGTTCCAACTCCAGAACATGGTATTGCTGGGGTCGAGCGCCCCGGTTTGGGCACCCGCCACGTTGCGGGCACTGTCCACGCCAATGGTGAAGGTCAGGCCCTTATAATCACCCACTGGCACACCCTTGATAGACAGGTGCTGCGACGAGCTCACCGAGGCATCGACCAAGTAGTAGCTCTCGGTGGGTGCGTACACCGTGCCATCGGTTTTGATGAACTTGAGATTGGAAATGTAATATTTGAACGTGCTAACCGTGAACTGGTCGCCAGCCGGCGTGCTGTACGTCTGGGTGTTGAGCGTCAGCGGGGCCGTGTTTACCGTGTGCTCCAGTTCAAGGTCAACTTCGCCGGCCTGGTTGGCAGGCGTTTCGGTGTCCTTTTTGCACCCTGTCAGAGAAAGCATACCCAAGGCCAACACGCTGAAAATAGAAGTAGTGAAAGTGAATTTCATGATAAAAAGTAGAATCGTTAAGAAATGACAAGGGGAGAAGGCTGCGCGAGGGCAGCCTGTGCCAATAGGCAAGCCGAACATTGGCGCATGCCAATTTGGTCGCCAACTGGCGATACAGTAATGATTTGATTGGCAGCGGAATAAATTGAGCGCTAGTCCTCTAAAAGAGACTTATGAGCCTGCATGCTGCGCGGACGGGCTATGCAACCCGCCCAGCATCAGCCGTTGAGCTGTTGCTAGGCGCACTCCCGCCTGCCCATTGGGACCGGGCGGAACTTATCCCGTAACTGAAAGGGCCACCCTACGCCTGGGGCGGGTGGAAAACGCCTCGTAAGGCGCTAGTCGGCACGTAGGCCGAGTAATAGGGGCCGTAGCCCATGGGAGTGGCAGCCCACCGCACCGGGGCCGGTGGCACCAGCCCAACGAACGCCGTTGGCAGCATTTCCAGCTTTTCCTTCAGGGCGTTGGGGGCTTTGCTTTCGCGCTCTTCCTGCTGCTTCAGTTTCTTGGCAAAATAGCATTTGCCATCGCAGTGTAGCTGCGGCCGGGCCTTGTTGACGCAGAAGCGCGCCGTGATGATGGCCCGATTCAGGGTAAAGTCTACTACCAACACTTCGCGGCTGAACGTTTGCAGCAGCACCAGCGAAATAAGTAAGTAGGAGAAAAATGCCTTCACGGAATGAGCACGAGCTATTGCAAAGGTAAACTTGCCATTGCTTATCAAGGCGACTGTTAAGGAACGATAGCTAGGCCCCGCAGAATTTCGCTTTTGGTCAATTGGAGTTGCGGAAATGGTCAGCAAACCCGCTGAGAGGGGGCCGGACCTTTGTCCTGTTCTCCAACCGCATTTTCCTCAACTCCTATGTTCCTCGGACATTTCGGCGTCGGCTTCGGCGCCAAGACGCTGCAACCTCGGGTGTCGCTGGGCACCCTGTTCCTGGCCACTCAACTAGCCGATTTGGTGTGGCCCACGCTGCTGCTGCTCGGCGTAGAGCGGCTGCGTATTGTGCCGCACTTCACAGCCACCAATCCATTTGATTTTGTGTATTACCCCTTCACGCATAGCCTGGTAGGTGAGCTGGTGGCGGGTCTGCTGCTGGGCCTGGTCTACTGGCTGGTGCGCCGCAATGTGCGGGGCGCGGTGCTGGTGGGGCTGCTGGTACCCAGCCACTGGCTGCTCGATTTGGTGGTGCACACCCCCGATTTGCCACTTTACCCCGGCCATTCGCCATTGCTCGGTTTCGGGCTGTGGAACCAATTGGCCCTGACGCAGCTAATCGAATTTTTCCTGCTGGGCGTGGGCCTATGGCGCTACATGCAGCGCACCACGGCCCGCAATAGCGTGGGGCGGTACGGCATGCTGGGACTAGTGGCGTTCCTGGTGCTGATACACGTGGGCAGCCTGCTGAGCCCACCGCCCGCTTCGGTAGAAGCACTGGCATGGAGTGGGCAGCTGCTGTGGCTGACAGTGCTGCTGGCCTACTGGGTCGACCGCAACCGGGAGGTCACCAGCCCCGCTAGCGGCGAAACGCGCCCGGCGTCTGCCCCGTCCATTTCTTAAAGGAGCGCACAAACACGCTCGGCTCGGAATATCCCAGCAGAAAGGCAATGTCGGTGGTGCTGAGGTGGGGCTCGCGCAAATGGCGTTGTGCGAGGTCGCGGCGCACCGCGTCCAGCAGTTGCTGATAGGTATGGTTGGCTTCTTTCAGCTTGAGCTGGAGGGTGCGCACGCCCAGGTGCAGGCGGTCGGCCACGGTAGCTAGCGTGGGTACTTCGCCTTTCAGTTGGCGCACAATTTCGCTGCGCACCCGCTCGACCAAGGTGAGTGGCTGGCTGGCCGGCAGTTGGGCCAACAAAGCCGCCGCGTGCTGCTCAAACAATGGAAATAGCCCCGGATTGGCGTGGAGTATCGGCTGGGCCAGCGTGGAGGCCCCGAAAGCTATTTGAGTTACCGGCGCATCGAACTCCAGCGCCGCCGTGCCGAAGGCCTGCTCGTGCGCCCGCGTATCGGCCGGGCGGGGGTAGGCTAGGCGCACGACCAGTGGCACCACGGGCTGGCCGGTGAGCGTGGCGAAGGCCGCAGTATAAATCGACAGTTCCGAGTTGAGCACGTAGCGCGGATAAATGATGGCCGGGCTGGTCAACTCCAAACTCAGCCAAACGCCACCGGGCCACTCGGGGGCGGGCGTTTGCACGGTGCGCACGCCCTGGCACGCCACATCTTGGTAGCGACACAATTGGGTAATGGCCGCGCCGAGCGTGGGCGCGTGCAGCAACACATACGCCAGCGTGCCGGCAGCAGTAAAATTGATAAAGCGCCCAATGTGCAGGTCGAAATATGGGTCGTGGGTGGCCTCTATCACCAGCGGCCACAGGCGCTGAATGGTGGCGATGGGCACGCGGGCATCGGGGCTGGCCGTCGGCACTACTTCGTAGCCGATGGCCTGGCACAGCGCCGGCACATCGGCCCCGTGCTGGCCTGCGGCCCACAGCAATGTATTGAGCGAGGAAGCGGCCAAGGTATCGGGCGGCGTCATTAGGGGTGAGAGTGGCATCGAGCGCCCAAAATACTGGCAGCGCAGCAAACTAGGCCCGCAAACGACGATTTCGCTGGCCAACGTGCGCTGAACGGCTGGCAACTGTAACTCTTGTCAAACCAATACACTCAGCCAAGGCTGGGTAAACGCTTCCCTAATGCTCTAAAAACCAAACGTGCGCCATTACCGGCTAGTCCAGTAACGACGCACGTTTGGCAGGCAGCGCAAACGGAGGGGCTTTGCCCATCCATTAAGCTCTACAGCACCATTCCACCAGTCAATTCAATGCGTTGGCCATTAACCCAGCGGGCGGCGTCGGTGCAGAGGAAAGCTACCACTCCGCCAATATCGTCGGGTTCAGCCACGCGGCCCAGCGCCGTGGCCTGGGCCACCCAGGCCCGGATTTCAGGCGTATCCGTCATGGCCCCGCCACCGAATACTGCGCCGGGTGCCACCGCGTTGGCCGCAATGCCCCGGCTGCCCAGCTCCAGAGCCAGGTAACGTGTGAATACTTCCACTGCCCCTTTCATGGTAGCGTAGGCCGAAACACCCGCAAAAGAGCTGCGCGTGGTGGCCGAAGAAATGTTGATGATGCGGCCGCCATCGCGCAGCAGCGGCAATGCCTGCTGCGTGAGGAAGTACACGCCTTTAAAATGAATGTTGAGCATATCATCAAACTGCGCCTCAGTCGTTTCGGCAATGGGCGCGTTCAGGCTGGTGCCGGCATTGTTGATGAGAAAGTCGAACCGGTCGGTGCCGAAGGTATCGGTCAGGGCCGTGGTGACTTGCGCGAAAAACGCCTCGAAAGTGCTGATATCAGCCGCATTCAAGGTCAGCGCCACGGCGCGTTGGCCGAGGGCTTCTATTTCGGCTACTACGGCCGCCGCTTCGTCCTGCTGGGTGTGGTAGGTCAGGATAACATCGATGCCCTGCTGGGCTAGTTTCAGGGCCATGTCCTTGCCCAGGCCCCGGCTGCCGCCGGTGAGGAGGGCGATTTTGGAAGTACTCATAGGGAGTGTGTTTGTCGCGTTGATTTGAACACGACAAAGGTCCCCCGGCCCGTTTTTGGCAGTGTTGTACTCGCCAATCAGCTTTTTGTATAAATCAAATCGGCACGGCGTCCAGCGCCCGAAAAGCGCCGGGACTCACGGCAGCGTAGCGGCGGAAGAAGTGCGAGAAGTGCGCCACATCGACGAAGCCTAGGCTGTCGGCAATCTCCCAGAGCGTCCAGTCGGGCTGGCGTAGCAGGGCCTTGGCTTCTTGCGCCAGCCGCCCGCTGATGAGGTCGGTGGTGGTGCGGCCAGTGCTGTCCTTGAGCACCTTGTTGAGGTGGTTGACGTGCACCGCCAAGTGGTCGGCAAAGTCCTTGGCTGTGCGCAGCTGCACCCGTTGCTGCGACGTGACGAGCGGAAACTGCCGCTCCAGCAGCTCCACGAAGCGCGATGAAAGCCGGGCCGCCGCCGAGTGGCCGGGGTGCAGCGTGGTGGCGGGCTGCCGCTTCTGGCCCAGGTGCAGCAGCTCCAGCACGTAGGCCCGTAGCAGGTCGTACTTGTGGGCGTAGTCAGAGGCTAGCTCCTCATGCATCTGACTGAAAATGACCGTTGCCCGTGTCGCTTCGGCAGGCGTTAGCTGAAAAACGGGGTAGCCGTCGGTTCGGAACAGGGGCAGCTCGTCGGGAGTGCTACCCCCGAGCACCGGCAGCAAAAACTCGGCTGTGAACAGGCAAAAATGCCCGCGCTGCGCCTCGGCGGGCCACCATTGAAACGGCACCTTGGGCGTCGAAAACACCAGCGCATCGGGCTCAATATCGATGGTTTGGTTGGCGAACTCGGTGCGGCTGCGACTGCGCAACAAACTGATTTTGTAAAACGAGCGGCAGGAGTAAGGCGTGGCAGTTCGCAGCCGGGTAGTCTCCCAGAGGTCAGCCAAATCAAACACATTGAAGTGGCCCACTTCGCGCTGAATACCTCCTGGCAGCAGTGCGTTCAGGCCGAGGCTAGTGCAAGGAGTCAATTCCTGGTAGAGGGCGCTCAGCGCGGCAGTCGTCATGGCAGCAGGTTGGTTGTAAGATTCAAAGCCACCGTAACCCACCACGGCATGGAAAGTTCATTAACCCCGGCGTGGTAACCTCGGCAATAACGGCCCAGAGCGAACGTGCTGCTTAGCTGGCGGCTAGCGGCTCGGCTGTGCCTCCGGCCAGCACGCGCTCCAGCTCCGCGCGGTGGGCATTGCCCCATTGCTCCATTACTTCGATAACTGGTAGTAAGCTCTGCCCCAAGCTAGTAAGGTGGTACTCTACTTTAGGCGGTAGCTCGGGGAAGATGGTTTTGCGAATCAGGCCGTGCTGTTCCAACTCGGTTAGCTGCACGTTGAGCACGCGCCGCGTGGCGCTGGGGATGGTGCGCTGCATGGCGCTGGGCCGCTGAATGCCCTGCGCAATGCAAGCGAGCAGGGTGGATTTCCATTTGCCGTGCAGCACTTCCTTGGTGAGCACGGAGCCGCAATCCAGCGTGTTGGCAATTTTCTTCTGGTACATCGGGGAAGCCGGTTGGGATAAAGATACGTTCGAGGGGAACAGGGATTAAAACCGCCCTATGAGCTAAAAGTATCGAGTGCTGAATAACTTTTCCGTACTTGTCAGGCCCCGCCAAGCGCCGGAATTTTGCCCCGTGAACAGCGCATCAGTTGCGCCGCAAGCACTACGCAATTTAATTAATCAGCTCATTATCATGGGAAAGCTCACTGGAAAAGTGGCCGTTATTACTGGCGGCACGTCGGGTATGGCCTTGGCCACCGCCAAACTATTTGTGGAAGAAGGAGCCTACGTTTTCATCACGGGCCGCCAACAGGATAAGCTCGACGACGCCGTGCGGGCCATCGGCCGCAACGTGACCGGTGTGCTAGGCGACGCATCCAACCTGGCCGACCTCGACCGCCTCTACGAGACGGTGCAGCGCGAAAAGGGTAAAATCGATGTGCTGTTTGCCAGCGCGGGGGCCGCCGGCTTCGGCAAGCTGGGCGAGGTTAGCGAAACGCTCTTTGACACCATCTTCGACCTGAACGTGCGCGGCACGCTCTTTACGGTGCAGAAAGCGCTGCCCTTGTTCGCGGAGAGCGGCTCTATTTTACTCAACGGGTCGGGAGCTTCCATCAAAGGCTACCCCGCCAACAGTGTGTACAGCGCCAGCAAAGCCGCACTCCGGGCATTTGTGCGGGGCTGGCTGGTCGACTTGCAAGACCGACACATTCGGGTCAACCTGCTGAGTCCGGGCGCGATTGATACGCCCATGATGGCCACTACCGGTCCCGAGTTCAAGGCCCAAATTGCGGCCCTCATTCCACGCGGCGAAATGGGCCGCCCCGAAGAAATTGCCGCCGCTGCCCTATTCCTGGCTTCCAGTGACGCCAGTTTTGTGAACGGCATCGAGCTGTTTGTGGACGGCGGCATGGGGCAGATTTAAGGCCCAGCACCTGATGAGCGGCCATTGCTGCCACTCTAGCAAGAAATCCCTACCGATTTGGCGTAGCGGACAAGTGTAAACCATTGTATGAGCCAAAAGCAAAACACCCACTCAGCTTTGCAGCTAAGTGGGTGTTTTATTTAATGTGGAAGATACTGGGTTCGAACCAGTGACCCTCTGCTGTAAGGCAGAGGTCGTATTGTAATTATTACTTACTGTGAGTAATTAAAAATGCCTTTAATAGGCTAAACCTCTCTTCTAAGGCAATCGGTATAACCCCAGCTTAGTGCGAATGAGGATAAGCAGCTAGTTACTGCTCATCCTTATTCGCACAGATACGGGTCTGCAAGAAGCCTCGCCGAGAGCAACTTAACGTTGAAGGACTCACTTGGCAAAAAAAGAAATTGCTACGTTGTTCCTGACGGCTATATACCTGGGCGGCAGAAGAAAATTGCAACGGCCCGAAGCGGTTCGCCTCACACTTAGCCTCCTCAGTGAGAAGGGCCAAACATAAGGCGAGTACATCAGAATAGGCTGCTACTCTAAGAGGGGGTAGGATAAATTAAGCGCTATGTTTGGGAGCTAGTTTTTTAGC
>CAXUKA010000277.1:0-8937 GCA_964251335.1 uncultured Hymenobacter sp.
CGTTCGTCCGGTCCGCCCGGCTGCCCGCTCGCAAACGCGAACTACAAAGTTCGCGCTACTCCCCTAACCTTCCCCGGCGATGCGCATACAAAATCCGCGCAATCCGCTACAAATCTGCGTAATCCGTGATTCTTACTGACCAGCAAATCCTCGCCGAAATAGAGCGCGGCACCATTGTAGTACAGCCCTATGACCCCAGCTGCCTGGGTACCAACTCCTACGACGTGCACCTGGGCCGCTACCTGGCCACCTACGACGACGCGGTGCTCGATGCTCGCCGCCACAACAAAATCACGACCTTTGAAATGTCGGCCGAGGAAGGCTTTGTACTCCAGCCTGGCACACTCTATCTAGGTGTTACAGAAGAATATACCGAAACCCACGCCCACGTACCTTTCCTCGAAGGCAAGAGCAGCGTAGGTCGCCTGGGCATTGATATTCACGCCACGGCCGGCAAGGGCGACGTTGGTTTTTGCAACCACTGGACGCTGGAAATCAGCGTGTCGATGCCCGTGCGGGTGTACCCCGGCATGCCCATTGGGCAGCTTATTTACTTCTCGCTGCAAGGCGATGTGCAAACGTTTTACAACCGCAAGCAATCGGCCAAGTACAACGACCGCACCGATAAGCCCGTCGAGAGCATGATGTGGAAGAATACGTTTTAGGCATGTTGTGTAAGCTTTAGCTTGCGGAGCGTTAGGTCGCGATACGCAGACGCCCCACCAGCTAAAGCTTACGCCATGTCAACCCAGGCCCTAGCTTTTTCGTTAAGGAAACAGCCTGTTGCGCCATCTGGCGCGCTATTTGGCAATCGGAAACCTCAGACTTTTTCCTTTATGACAATGAAGCCCGCCTTTGCTGCGCTGTTGCTGGCCCTCGCGCCAGCGGCGGCTTTTGCCCAACAGCCCGCCACGCTTTCGGCCCCTACCACCACGGCCATCCAGGACAAGACCCAGCCCAGCCCGCGCCTCAACCCCGTGGAGGCTCGCGCCGAGCACCTGAGCACCCAGATGGTGCGTGACCTGCACCTCAACAACTACCAGGCGACCAAGCTGCGCGCCATCAACGCCGATAAGGTAGCCAAGCTTGATGCCTTGGAGCGCCAATACGCTAGCAACTCAGCTCAGCTTGAGCAACAGTCGAAAACGGTGACCCACGAGCGCGACCAGGAGTTGCAAGCCGTGCTTACCCCCGACCAGTACACCGATTACTTCGACTCGCGCAAGCGCTATGCGCAGTTTGATAAAAACTACGCCAGTTCGGCTTCGGCTTCTATTTTAGTTAACTCCATCCAGAATCCTGCCCCTACTCGTGATAATAATGCGACTATCGGGCCAGCCCGGCCTGCGGCTAATCGGAGCGCACGGCCGGCCGTGCGGCAATAGCGTTTTACAGATTTCGCAGAGGCCATTCCATTTCTAAGCGTTGCAAACCGGTATAGAGATGCAATTGCTGGAGTCTTATCGGTGCTGGGCATGGTGGCTCACCTAATATAAGACGCAAAATCTAGCGACTCTACACTCTTTTAACGGTGCCAAAAGCCAATTAAACGACTTATTCAAAACAAGAAAGCCTCTCACTGCATAGTGAGAGGCTTTCTTGTTTTGAGACGCAACTCTTGAGATTACACGCTGGGCCGGTTATCGGCTCCCTGCTCTTCGAGGTAGTCGGTCAGCTCCTGGCAAAGGGCGCGCATTTTGGCCGCCATTTTCTGGTCGCTGGTGGCCGTGATAATGGTTTCGGCCATCGAGCCGATGGTATCGACTACGAAATACTTCATCGCATCAGTCGGCATGTCCTTGGTCCACAAGTCGATTTTCATGGTACCGTCGGCATTGCGGTCCCAGATAGAAATGTTGATGGCCTTGGCAAAGTGAATATCCTGCCCGGCATCGGTGGCCTGCCAGCTAATGGCTTCAGGCACTTTCTGGTCGTCCAGCGCGATGCTAAAACGGATTTCGGATTTCTTCATAAATCACAGATTCTAACGGATTTAACAGATTACACGGATACGCCCGCAAGCGGGCTGCCTCTGAGCGAGGCAGCAAGGGCAGCTTTCTAATACGGAAAAAAACAGATTAAACCATCAGTCAACCCGCTTGCGGGCGTATCTGCGCAATCTGCTAAATCCGTTAGAATCTGCGATTTAGACGTAATTGTTTAACATTACAGGCATCACCAGCATTAGGATGCTCTCGTTTTCGTCAGCCTGGGCAGGCATCAGCAAGCCGGCGCGGTTGGGCGTGCTCAGCTCCAGGGTAATCTCGTCGGAGTCGATGTTAGACAGCATTTCGAGCAGGAAGCGGGCGTTGAAGCCGATTTCCATGTCCTCGCCGTCGTACTGGCAAACCAGCGTTTCCTTGGCTTCGTTCGAGAAGTCCAGGTCCTCAGCCGAAATCACCAGTTCAGAGCCCGTGAGGCGCAGGCGCACCTGGTGAGTGGTTTTATTGGAATAGATGCTGATGCGGCGCACCGAATTTAGCAGCTCGGCGCGGTTGATAGTCAGCTTGTTGGGGTTGCTGACGGGGATAACATTTTCGTAGTCGGGGTAGCGCTCGTCGATGAGGCGGCACACCAGGCGCATCTGGTTGAACGAGAAGAAGGCGTTGCTCTGGTTGAACTCGATGCGCACTGGCGTAGCCTCGCTCGGCAACGAGCTCTTGAGCAGGTTGAAGGCTTTGCGCGGAATGATGAGGTTGGCGGTTTGGCCGGCACCCACGTCTTGGCGGCGGTAGCGCAGCAGGCGGTGGCCATCAGTGGCCACGAAGGTCACCTGCGACTCGCCCAGCTGCACCAAGATGCCCGTCATGGCGGGGCGCAGCTCGTCGGTGCTAACGGCGAAGATGGTTTTGTTAATAGCCCGCGCCAGCGACGACGACGGGATTTCGACCGGGGCCGAGCCCTTCACCACCGGCACGCGGGGGAAGTCGGCAGCGTTTTCGCCGGCCAGCTTGTAGCGGCCGTTCGAAGAGCTGATTTCGATGTTATAAGTCTCCTCATCCAGCGTGAAGGTCACGGGCTGGTCGGGCAAGTTCTTAAGCGTATCGAGCAGGATGCGAGCGGGTGCCGCGATGCGCCCTGCCTCGCGGGCCTCGATGGGAAGCTCGGTTATCATGCTCGTTTCCAGGTCGGAGGCCGTAATCGTCAGCTTGCCGGGCTCAATCTCGAAAAGGAAATTCTCCAGAATAGGCACCACGGGGTTGTTCGTAACCACGCCATTGATGCTCTGAAGCTGCTTGAGCAGGGCCGAGGACGAAACGATGAATTTCATATAAAAAGAAAGGCAAAGACCAGGTTTGGATAGCGGGCAAAGATACGCCCTGCGAGCTTGCTTTGGAAGGAAGTGCGCGGGAAGATTCCGCCATCTCCGGCCAAAGTGCGCCACTTGCTTAGCGTATGCACCACACGTACAGGCCCCCGGCCGTGAGCGCCCCGATAAGCGTGTTCAAAAAATTAACTGCATCATTGGGCAGGTAGCCCCGGCGCTCTACCGTAGCCCCCAGCACCGAGTCGCTCAGGTTGCCCACGGTGCCGGCCAGCGGCAACACCCAAAAGGCTGGTAGCCAGCTATTCGCCAGGCAGTAAACCGCAGCTAGGAGCGCCGTACCGGCCAGCCCCAGCAACGTACCCTCGGCACTAATAACCCCATCCAGCCCACGCTGGTCGGGCCTGAAGGTAAGTATATTTACGTAGTATCGACCGTAGATATTGCCCAGCTCGGAGGCCAGCGTATCGGCGGTGGCAGCGGCAAAACTGCCCGCCAGCATCAGACGGCAGAGCGGGGCATGGGCGGGAAATTGCCAAGCGCACAGGGCCAACAGGCCAGCCACGCCGGCATTAGCCAGCACCTGGCCGGCCGTGCGGCGGCCTTTGTTGGCTTCGGCCAGGCCAAGGCGGCGCTTGTCGGCCACTTTCCAGGCCGAGGCGGCCGTACCTAACCCAAAAAACAATGCCAGCAAACCCAGCCCCAGAAAGCCAGCTCCCAGGTAAATACTCACGCCCAGCACCCCACCCACCCACACGGCCGGAATGGTGAGCTTGCCAGCCCAGGCACTATAGGCCATGCCGGAACCCAGCAGCAGGAGCACAAGTGCGAAATGAAGAGGCACCCGGCAAAAGTATAAAGCCTACTTGTAGAATATGGTGGAGCAGCTCTCAACTGGCCGCCGCCAGCGCAATTCCGCGCCTGTTTTATTTTTGTAGTTGGCTGGCTTATCTGGCTCGCCAACCGACATTTTATGGTGCCTTTTTTGGTTGACCTCAACTTACAGCACATCCCCGACCCTTACCTGACCGGCTCGTGGCGCGTGACGGAGCGCGTGCTCAACCACGCCGACCCCACGTCGGCGCTGGCCACGGCCACCCATGTGCACCTGCACGAAGGCACACTGCGGCTCGACACGCCTACCGACTCCCAAACCGGCCGCTGGCAGGTAGAGCGCGACAGCTTACTGAGCCGCCCCTACCTGTTGCTCGAGCTGGCCCAGGAGCAAACCACGGCCCTTATTACCCGGCTGCGCCGCTCACTCGATGGCGAGTACCGCACGCTGGTGCTTTATTTTCAATCGGGCCTGGAGTTAATTCTAACCCACCCCTAACGTTTTTTTTACTACGCTTTTCAATGAATACAACCGCTGTAGAGCGCTTGCAGCTAGCTGTGGATGCGGCCGGCGTCGGCACCTGGGATTTGAACCCCCTCTCGGGCGAGCTGATATGGTCGCCGCGCTGCAAAGAGATTTTTGGCCTGCCCCCGACTGCCGAGGTTTCCTACGCCGACTTTTTGGCGGGCGTGTATCCGCCCGACCGCCCGCACACCGAAGCCGCTGTGCAGCAAGCGCTTGCTCTAGATGGCCCCGGCACTTACGATATTGAGTACCGCACCCAGTCGCGCGAGTCCAACGCGCCGCTGCGCTGGGCGCGGGCTACCGGGCGCGCTTTTTTTAACGAAGGCCGCACGCAGGCTATCCGCTTCATTGGCACCATTATCGACATCACCGAAGCCAAGGCCTTGCAGGAGCGCTTGCAACTAGCCTACGACGACCTAGAGGTGAAAGTCACCTTCCGCAACCTTGAGCTGGAGCGCGAAGTGCAGCAGCTACGGGCGCAGGTGGCGGCCGCCGCGCCGGGTGTGCAGTAGTGTCTAGCGAACAAGGAGGCATGCCGCGCTCGCCGCAGGCCTCCTTAGTTCATTTTTTTCACTTGGAAAATATACCTGCCCAGCCACCCCAGCAGGAATAAAAAAGCCCCCTGTAAATCATTGATTTACAGGGGGCTTTTTGCTAGCAGAGAGGATGGGATTCGAACCCACGATGACCTTTTGAGCCATACACACTTTCCAGGCGTGCTCCTTCGACCACTCGGACACCTCTCTGAATGGGGCTGCAAAGATAGGCAGAAAAGTGCCGTAGTGCGAAAATGAGCCGGTAAAAAGGTGCGCCCGCTGCTCTAGCCCCTGCTTACATCGGCGTGATTTCGCCACGCAAGTCTTGGCTGAGCAGGCGGCGGGTTTCGGTTTCGCCCAGGCCTAGGCCTAGCACAAACATGAGCTTGGTAATGGCCGCCTCGCTGGTGATGTCGTCGCCGCCAATCACGCCAAGGGCCGTGAGGCGGGCGCTGGTTTCGTAACGGCCCTGTATTACGCGGCCTTCCTCGCACTGGCTCACATTCAGGAGGTAAACGCCACGCTGCTGGGCTTTTGCGAGGCAATCCAAAAACCACGGCGCGGTGGGCGCATTGCCCGAGCCGTAGGTTTCGAGTACGCAGCCGCGCAGGCCTGGCACGCTCAACACTGCCTCTACTACCGTGGCCGTGATGCCCGGAAACAACCGCAGCACAGCCACATTCTCATCGAAGCGCTGGTGCACTTTGAGGGGGGCGGCGGGCAGTAGGCGAATATCATTATCGGCAAAGGTGAGCGTGATGCCAGCGCGAGCCAGCGGCGGATAGTTTTCGCTCTTGAAAGCCGCAAATTGCTGGCTTTCAACCTTCTTGGCGCGAGTACCCCGAATAAGCACATCGTTGAAAAACACACCCACTTCGGGCAGCCGCGCTGTGTGGGCACGCGGGTGGCGAGCAGCGGCTATTTCCAGGGCCGAAAGCAAGTTGCGGGTGGCATCGGAGCGGGTGCGGCCCACCGGCACCTGCGCCCCCGTAAAGACTACCGACTTGCCCAGATGCTCGAGCAGGAAACTAAGCGCCGCCGCCGAATATGCCATCGTATCGGTACCGTGAAGCACTACAAACCCTTCAAAATCATCATAGTGATGCTCGATTAATTGAGCTAGCAGTAGCCAGTCGGCGGGCGTCACGTTGCTGCTGTCGATGGGCTTGGGCAGGGCCAACAGCCGGATGTGGTAGGGCATCCGGCGCAGCTCGGGCATCAGGTGGTCGAGCTTGTCGAAGTGCATAGGCACCAATTCCTGGCGCTTGTTCACGGCCATGCCCACTGTGCCGCCGGTGTAGAGAATAAGCAGACGCGGAGCCTGAGTATCCGCAGCTGTCGGTAAAGTGAGCAGAGATAAATCGGGAAACGGAACGGACATGCCCGCAAAGAACGGCAGCAGCCCTACACCAAGAGGCCATCTTTTCACTAAAAAACCTCAAGTCGCGGCCGATTCGCTACGCAGCAATATTCGTTAGTCATCCTGAGAATTAATAACCAATTGCAATTTAACATTTGATAATCAAGTACTTATTTTATAATGCAACTATGTTTCATTATTCAATGCCCATATCAACAATAGCAGGCTCTAAATTAATGAAACCATGTTGCATATTAAAAATTAATAACTAATTATCACCCACATAAACTCAACATCACACTTACAAACGAAAAAGCTGCTGTGCGTTGCGAGTGGTAGCTTCGGCTACTGCCTCCGGCTCTTGGCCGAGCAACGTGGCCAAGCGATGCAGCACCAGCGGCAGGTAGGCCGGCTCGTTGCGCTTGCCCCGGTAGGGAACGGGCGCGAGGTAAGGGCAGTCGGTTTCGAGTACCAAATGCTCTAGGGGAATGTGGGGCAGTACTTTATCGAGGCCACCGTTTTTGAAAGTGGCGACACCGCCAATACCTAGCTTGAAGCCACCGAGACTGATGATGCGCTCGGCCTCGGCCACGCCATCGGAAAAGCAATGGAATACGCCGCGCAGCGTGCCGTCCTGGGCTTCGGCCACCAGCGCAAAGGCTTCTTCAAATGCTGAGCGAGTGTGCAGCACAATGGGCAGGTCGTACTGCTTGGCCAAGCGCAACTGAGCGCGCAGGGCTTCCTGCTGCTGAGGCAGAAAGGTTTTATCCCAGTATAAATCGATGCCGCACTCGCCCACGGCCACGAAGGGGCGCTTGCTCAGCCAGTCTTCGAGCAGGTACAATTCTTTCTCAAAATTGGGGCCGACCGAGCATGGGTGCAGGCCCATCATGGCGTGGCAGGTTTGGGGAAAATCGGCTTCCAGCGCTAGCATCGCGTCGATGCTGCTGTGGTCGATGTTGGGCAGCAAAATGGTGTCGACGCCAGCCGCTACGGCCCGGTGCAGCGCCTCGGCTCGGTCTAGCTTGAACTGCTCGGAGTAGAGGTGCGCGTGGGTTTCTATTAACTTCATAATCAAAATATTATTCAAGACAAGGCGCGTTGCAAACGCACGTAGGCGATGGGGCCTTTGTAGAAAACCTCGCCCTCGGGCCGCAGCCCAAACCGCTCGTAAAAGCCCAGCGTATTTTGCCGGGCATCGCACCAGATGGCCTGTGCGCCCTGGGTTGTGGCGGCCTCCATGGTGTGCCGTAGTAGCGCCGAGCCGATGCCCCTCCCCTGCCATGCCGGGGCGGTGGCAAACTTGCGAAAGCGTGCTACGCCATCGGGACCAATGAACAGCGAAATCACGGCAATCAGCTCGTCCTGCTCGAAAGCCCCGAAGTGCTGGCCCGCGTCGTCGTCGGGCAGCTTCACGTAGTCGAGGGGCTGGTCGGGCCACAGCACGGCGTGGCGCAGGGCATAGGTTTGGGCGGGGGCGATGGAGCGAATGGTCATAAGCTTTCGACGCAAAGAAACCGCCGACGGCGGGCACTTGCCCGGCGCGGCCCAGCCACCGCCCCAGCCACCTACTTGATATTCACGTTCTTCTCGTCGAGTTTTTGGTTGACGCGGCGGGCACCTTGCAGCGTGCGAAACTCGCCCTGCCAGGAACGAATGCGGAGGCGGTCCTCCAGCGATATATCCTGATGCACAGTGCGGTAGCGGGCATTGAGGCGGCCGAGGGTGGCGCTGGCGTCGGTCCAGTCCTGCTCGCTCCACTTGCGGCGCTGGTCGCGCACGGCATCAATAAAGCGGCCGTAGAGGTCGGGCATAGCGTCGGCGGTGGCTTGGTCGAGGTCCACGCTTTCGTGTATCAGCTTGGTTAGGCCGGGGTCGGCGGCGGCGCGGGTTTGGGCGGCCGTGCTAGGCGTGGAGGCGTGGGGGCGGGCACCGGTGAGGTCGCCGGCCTGCTGGGCGCGGCTGGCTAGTGGCGCGGCGGCTAGCAGCAAGGCAGCTAGTGTGAGGCGAGAATTAGCAGCGAGAGTCAGCGTGCAGAAAGTCATCAGTAAGGAAACAAAAAGGAAGAATAAGTACCGATACCGGCCCTACCAAGTTGCGGGCCAACTTGCCTTTCCAACGGCCGGGCGGTACCTTACGTATGCCGGTTGGGGCACAAAAGTCGGTTTTCTGGCCGACCTTTGCCTACTTTTTTAGTTTATGTCTGCTTCTGCCTCCGCCACTCCGGCCACGCCCCTGCTCATTCAGCCCGCTACCGAGCGGGACATCCCTACTATTATCGGGCTGGCCGAGGCTACCTGGGAGCCAACCTATCGCTTCATCATCTCGAAGGAGCAGATTGAGTATATGTACCGCGTTATTTATACGCCGGCCTCCTTGCGCAAGCAGATGCGCGACCAACGCCACCAGTTTTTGC
>CAXUKA010000278.1:0-8924 GCA_964251335.1 uncultured Hymenobacter sp.
GGGCAAAATAGCGGGCCTGCACATCGAGGCCGAAGGTATTGTAGGGGCGGAGGGAAACGTTTTCTTCGAGCTGCATGGCTGCAAAGGTCGGGCCGTAGCGTGGACTCGCAGCGTCCGCGCTACATTCACTGCATGGAACCCAAAGCCGCCACCCGCCTCAGCAAGTTTCTCAGTAAGCACCTGCGCCACCAGCCCCAGGCCATCGGCCTCACGCTGCAAGAAGGCGGCTGGGTCAATGTCGATGACCTGCTGGCCGCCTGCGCCACCCACGGCCACCCCCTCACCCGCGACGAGCTGGAGGACATCGTGGAAGACAATGATAAGCAGCGTTTTGCTTTTGACGAAGCCGGCCAGCGTATTCGGGCCCAGCAGGGGCATAGCGTCGAAGTTGACCTGCAATTAACCCCCGCCGAGCCGCCCGCCGTGCTCTACCACGGCACGGTGCCGGCCGCGCTGCCCGCCATCCAGGCGGCGGGCTTGCAGAAGATGCGCCGCCACCACGTGCACCTCTCGCCCGACGAGGCCACCGCCCGGCGTGTGGGCCAGCGCCGCGGCCAGCCCACCCTACTGGCTGTAGATGCCGCGGCGCTGCACGCGGCAGGCGGGGTGTTTTACAAATCGGGCAACGGCGTGTGGCTGATTGACAGCGTGCCGCCGCAGTATTTGCGGGCGCTGCCCAACTAAGGCAAAAAAAGAGGTAGGAAGCTCGTGCTCCCTACCTCCTCTAGTAGCGCGGGGCCGCCGTGCCTACGGAATGTTAGCGTGCACCGTGAAGCGCGAATCGGCGCGCACATCGGTGTTTTGGCGTAGCGTTTGGGCCAGCTCGGCAGTGGTCGTCAGGGTGTAGGAGCTGGCCTTCAAATACAAGTCTAGCTTGTTGCCGGCCGGAGTCAGGTTGATGCTTGTCTGGCCCGTGGGCACGCTGGCCAGTGAAGCCAGCAGCACCTTGTTAGAGCCCGCTGCATCGGTGGCGATGTAGATACTGATGCTCTTCAAAAAGTCGAAATTCTGAGTGCTTGGGTTGGTTACCGTGAGCGTCAGTTGGTCGAGGGTTACGTCCTGCACGTAGTCCGCCGAGGTGTTATTGTTCTTGTAAGTGCTTTGCGCGGTAGAGTTTACCGTTACGCCCGGGATGCTCAGCGTTACGCCCGGCACAAAAGGCGTACCCGGCACCGTGAAACTGCTGGAATCGCTGACCTGGAAACTGAGCAGGCTCGCAATTTTTTTGCAGCTACTAGTTCCCAAGAGCAGGGATACTAGTGTTATAAAATAGAATTTTTTGATGAGGATATTGCGCATAAGGCAGATTTTGATAGTGGTAAAGGGTATTTTATTGATAAAGGTAAAGATAGCAAATAAGCTGAGCAGGTGTGCAATTTTTCGCCCAAACCGGCTGGCTAGCGGGTAAGCTGCTATTTTGCACGGGCAAGCCTAATTCCCTGAAGCAGGGTCAACTGGCTACGCCCTTACGCTCTATTCCCACCCACTCTTTCCATGAAATACCTCATCCTTGGCGGCCTGCTCGTGGCGGCTGGCCCGGTAGCCGCCCAGCGCGATGCCCCACCTGCCCAAAGTGCCGCCACCATCAAGCTGCCCGGCAATTTGCCCACGCTGCCTACGCCACGCCAGCTGTACCCCGGCCTGTTTGAGGCCATCCAGCTCAATCGGGTGTATCCCGATGGCAAAACCTTCGTGGATGCCCTGCCCACGGCCCCGCCCACCGAGATAGTAGCTGCCTACGAGCGCCAGCGCGGCCAGCCCGGATTTGACTTAAAAACCTTCGTGGGGCAGTATTTTAAGCCGCCCGTAGCCGCGACCGATGTGTACCGTAGCAACGTGCAGGCCGGCATCCGGGCTCACCTCGATACACTTTGGACGGTACTGCGCCGCCCTGGCCAGGCCGAAGCCGCGCAGTACTCATCGCTGCTGCCGCTGCCGCGCCCATATTTGGTGCCAGGCGGGCGCTTCCGCGAGATTTATTACTGGGATTCGTACTTCACGATGCTGGGCTTGCGCCAGGCCGGCCGCACGGCGCTGCTGCGCGATATGGTGGCCAACTTCGGCTACCTCATCGACCACTACGGCCACGTACCCAATGGCAGCCGCACGTATTACCTCACGCGCTCGCAGCCGCCGTTTTTTGCCCTTATGGTGCAGCTCTTGGCTCAGGCCGAGGGGCCAGCCAGCCAAGCCGTAACGCAGTTTCGCCCCCAGCTCAAGCTTGAATACGCCTACTGGACCACCGGCGCGGGCGACCTAAAACCCGGCACCGCTGCCGGCCGCGTAGTACGCATGCCCGGCGGTGAAACCCTCAGCCGCTACTGGGACGACAGCGACCAGCCCCGCGAAGAATCGTACCGCGAAGACGTGGAAGCTTCTCGCACGGTTAAGCAGCCTATGTCACAGTTTTACCGCAACGTGCGCGCCGCTGCTGCTTCGGGCTGGGATTTTAGTTCGCGCTGGTTCCAGCCAGGACAAGGACTAAGCAGTATTCGCACCACCGATTTGGTGCCCGTCGACCTCAACTGTCTGCTACTGACCCTAGAGCAAACCCTCACTAAAGCCGCCCAACAAGCTGGTGACTCTACCGAAGCCCGGCAGTTTCGGCAGGCGGGGCATGCACGGGCCGCCGCCATCCGGCGCTACTGCTGGGATGCGGGCGCGGGCTTTTACGTCGATTATGACCTGCCGCAGCGCCGCCCCTCGCCGGTGCATACGCTGGCTGGGGCGTTTCCGCTGGCCTTCGGCGTAGCCACGTCCGACCAGGCCAAAAAGGTGGCCCAACAACTGCAAAACGAGTTTTTGCGCCCCGGTGGCTTGCTCACCACCACCAACCCCAGCGGCCAGCAATGGGATGCCCCCAACGCCTGGGCTCCGCTCGAATACCTCTCCATCGTAGGCCTACGCCGCTACCAGCAAAAGCCGCTGGCCGATACCATCGCCCACCGCTGGACGCGCCTCAACGTGCGCGTATTCAACCAAACCGGCAAGCTGCTGGAGAAATACAACGTGGAAAAAACCGGCCTGCTGGCTGGCGGCGGCGAGTACCCATTGCAGGATGGTTTCGGGTGGACTAATGGGGTGCTGCTGACGCTGCTGAATGAGGAGAAGCGGTAGTGTTCGGCGCGGGGAACCTCACCCCCCGGCCCCCTCTCCAAAAAAGAGGGGGAGCCTGACGAATTTTTGTGAAAGAAGTACAATAAAAAAAGAGGCTTTCAACCATGCTGAAAGCCTCTTTTTTATTCTTAAAACTTATCCATTTGCGGTCGGCTCCCCCTCTTTTTTGGAGAGGGGGCCGGGGGGTGAGGTTCAGCGCACCCGATACCCACTCAGCGCATAAAACAACAAATACGCATAGCACAGCGCCGGCACCACTATCGCCACCCGCAGCCCGCCGCCGTGGGTAGCCACCAAGCCCATGAGCGGCGGAATGAGCGCCCCGCCCACGATGGCCATAATCAAAAATGACGAGCCTTGCTTCGTAAACCTTCCTAGCCCCGCGATGGCCAGCGGGAAAATAACCGGCCACATAATCGAGTTGCACAGCCCGCAGAGTACCACCAGCCACAGCGCCGTTTCGCCCTGGCTCAGCACCGACGCGCCCACCAGCGCCACGCCCGCCGCGCATACCATCACGAGCAGCGCCCGGTTGTGAAACTTGAGCAGCAGCGGAATGCCCAGCACCCGCCCCACCAGCGAGCCAAACCAGTATGACGACACCAGCACTGCGCCCACCGCCTTGGTAAAGCCCATAGTAGTATCAATCGGGCTGGGATTTTGGCCGAATAGCACGCCCACAAAATTGGTCGCTACGTTCAGCCCGCGCACCAAGCTTTGGGTGAAGGCCGAAAGGTGCTGAATCCCCTGGCTTTCTCCGTAGCGAATGAGGAACGAGCCCAGCCCGACCTCCACGCCTACGTACACGAAAATCGCCCCGATGCCCAGCACCAAATGTGGAAAGCTGAGCGCCGAACTCCGCTCGGCCGCCAGGGGCCTCGCCTCCTCGGTTTGCTCTTCGGGAATGCTGTCGATATCAGGTAATTTCAAAAAGAAAAATACGCCCGCCAGCACCACTAAAAATGCCGCCAGCCCCATATAGGGCCCCTTCACGAGCTGCGACTCTTCGGCCAGGCGCTCAGTTAGCGGCAGGGCGGCCAGCCGCGCCTTGAGGGCCACCGAGCCACCAAACAGCACCAGCGCTCCCACCAGCGGCGAGAGGCTGCCGCCGAAGTTGTTGGCCACGCCCACCACGCTCACCCGCGCCGCCGCGCCCCGCGCCGGCCCCAGCACACTCACGTAGGGGTTGGCCGCCACTTGCAGCAGTGTAATGCCCGCCCCCAGCACCGCCAAGGCTGTGAGAAACAGCCCAAACGCCCGCGAGTCGGCCGCTGGGATGAAGAGCAGTGCCCCGCCCGCCATCACGAGCAGCCCCACCACGATGCCGCGCTGGTAGCCCAGCTTCTTGAGCACAAACCCCGCTGGCAGCGACATCAGAAAATACGCCCCGAAGAAGGCCGACTGCACGGCCGTAGATTGAAAATCAGTGAGCTGGCACACGTCCTTGAGGTAGGGCATGAGCACGTCGTTGAAATTGGTGACCGCCCCAAACAGGAAGAACAAGCAGGTCATGAGCACCATTGGCCCGGCGTAGGAGCGGGGCGGAGCGGCCAGCGTAGCCGCCGAAGCAGAAGTAACAGAAGTAGCCATACAAGGGCGGAAGGTACAAAAAAGCCGGCCACTGGGGCCGGCTGAGGAGGACTAGGGATTTATTCGCTATTCATTGAAATAGTCGATAATGACTTCGTCATCTTCCACCATGCGGTCAGTCAGGTCAAATACTTCCTTTACCCAAGGATGAGCTAGTGCTTCCTCGCGGTCAAGTATTCGCCCTAAATAAGTAGTATCGCTCCAAGGTGATTCATCGCGATTGACAAGGCCAACCTGGTAAAACTCGTCGTTAGTCCATATTCTAAATGGAAAAGCCAGTCTATCTTCTGGTTCAGCTCCTTCGCCCCATTTGCCGAGGCTAAGCAATCCATAAAGGACTTTCTTATCATGGCCTTTTGTGAATTTCGCATAGTAAACGGCATATGCACTAGCATCTTGGTTGACGAACCGCGTTAAACGTACCACTTCCTTGCCGCAGCATTCACAATATTCGAAAGTTGGGTCCTCAAATTCTATTTCTATCATACTGATAACGTTAAATATTCTTGCAGTTTGGCTAAGGTTTAAGTCGCACAATTTTCCCATCGTACATCACAACAACTTCACTATTCTTCTGCCGCTTAAATTCCAGCATCCGCTTGTAGGCGATTTTAAAATCAGCGATAATCTTTTACTGACGCTCAAGCTGGTTCTCTGAATTCATATTAATTTCTTATCCGGAAGCTGTAGCCAATCAAACCTGCCAATTATTTTTCAAGGCTTCGAGCCGCGGCACGAGGCAGGAATTGGTTTCATCGGTTTCGGAAACGAAGATTTTTACTTTGTCGCCAAACTTTTTTTCCTGCACCAATAGTAAGTCGTTGGTTAGCGACTCGCCCAGCCGTTTCGGCCCAGTCAGGCCCGCGTATTCGTAGCTCACCACAAAAACTTGTTGCGTATTGGCGCGGGACATTCTAATCGTTTTGGTCGAAATGCCCAGCACCGTAGCATCCTGCACAAGGCCGTGTTTATAAAGTCGATAAACCCGGAGGGCGGGCAGCAAACCAATTAGCAGAAAGGGAATGCCGATGAGCAGAAAAATGCCGGGAAGGAGAAAAAAGAATTCGAGGGGAAAGCTAAACGGCTCCAGCGAGGGAATGACGCTTTCCTTGCCCAACGTTTTGATACCGATGGCATCGCCGGTTTTCAGGCGGCTGACTTTGTCGAGGTCCATCGTCTGAAATTTATCGGCCGCTACCCCGCCCTCGCTCGGATAGGTGTAGCTGATGACACGGGGATGCTCGCCATTCATGGTGACGTTGGTGAGCGGCTCTATGTCCGTGATGGTGGCCGCCACGGCGGTGCCCTGGCGTTTGATGTTGTCGAAATCGTAGCGTTCGTAGGGCTGGCCGAGCGTGTGGGACAAGACGAGCAGCATCGGGATGAGGATGAACATAGGTATGAACACAAAAACCAAACCGAGCAAGGCAAATGGCCCCCGGCTTTTCAGCAATCCCCACAGCGTGGAAAAGGGAACGTTTCTATCTGGCATACAACGAGGGTTTTAGGGTGTTGGCGCGGTCGATAAGGACGCTGCAAGATAACTGCGCCCGCCAGCCCCGACCTTTGCACCCATGTACCTCACCGCCACCACCCAGTTTGGGCTCGAAGAAGTTTTAGCCGACGAGCTGCGCCAGCTCGGGGCCACCGTCGATTACGTAGGCAGCCGCGCCGTCGAGTTTAGCGGCGATAAAAAGCTGCTCTACAACACCATCCTCTGGAGCCGCACCGCCATGCGCCTGCTGCGCCCCTTCGCCGACTTCTACGCCCCCGACGAGCGCGCCCTCTACGACGAGGTGTACGCCATCGACTGGAGCCGCTACATTGCACCTGGTCAGACGTTTGCCATCACGGCCGTGGTCAATAAATCGAGCTTCGAGCACTCGCTCTACGTGGCCCAGCTCACCAAAGACGCCATCGTGGACCAGTTTCGCGAGCGCACCGGCGAGCGCCCCAGCATCGACACCAAAACCCCCGATATCCGCCTGCACCTGCGGATGCTCGAAAACGAAGTCATCCTGAGCCTCGACGCGGCCGGCGACTCGCTGCACCGCCGCGGCTACCGTCAGGGCACCAACGAAGCGCCCCTCAACGAGGTGCTGGCCGCCGGCCTGGTGCTACTCAGCGGCTGGGACCGGAAAAGCCCGCTCATCGACCCGATGTGCGGTTCGGCTACCATCCTCACCGAGGCGGGGCTGCTGGCCCAGCGCATCGCGCCCGGCCTGTTTCACCACGGCAAATTCGGCTTCGAAAACTGGCCCGACTTCGATGCCCAGCTCTGGGCGCAAGTGCGCCAGGAAGCCGAAGCCCAGCGCATCGAAGAGCCCCAGGCCTACCTGGCCGGCTCCGACCTCGACCCCCGCGTGATTGACCAGGCCGCCGCCAACATCGAAGCCGCCGGCCTCGACGAGTGCATCCGGCTGAGCGTGCGTGATGTTCGCGACGCCCAGCCGCCCCAGGGCCAGGCCCCCGGCCTCGTCATCACCAACCCGCCCTACGGCGAGCGGATAGGAGAGGAAACGCAAATGGACGCGCTGTACAAGACCATCGGCGACGCGCTGAAAACGAATTTTCAGGGTTTTGAGGCGTTCATTTTTACCGGTAATCTGGAGGCGGCGAAGGCCATCGGGCTGAAAGTGTCGCGGCGGATACCGCTCTTTAATGGGCCGATTGATTGCCGCCTGCTGAAGTATGAGCTGTATCGTGGGTCGCGGCGGGTGCAGCCGGCTAGCTAGGCGGAGAAAGCGGAGCGCTTTGTGAAATAAAAAACTGAAAGTCAATTGCCAATCTGCTAAGTAGCAGGAAAACTGAAGCGAATTTTAAGGCAGAACCGTAGAAACGGCTACACCTTAAAAACTTAGCTTCTATGTTTCGTATTTTTCAAAGCGCTACCGCTCGCTGGGCTGCACCCGTAGCTGCCGTCGGTCTGCTGGCCGCGTGTAGCAGCAGCCAAACCACCACTGATACCGCCACTGCTGCCACGGCCAAAGCTGACTCGACCGCTATGGCCAAGCCCGACTCGATGTCGGCCACGGCCAGCGCCGCCCCGCTGCCCGTGAAGCCCAGCAAGCCCAAGCCCGCCTGGGGCCAGGGCCTGCATCCCGAGATGCAAGCCGTCATCGAAGCGCTCGACTCGCTGAGCGGCGGCCCCACCGCCAAGCCGCTCTCGCAAATGACGCCCCCGGAGGCCCGCAAAGCCCCCAGTGCCACCGATGCCACAATGGCGACCATGAAGAAATTTTACATCCCGACGCCACCGGCCACCTCTGATACGGCAAGCCGCACGGTGGCCCCGGGGGTGAAAGTGCGTATTTACACGCCCAAGTCGGGCACCGCACCCTTCCCGGTTATCGTGTATTACCACGGCGGTGGCTGGGTCATCGCCAACCTCGATACTTACGATGCCTCGGTGCGCGCCCTGAGCGAGCAGGTGGGGGCGGTAGTAGTATCGGTGGCCTATCGCCAGGCTCCCGAGCATAAATTCCCGACCGCCCACAACGATAGCTTCGCTGCCTACCAGTGGACGGTGCTGCACGCTGCCGAAATCAAAGGTGACCCCAAGCGCATCGCCGTGGCTGGTGAGAGTGCCGGTGGCAACCTCGCCTGTGCCGTGAGTATGATGGCTCGCGACAAAGGCGTGGCCCTGCCCAAGCACCAACTCATCGTGTACCCCATTGCGGGCTACGACCTGAACACGCCTTCGTACCAGGCCAATACCAAGACCAAGCCCCTCAATAAAGACCTGATGGCCTGGTTCTTCAAGTACTACCTGCGCACCCCCGCCGATGGCAAGAGCCCAATGGTGGACCTGGTGCACGCCAACCTCAAAGGCCTGCCCGCCGCTACCATTATCACCGACCAGTACGACCCGCTGATGAGCGAAGGCAAAATGCTGGCCGATAACCTGCAAAAAGCCGGTGTAGCGGTGAAGTACATGAACTATGACGGCGTGACACACGAGTTTTTCGGTATGGCCGCCGTGGTGCCCGAGGCCAAGCAGGCGCAGGCGTTTGCGGTGGAAGGGTTAAAGAGCGCGCTGAAATAGCGTAGCCGGCCGGGGGTACCTCACCCCCCAGCCCCCTCTCCAAAAAAGAGGGGGAGCCGAACGTAGTTAGAAATAGATTTTTAAAAAAGGGCTCTCAGCGATGCTGAGAGCCCTTTTTCGTCTTCACAAGAAGTCGTCCGGCTCCCCCTCTTTTTTGGAGAGGGGGTCGGGG
>CAXUKA010000279.1:0-8868 GCA_964251335.1 uncultured Hymenobacter sp.
AGCAGGCTGCTTTGCCGCTAATTGTCTGCCCGCCGAGCTACCACCGGGCTCAGTGACAACCAGCCGTATAAAACGCTACGTCAACCTTGTCGACACGGATAAGACGCTTACTCGCCTTACCCTGAACTCCTACCCTGGGCACCGCGACCCGGCGGGCCGGGACAGCCTGCTACATAAATTTGAAAACATCTATTTCCCTTGCACGGCCATTGTTTCTTACTCAGGAAACAAAATCGTTAAGATTAAGGAAATTCTCAGGTATGGCAGCGGCTTCGAAACCTGTGAATATTACGTGCGAAATGACTCACTGCTTTTTGTTGAGCAAAAGCGCGTTCGCTGCGATTATAAGGCGCAATCCGATAAAATAATATATACGGAGAAGGACTACATCCAGCATAACAGGTACTATTACGCTGGCGACAGCTGCATCGCGATAAAGAGCTGCACACCAAAGCCCTGCATATCTTCCGGCCGCTACCAGCCTCTGGCCAGGAGGCCGCAGGGAGCTCCTGAAAGCTATTTTTTATGGCAAGCCGCGCAATATGTGGCGTTGTTTAAAAAGAGCTAAGTTTATGAAGTGGCTACTAATCAGCAGTGTCAGTGCGCTTCATTTGGCCGCCCAGCAGCCAACTCAATCGCCCGCATTCGCTGCCACCAATGCCTATGTGCGCCTGATAGATACCAATAAAAGCCTTATCAGCAAGTGGTATGTTCACACGTACCATCATGCTTACAAGTCTGGGGTTGATAGCTTGTTTCTGATATATCCTACCGACTTTGAAGGCTCGTCTGTTGTGGTTTATTTCTCAGGCAGCAAGATTGTAAAGCTGGTAGAAACTGCGCGGACTTCCAGTTTTTTCACCGAAAACAGCTACTATTTACAGAATGGCAAGCTGCTTTTTGTAAAGAATAGGCAGACACCTTGCCCATTCGCCACACAGCGTTCAGCCTGGGATAAGAAGATATTGCCTTGCACTAAAGAAGCGGCCTACTTTTTTCAGGGCACATATTATTTCGCCTAAGATTCCTGCGTCATGAGGTTGGAGCGTGGCAAATCAGAATGGAATCCTGAATACAGCATTCCAGGCGGAGGTGGACGCTGGGTCACGGTACCTGAAATTTTCCCTCGACAAGCTGCCCGCTACCTGGCCATTTTCGACAAAGCATCGGCCCGCAAGAAGTAACGCCTAAACTTTCGCCCACGGCCAGCGGTACTGCTACCAGCTTATCGCCAACTCATATGCCCGCTCCCGCTCACTACCGCCGCAACGAGGCGCTCCGTACCATTCGCCCCGGCTACGCAGGCAACAAGCTCATTGGCAAGGAGTTTTGCAATGGTGAGGCGCTGTATGAGCCGAGCTTTGGTACGGTTATCCGTTGGCAATTAACGGCTAATCCGCAGAAAGAAGAGAAAAAGCGTGATACCTGGGTACCCAACGTAGTGCCCTGCGCCGAGGCGTTTTTTTCGACTGAGGATATGCTGGTGTGGCTGGGACACGCCAGCTTTTTGCTGCGGGTGCAGGGCGTGGCGCTGTTATTTGACCCAGTGCTATTTAGCTCTATCGGCTTGCGCCGCCGCCACCCGCTGCCCTGCCGGCCCGAGGATATCCGCAACATTGACTACCTGCTGCTCTCACACGGGCACCGCGACCACCTCGACGAGCAATCTATCAAACTACTGGCCCAGCAAAATCCGCAGATGCAGGTGCTATCGTCGCTGAATATGGCGGGGCTGCTGCGCAGCATGTCCCCTACCCTGCCGGTGCAGGAGGCTGGCTGGTGGCAGCAGTACGACCTCGGCCCAACCGCGCCATTCGAAATTTATTACCTGCCGGCCAGCCACTGGCATCGGCGCGGCCTGTTCGACCTGAATGAGGTGTTGTGGGGCAGCTTTCTGATTAAGACCCAAGAGCGCCTCATCTACTTTGCCGGCGATACCAGCTACGGCGACCATTTCGAGTTGATTGAGCAAACCTTCGGGCCGCTCGATATCGTGTTCATGCCCATAGGAGCCTACAAGCCAGCTTTTATGATGCACACGAGCCACGTAAACCCGCACGAAGCCGCCAAAGCGGCCAACGTGCTGCGCGCTGGCCACCTCGTGCCCATGCACTATGGCACCTTCGACCTAAGCGACGAGCCGGCCTCCGAGCCCATTCGCCTACTTACCGAAATAGCGGCCGGCGGCCTACTGCGCGGCGTGCTGCACGCCCCCGCCGTGGGCGAAGTGCTCGACTGGACGAAATGGGAGTAGGTTTTTGAGCTGTCAGCCACTAGCGGTTAGCTGTTAGCTTTGTTAGTTGTTTTTCGCTTCCATAAAAGAGAAGTTAATGGCTAACTGCTAGTAGCTAACAGCTTATAAAATGTCGCCAACCCTCGTCCTCAGCCTCATTGCAGGCTACTTTGTTGTTCTCATTATCATTGCGCTGCTCACTTCGCGCAAGGCTACCAGCGAGAGCTTTTTTGTGGCCAACCGCAATGCGCCGTGGTACATGGTGGCGTTTGCCATGATTGGCACCTCGCTTTCGGGCGTCACCTTTATCTCGGTGCCGGGCAATGTGTATGGCAAAAGCTGGAGCTACCTCGCTGTGGTGCTGGGCTACGTGGCAGGCTACGTGGTCATTGGCACGGTGCTGCTGCCGCTGTATTATCGGCTGCGGCTGGTGTCCATTTATACCTACCTCGACCAGCGCTTTGGGTATTGGAGCTACAAGACGGGCGCACTGTTCTTTTTGATTTCCAGAGCGTTGGGCTCTGGTTTGCGCCTCTACTTGGTGGCGGGCGTGCTACAGCTGGCGGTGTTCGACGCGATGGGCGTGCCATTTGCCGCGACGGTGGTAGTCAGCATTTTATTCATTTATCTCTACACATTTAAGGGCGGCCTTAAGACCATTCTCTGGACTGATACCTTCCAGACGCTGGCCATGCTGAGTTGCGTGGCGCTGAGTATCTACTTCATTTCTTCGGAGCTGAACCTGGGCTTCAAACAGCTCGTGAGCACGGTGCGCAATAGCAGCATGTCGCAGGTGTACTTTTCTAACTTCAGCGACGACAAATTTTTCTGGAAGCAGTTTACCTCGGGCATGTTCATCACCATTGTGATGACTGGCCTCGACCAGGATTTGATGCAGAAAAACCTGAGCTGCCGCAGCCTCGCCGACGCCCAGAAAAACCTGTTTTGGTTTACGCCCGTCATCGTGGGTGTCAATGTGCTGTTTCTCACGCTGGGCGTATTGCTCTATCAGTATGCTGCGGCCAAAGGCCTGCACCTGAGCGAATTGCCGCAGCTACTCAAAGCCAACAAAACGCTCGACACCGACTTAGTATTCCCGTATTTAGCTACTACGCAGTTCACGCTGTTTGCGGGCGTGGTGTTCATTCTAGGCCTTATCGCCATTACCTACGCCTCGGCCGACTCGGCACTAACGGCGCTCACGACGTCGTTTTGTGTCGATTTTCTAAACATCAAACAGTACGCGGAAGCCCGGCAGACGCGCATTCGACAGCTCACACACCTGGGCTGGTCGGTGGCGCTGATTATGATTATTCTCGTTTTCCGGGTTATCAATGAGCAAAGCTTGATTGATGCTGTTTTCAAGACGGCGGGCTACACCTACGGGCCGTTGCTGGCGCTGTATAGCTTCGGTATTTTTACCCGGCGGCGGCTGCGCGAGCCGCTGGTACTGCCGGTATGCGTGGCGGGGCCGCTGCTCACGCTGCTCATCGTGTCGCATTCGGTAGAATGGCTGGGCGGCTACAAGTTCGGCTTCGAGATTTTGCTGCTTAATGGGGCGCTTACCTTCCTGGGCTTACTCTTGATTTCACGCCCCGACAACCGAACCGAAGCAGTGGTGACAGTGTCTTAAAATTGATTATTACTTAACCGTATAACCCCACCCCCGGCCCCTCCCCTCCGGGAGAGGGGAGCCTGACGATTGAGTATATATGCTAACGTTAGATAACGAAAGGCTCCCCTCTCCCGGAGGGGAGGGGCCGGGGGTGGGGTTAACACGTTAGGCCAACAGCCACTTCAAAACAATTATTTTCACTATGCGCCTTCCTTTCCTCACTATCCTACTCGCCGCGCCTTTCGCTGCCCTGGCTCAAACCAAGCCCGCGCCCGCCAAAGCCCCTATCACCCTTGCCCCTGGCAATATGCAGTTGCAGCCCGGCGGCGGGGCCGAAAACCGCCCCGACAAAGCGCCTAGCTTCCCCGGTGGCGAAGAGGCAATGGGCGACTTTTTCACCCAAAATGTGCAGGTGCCTAACAAAGCCAAGCAAGCCCGCGTGACCGGCGATGTAGTCGTGACGGCCACCGTGGGCACCGATGGTAAGCTGACCAACCCCAAAGTAGCCAAAGGCCTCACGCCTGAGTGCAACGCCGAGGCCCTGCGCGTAGTGCAGGCTATGCCGGCCTGGCAGCCAGCCACCCGGCGCGGCGTACCGGTGCCCATTATGGTGCAAGTACCCGTGCCGTTCGACAATGCCAACGTGACCAAATTTGAAATCAACCGCAAAGTCCCTCACTCGGCTAAGGATGCGCCGGGGCTGAATTAGGGAGGTTTAGGTATTTCGTAGCGGTTTAAAATACCTAAAGCCGTAAAGCGGCGGCACTTATATATAAGTGCCGCCGCTTTACGGCTTTAGGTATTTTGAAAATCAGCTTTTTGCATTGTTTGCTGCTTGATTAGTAGCCTGTTTCGTCAAGATACATAGCTAGGTTTTTCTACGCCATTTAGCAGCTTATACCGGGTATTTAATGCTATAAAGAACTTCTTCCACCAGATAACGACTGGGCGTAAGGCCACTTCATAGATGTTTGCAACCCATTCAGCGACTGGAAGGCTTCATTCACCGATTGCAGGATTTCATTCGCCGATATTCCCTCTCCTTTTTTAATCCAATTCAATTATCCGGGTACTTACATTCTAATTTTGAGACAGTTCTATCCGTCTCAGTTAATGTCAGTTGTATCCCCCAAAGCACTTTTTGCAGCTACTCTTTTCACGAGCTTAGTTTGCGCTCGTGGTGTATGTGCACAAGGGGCCGACACATTGGCGCTGGCTCATAATCTAACTGACAGCAAAGAGTTTAACAGGGCGGCTACCTTGCTGACTCGCTACGAAAAGGCGCACCCCACCAATACCGATGCGGTGCGCCTGCACTTGCAGTTGCTGTATTGGACCAATCGGCTGCCCGAAGCCGCTAAGCTGTACCACCGCGCCATTCGTCAGCAGCCGGCTGCTGCCAATATGCAGCTGGATTATGGCCGCATCCTGTACGAAACCAAGCAGTACCCTAAGGCCAAAGAAGTGCTGGTGCCGCTGCTGCAAAAAGAGCCGGACAACGTGGAAGCCCTCACCATGATGGGCATCATGAACTACAATGAAAATAATCTGACTCCAGCAGCTGGCTACTTGAACAAAGTGCTGGCAACCTACCCCGACAACCCAACTGCCAAAGTCTTTGCTCAGAAGATAAAAGCGCTAAAAGCGGCTCGGGCCCCTTACCTGAATGTGTACAACACCTACCGCACTGACGACCAGCCGCTGAAATGGATTGAGAATAAGGTGGAAGTTGGCAGCTACCGCTCGGCGCTGCTGTCGCCCTCGGTGCAGGCGGTGCTCTGGAGCACGCGGGACAGCACGAGCGGTTTTCGGCAGCATTTCGAAGTGCTGGTGGGTAATAAAAGCACTCTGCTCAACCAGAAGTTAGCCATTCAGCTGAATGCCGGGGGTTTTAAGCACGCTACAGGCACGGCCGCATTTGTTGGCAATGCCACGCTGCAATACAAGCTGCCCAAAGGCTTTGCTATAGAGGCGGCGGGCAGCCGCTCGCCTTATTTTTATACCATTGCCAGCAGCCGAGCGGCAGTGTTATATAGCCAGGTGTCTGGGGCGTTGCTTTTTCAGAATACCAAAGGCTGGCAGGGACGCATGCAGGCTACGGAAAACTACTTTCCGGGCAGCAACCGCATTGTGGGGCTGAGCGCCTGGCTGCTGTCGCGGGCGCTCACGCTGGGGCCGGTGTACGTGAAGGGAGGCTACAGCTTCGGGTACAACGACGCGCAATACAACACCTACGCACCGCTGCTTTCGGCAACTCAAATCGCAGCTTCCGGCAAGCCGGTGGCTGGCACGTATGGGGCTTATTTCACGCCCGACCAGCAGCTCATTCACAGCCTGTTATTGAACGCTGATGCCAAAGCCGGCAGCCGGTGCTGGATTTCGCTAAAAGGCTCGGTGGGGGTGTTTGCCCACGCCCAGAATCCTTACCTATTTCTCAATACCGACCGGTCGAGCTTGGTCATTGACAAGGGTTTTTACACCGAGCGCTACACGCCGTTTGAAGTGAAAGGGCAGGTCAGCTACTCGCTGTCCGACCACGTGGGACTGGAAGGCGGCTACGTGCACACAAAGGCTTTTTTTTACACGGCCAATCAGGCCTTTGCTAACCTGAAATACTCTTTTTAGCGCGGTTCAGAAGTCGGTCAACAGCATCATTCAGTTATGCTGAGCTTGTCGAAGCATCTCGCGTGGTGCAGTAATCTCCTGCGTCAACAACGAAGCGAGCAAGCTGCTTCGACAAGCTCAGCATGACCGAATAATGACTGCCTAAATAGATACCAATTATGGATAAACCATTTACCAAAAGACAGAAACGCCTCGACCGCTGGCGCTACCGCCGCGCCGCCCGCACCACCATGACCGAGCGCTTTGGGCTGATGGTACTGGTGGCAGCGGGCTTATTCAGCGTGGTGCGGCTGGCCAACTGGTGGTTTCAGGCCGACCACGTGGGCAACGTGGCGCTGTACGGCGTGTTATCAGGCATCTTTTGGTATGGCGTGCTGCGAATGGTACTTATCTGGGTCAACTACCTGTATGTGCGCCGGCCCGAGCGGGTGCCCGCGCCAGCGGGCAAGCGGGTGGCTATTTTCACAACCAGCTCGCCCGGCGAGCCGCTGAGCATGTTCGAGAAAACACTCGAAGCGTGCAGCCGCATCACCTACCCGCACACCACTTATCTGCTCGATGATACCCGCGACCCACGCTTTGGCGAAGCGGCCAAAAAGTGGGGAGCCGTGCACCTGGAGCTAGTCGGCCTGCCCGGCGCAAAGGCTGGTAAAGTGAATAAGGCCCTATCGCTTACCGACGAGGAATTTGTTTTAGTGATGGACCCCGACCATATCCCGTTTCCAAATTTTCTGGATGAGGTGCTGGGCTATTTCGAGGACGAAAAAGTGGGCTTCGTGCAAGTATCGCAGGCCTACTACAACCAGTACCGCAGCTTCGTGGCGCGGGGCGCGGCCGAGCAAACCTATGGCTTCTACGGCCCTACTCAAATGGGCCTGTTTGGCCGCAACTGCGCCGTGGCCATTGGGGCCAACTGCACCTTCCGGCGCACGGCGCTGGAGAGTGCCGGTGGGCACGGCGTGGGGCTGGCCGAAGACTTAATCAGCGCCATCCGCATTCACGCGGCGGGTTGGAAATCGGTATACAATCCGGTGGTAGTGAGCCGGGGGCTGGTGCCAGAAGACTTGGGTTCGTTTTGCAAGCAGCAGCTCAAGTGGGCGCGGGGCGTGCACGAGGTGCTGTTTGCCGAGGTGCCGAAGCTATTCAATAAGCTGAGCTTCTGGCAGAAGCTGTCGTACAGCACCATTGGCACTTATTACACGGTGGGTTTCACCACGCTCATCTACCTACTGATTCCTTACCTGTATTTGTTTTTCGGGATACTGCCGGCCAAAATGCCCTTCATGGAGTTTTTGCACTACAGCATTCCGGTGGGCGTAATCGGGGTGTTGGTGTATTTGTATGTGCAGCTCTGGATGTGCCACCCTGGCGATGAGCGGGGCTTGCACTGGCGAGGCACGGTGCTGAAGTTTGCTTGCTGGCCGGTGTTCTTTATGGGTTTTGTGCTGTCGCTATTCGATAAGGACATCCCCTACATTCCCACGGCCAAGCAGGCAGTAATCGGGCAAGTCACGCCCTTTGCCCGGCCCCAGTTGTTCCATATCGGCTTTTTTACGGCCGTAATTGCTTATGTACTGCTGTATCGCCGCTATGTATTGAGCGAGGCTACGCTGGTGATGACGAGCGAGAAAACCTGGGGTATGTTGCTCTTTGCCGGCATCGCCGTAGTGCTGGCTATTGCTAGTATGTACGCCGTATTCGAAGGCTGGCGCATGAAGCCGGAAGACCCTTGGGACGTGGTCGACTTGGATAAAATAATTGTGCCAGGCGGGATGGACAAGGGACAAATAATGTTGAATGAAACGGCTAGTCATGAGCCCGTTACTGCCCGCCGCAGTCTCCAAACCTTATAAGCTATTCTTTCCCTCTACTCGCAATTTCACCTCATTACACAGTGAAAAATATCGTCCTCAAACGCACTGGCTCTACGCTGCTGGCTATGGCGCTGGGCGTGGGCCTTACCTACGGCCTCACCTACATGGGCAACAAAGCGGAAGGCCCGCTGGAAGACACGCTGGAGAACGTCAGTTCCGGTGTATCGAGTATGGAAAGCAAGTACTTGCTCGAAGGGCGCGAGCATACCCGTGCGCAAGAGTTGGCGTGGTTCCGGCCCTACCGTACCAACCTGAACCAGCTGCGTCATCCCGACCGCATTTTGCTGGGGGCGTTTGACGATAACACGGGCGAAAGCCTGGAGCCAATTTCGACACTGGAGGACAGCCTGCACACGCACCTGCCCATCATCCAGATTTATAGTGCCTGGGGCAGCAAAGACGAGGAAGCTTTTCCCATGCAGAAGGTAGCCGCCATCTCCAACCTAGGCTCGCTGCCGCTTATCACTTGGGAGCCGTGGCTGAGTGATTTTGCTCCCGAAGATGTGCCCGCCGCCCTGGCC
>CAXUKA010000280.1:0-8864 GCA_964251335.1 uncultured Hymenobacter sp.
CGCTTTTTGCATCACTATTCTAACCCGCTCTGTATGCCGGGGCTCCTTCTTCTTTCCGCCGTCCGGCACCTCGCTATCTGGCTCCCTTTTGCGGTCGTCCTTCACTTCTATGAACTGTAACCGCTCCGGCAGGTCGGGCAGCCGACATACTATATCCATGCCCCGCACATACTGCACACCACCTTTCTCCACTACGCGCCGATAAAAGCTAGCTGGCTCGCCCGTTGTGATGTTGGCCGACCGGTCATAAGCGACTACCTGCCAATCATCGGGAAACACAAACTCTAATTTCCGCTCGGTTATGCTGGGCATATGCTTAGCGGCTTTCGCGGGCAAAAATCTCCTCTAGGTCGTCAGCTTGGTCTAGCTCGACTTCCAGCGCCACTACATCGGGCAGGTATTTAAAATCGTCCCGCGTCACTACGGTAGTGGGCTGACCGGGCTCTGCATTCAAACCAAAGTATTTTATCGGCAGCTTCTCCTTATCCGGTTCCCGCGACAGGATATGAAATTCCTTGAGCAAGCTCATACTATGCGTAGCCAGAATTATTTGAAAACCCTGGCGGGCAAGTTCGGCGAGAATGGCGGCGAGTTTTCGGAGGAGTGCGGGGTTTAGGTTGGCTTCGGGTTCGTCCCAGAAAAGAGTAGCTTGAGGAACTAGGCTGCCATTATTAAGTAGGCGTTGCAAGGTGCCGAATTTGCGTAGACCTTCCGCTACCATACTCACGTCCATTGGCTTCTGCGTGGCAAAAGACACATAGAAACGGCTGCCATCTGATTCTACTTCACCGCCTATCACCTCAGTTAATTGTTTTAACACCACTGCCGCTGTTGGTTGCTTAAGTGGTAAGCGGTCTAACTGATTCAGCAAATCCAAGTATGTTTCATCAAGCGGCAACCGAAGCTGCTTTGAGGCTGGTCGCATCCAGCTTAAGGTAAGAATCTCTTTAGCTGGAATAAATACTGGCGCTGCATTAGCCGCACTTATTTCAGCTGCCGCTGAGGATGGCGTTAGCGTAATATTATGCTCAGCCGAAAAGTCAGGTGATAGATTAAGCAAGCCAGGACTAAGGCGCTCATCATCTAATTCATATAGAACACCAGCTTGGCTTGGATTAGCCTGCCGCCTAATCAATTCCGCTACATCGTTAGGAATTGGCCGAAATATTTCTTTCAAAGAGCTTAAAGGTGAATCCAAACTGATTTCACCTCCATTATCCAAGCGGCTTGTCAAACTACGAAGCACTGCGTACCCAAGCTTCAGCACATGGCTCTTACCAGTTCCATTCGTGCCGACTAATACGTTCAGCCCTCGCACAAACTCAAAGTTAGCATCGGCAAAAACAGTAAAATTCTTCAAGTGGAGACGTTGCAGCATAGCCAAAACTACGAACTTGCAGCTTGATTTTACTCTATTATGCCCACCGGAACCCTGCTCCTCATCGACGACGAAGCCCGCCTACGCCAACTCCTGGCACAAGTGCTGGAACTAGAAGGCTACACCGTGCTGCAAGCCCCCGATGCCTACCGGGGCCTGGCGCTGCTGGGCCAGCACGCGGCCGAGGTGCTGGTGGTGCTGAGCGATGTAAAGCTGCCCGATGCCCACGGCGTGGACTTGCTGCCTCGCTTCAAGGCGCTGGCGCCCGAGGCCGAGGTGGTGCTGCTCACGGCCTTCGGCACCATCCCCGATGGGGTGCGGGCCATGAAGCAGGGCGCGTTTGACTACCTCACCAAGGGCGATTTTGAACAGCAGCTGGTGGTGGTGGTGGAGCGGGCCGCCGAAAAAGCCCGCCTGCGCCGCCGCGTGGCCGAGCTAGAAAAGCGCGTGGGCCAGCAACATACCTTCGAGAGCATGATAGGCGAAGCGCCCGCCCTGCGCCGCGCCCAGGCGCTGGCTCGTCAGGTAGCGCCCACCGATAGCACCGTGCTGCTCGAAGGCCCCACTGGCGCGGGCAAAGAGCTATTTGCCCAAGCGCTGCATCAGGCCAGCGGGCGCAAAAGCAAGCCATTTGTGGCCGTTAACTGCTCGGCCTTCCCCAAAGACTTGCTTGAAAGCGAGCTGTTTGGCTACAAAAAAGGAGCCTTCACAGGCGCGCTTTCCGATAAAAAAGGTTTGCTGGAAGAGGCCAACGGTGGTACCCTGTTTCTGGATGAAATCGGCGAGTTGGAACTGAACGTGCAGGCTAAGTTTCTGCGGGTACTGGAGTTGCAGCAGTTCACCAAGCTCGGCGACACTAAGCCGACCAAGGTGGATGTGCGGCTGGTGGCGGCCACCAACCGCAACCTCAAGCAGGAGGCTACGCAGGGGAATTTTCGGCCCGACTTGTATTACCGGCTGTCGGTATTCACCATCGTGGTGCCGCCGCTTAGCGACCGCCGCACCGATGTGCCGCTGCTGGCTGCGTTTTTCTTGCAGCACTTCGCTGCCCGGCTGGCCAAGCGCCTGCCCGGCTTCGAACTTGAGACGCTGGATTTATTGCAGCGCTATCCTTGGCCGGGCAATGTGCGCGAACTTAAGAACGTATTAGAGCGCGCCGCTATCCTGGCCCCGGCCGGCGAGCTGCTGGCCCCGGCGTACTTGCCCGATGAGTTTCACGGCATGGCGGCGCGGCCGGCGGCCGATGATGAGAGTTTGCGCGGGTTGGAGGCTCGGCATATTCAGCGGCTGATGGGCGAATTATTGGGCAATAAGCCGGAGGTGGCGAAGCGGCTGGGCATTGGGCTGACGACGCTGTACCGGAAATTGCAGGAGTACGGGGTGGAGTGAACCTCGCCCTCTCCCAAAAAAGGGGAGCCGATTACTGTAACACCAAGCTCTGGCTTGGTGCAGCGTCTGGTTGCGTTCCCTAACGCTACGCCAAGCAGAGCTTAGAGCTACAACTCGTCCGGCTCCCATTCTTTTTGAAGAGGGGGTCGCGCACACAAGCATAGCCTAGCGGCAATATTCAGGAAACACGGCCACGAGAATTTTGCGGGATAATCCAGAATCACCTCCCCTAAAATGCAAAACAAGTACCTGCTGCTAGCTTTACTATCCGGCAGCGCCGCCCTGGCCAGCTGCCGCAAAGATGACGAGCCCGCCACCGTCAGCTACCCCGCTTATGCAGAGGCCAGCAACCCCAAAGTGCTGTCTACTGCCCCCAATGGCACGGTGCTGTATAATGGCGGCTTTGGCTCATCCATCGCGCCCGACCCCAACGACCCAACCGTATTTTACCTGCTCACCGACCGGGGGCCGAATGCGGCGGGCGTGGCGGCCAACTCCATTATTTTCGGCAAAGCCGACTTCACGCCGCAGATTGGCAAGTTTCGGATGAAGGACGGGCTGCTGACGCTGGAGCAAACCATTCTGCTCAAAAACGCTGCCGGCCTACCTCTTACTGGCCTACCCAACCCCGTAGGCCAGGGCAGCACCGGCGAAACGGCCCTCGACCTCAACGGCCAGCCCCTCGGCACCAGCGTCGATGGCATTGACTCGGAAGGCTTGGTACTGGCCGCCGATGGCACCTTCTGGATTAGCGACGAGTACGGGCCGCACATCGCGCATTTTGATGCCACGGGCAAGCAATTAGAGCGCATCAACCCGTTCGGTACCGGCCAGGGCGGGCGCACGCTGCCGCTGGTATTGGCCCGCCGCCGCCCCAACCGGGGCATGGAAGGCCTCACCATTACGCCCGATGGCAAGACGCTGGTTGGCCTGATGCAGTCGCCAATGTACAACCCTTCGTCGGCGGCCGTGAGCGGCTCGACGGTGCTGCGGGTCGTGACTTTCGACCTCGCCACCGGGGCCACCAAGCAGTATGCTTACGTGATGGACAACGCCACCCTGACCGGGTGCAGCGAAATCGCGGCCATCACCAACACCACGTTTTTGGCCATCGAGCGCGACGGCCTATACGGTGGCAATACCACCTCGCCGGCCACCTTCAAGAAGGTGTTCAAGTTTGACCTGGCCGGTGCTACCGACATTTCGGATGCCGCCAATACGGCCGCTGGCAAGCTCTATAACAACCTAACCGTGGAGCAGTTGAAAGACCAGGCCGGCCTTACAGCAGCGGGTGTGGTGCCTGTGACCAAAACGCTGGTTCTGGACTTGCTGAAGGACATTTCGCCGGTGTATCCGCACGACAAAGCCGAGGGTATCGCCCTCATCGGTAATGACCGGCTGGCCATTTCCAACGACGACGACTTCGGCGTACTCGACAACGGGGCCAATGGGTTTGCGCCCAAAATCCTGCCCGCTACCGGCAAAGTCGATGTCAACCGCATCTACTTTGTCAAGCTGGCTACGCCGCTGCGCTAGGCAGACACTAGGTAAAAAAGGCCGCCCCAAAAGTGACGTGAACTAAACAAGCCACGTCGCTTTTTAGGCGGCCTTTTTTGCGTTTAAGACTACTCAACTGCGTAGCGCTGCCACAAAATACCGTGCGGGCGCTGCTGCACTTCCAGCAGCCGGAAGCGCACGGCCGGCCCCGGCGCATCCGGCTGCTCAAAGACGGTGGCTGAGGTCGGTGCGCCGTCTACTACCGGGCAGTGCAGCAAGCTCAATTCGTCAACCAAGCCGGCTTTGAGCAGCGAGCCGTTGAGGTGGCCGCCGCCTTCGAGCAGGATGGTTTTGATGGGAAACAGCCGGGCCAATTTGTCGAGCACCAAGGCAAAATCGAGGGTTTCGGCCCCGCCGAAAACATAGGAAATGCCCAGCCGGCGCAGGTAGGCCAGGTACTCATCGGGCACTTGCTCGGTGAGCACTTCGATGAGGTGTTCGCCGTCGATATCGGCCGACTC
Source organism: uncultured Hymenobacter sp. (assembly GCA_964251335.1). GTDB lineage: Bacteria > Bacteroidota > Bacteroidia > Cytophagales > Hymenobacteraceae > Hymenobacter. Next base: position 4,786 of record CAXUKA010000280.1, read on the forward strand.
CCAGCCGAGCTTGCCATGGGCGTCGACGGCGACGACAAAGGACTCGGCCTCGTACTCGGCCACAAAATCGGTGCGGTCGAGGGGCTGGGGCACAGGCTGTAAATCGGGCTGGCGGCCTTCGGTGAAGTCTTTTTCCATCGTCACGCGGCCGCACATCCAGGCCTGGGAGGTGAAGGTGGCGGCGATGGTTTCGTATTCTTGCCGGCCCGGCACGTCGTTGCCCCAGCGCTGGACGATAATACGGCCGTCGAGCGAGCTCATCATGTGGCAGATAACGCGGGGCTTTTGTAAGTGTGGCATGTAGTCAAGGGCTAGTAGGTGGCTGTTCCATACTCCGAAGCGAAGGCCGGAGTTACGACCCGCAACCCGCCAGGAGTGGCTTGCCCCCTTGGGCGACAGGCGGGCGCAAGGGCGTACTTCGCGCCAGGAATTACCTGTGCTAACCTATGCAAATGAAAACCTTTCTGGTGGGTGGGCTGCTACTGGGCAGCTTCGGCGCTGTTGCCCAGCAGCAGCTCGTAGTGCTCGGCGTGGCCCAGGATGCCGGCTATCCCCAAATTGGGGCGACGGAGGAGTTCGCGGCCGTAGAGTTGGGGCAACGAGCGCGGCAAAATGTAGTGGCGCTAGGGGTAGCAGATAAAAAAGCCGGGCAGAAATTTCTGTTTGAAGCCACGCCCGATATGCCGGCGCAGCTCTTCGCGCTCAATAGACTTTTGCCCACGCCAGGCACCTTGCCGACGGGTATCTTCCTCACCCACGGCCACATTGGGCACTATACTGGCCTTATGTATCTGGGTCGCGAAGCCAGCGGCGCAAGCGCCATACCCGTGTACGCTATGCCGCGCATGGTCAGTTTCTTAACAGCCAATGCCCCTTGGAGCCAGCTCGTGACGCTGAAAAATATCGCGTTGCGGCCGCTGGCAGCAGACCAGGAAATCGCGCTCAATCCTCAGCTGAAAGTGCGGCCGTTTCTGGTGCCGCACCGCGATGAGTTTACCGAAACGGTGGGTTTTGAAATCACGGGCGCGCATAAGAAAGCTGTCTTTATCCCCGACATCGACAAGTGGAGTAAGTGGCCACAGCAGTTGCCCGAAGTAATCCGAAAGGCCGACTATGTGCTGATTGACGCAACCTTTTACCGCAACGGCGAGATTCCGCGCGATATGGCCGAGGTGCCGCATCCGTTTGTAGAAGAGACAATACGGCTGCTGCAAAGCCTGCCAATGACCGAGCGTGCCAAGGTGTATTTCATTCACTTCAACCATACCAATCCGCTGCTGCAAAAAAACAGTCCCGAGCGCCGCGAGGTGCTGCGCCTAGGATTTCAGGTAGCCGAAGAGGGCCTGGAATTGGAGTTGTAATGAATGAAGAACGAGCGCGAATAGTAGTTTGGACGCTGCAAGTATGCGCTACTTGTTTTGTTACCTCAACCCATGTCCTTAAAATCTCAAATTCGCCTGGGCGTTTTCATCATGCTGGGCTTGCTGCTGAGTCTGGGTGGCTACGTCATTTTCACTGTGCACCAACTCGAAAGTGAAGCGCCCGCCGTGCAGCAGGCCAACGCTCGGATGGCGCAGCACGCCGTGTATTTATTCTTGGGCATCAGTACCTTGCTAGGCATACTCCTTATGGTGCGGCTGCCGCGCCTGGTGGTGCGGCCCCTGCACCGCCTCACTGCCGATGTCGAGCGCGTGGCCGGCCCCGGCCCGGCTACCCGCGTGGCGGTGGCCAAAAACAACGAAGTAGGCACCGTGGCCGCCGCCGTAAACCGGGTGCTGCGGCAGGCGGAAGACGAGCGCCGCGCCACGCTGGCCGAGCTCATCACCCAGCGCAACCGCACCGACAGCCTCGTGCGCAGCCTCGATGAAGGCTTGCTGCTCATTGACCAGCAAGGCATTATCGTGCTCGCTAACCCCGTGGCGTGCCTGCTGCTGGGCGGCGTACCAGCCAAGGAACTACTAGGCCGCCCAGCCGCCCAGGTAGCTCAATCCAACGACATGTTACGCGAGTGGCTGACGGTGCTCACGGTCCCGCACCCAGCCGAAAACGCTAGCCTGGGACCAGTATTTATGGTGCGGCCGCACGGCGAAAATCTGCATTATCAGCTCACGGTAACGGCCATCGAAGCCTTTAATGAGGACTTGAAAAAGGCCGAGCCGGCCGGCCACGTTTTCTGCCTGCGCAACGTGTCCGATTTCAAGAATCTCGACCAGCTGAAATCTACTTTTCTGGCCACGATTTCGCATGAATTAAAAACGCCGCTCGCTAGTATTAACCTCAGTCTGATGCTCTTGCGCGACGAGCGGCTCGACGCGGCCAAGCGCCAGGAAATTGCCGACGGCATTCGTTCCGAAACCCAGCGGCTGCTGGGCTTGGTGGGCCAGCTCATCGAAGTGGCGCGCCTCGACGCGGGCGGCGAACTCAAGCTAAATCTGCAAACCATCCCGCTACCCGAAGTGGTGCGCTACGCCACCGAAACCATTAAGGCCCAACTCAATGACAAGGCGCTGAACCTGCGCGTGCTGCTGGCCGAGCCGCTGCCCGCCGCCCACGCCGACCTGGAGAAAACCACCTGGGTACTCATCAATCTGCTGTCCAACGCCATCCGCTATTCGCCACACGGGGCCAACCTCACCATCAAGGCCAAGCCCTGGGGTGAAATGGTGCAATTGAGCGTGGAAGACGAGGGACCGGGCATCCCGAAGGAGTACCACATTCGTATTTTTCAGCGCTTTGCGGGCGGGCCGAGGGCGGTGGGTATGCCGGGCGGCGGCTCAGGGCTGGGGCTGAGCATCAGCCGCGAGTTTATCACGGCGCAGGGCGGGCAATTATGGGTGGAAAGCCAGCCGGGCGCGGGCAGCTGCTTCACCTTCACGCTGCCGGCGGTGGGGGCGTGAAGCCGGCCTGCATGAGCGTGGCGCGGCTGCGGTGCTGGCACTGCGTGAGCCACGCCGTGAGCGGGCCTTCTTCAGAGAAAAACGCCACGCGGGCCCCATCATCGGTGGGCGTTCCCACCTGCCGCATCTGCACCGGCGACAGCAAGTAACCCAGGCAAATTTGCCGGCTCATTTGCCCCGCCAAGTGGGGCAGAAACTCCTTTTTGAACCACTGCATCGGCCCCGCCTCGGGCACGGTGTGGCCGCGCACATCGAGCAGCCAAAACGGGCAGTTGGTGGCCTGCGCGGCCCGCAGCAAAATGCGGTACCCTTGCTGAAACTCGGCCGCCGACACGGGCCGCTGCCAGCGACACACCAGCAGATTGAGGTCGGCCCGGTAGCGGAGGGTCAGGAAATCGGTTTCGGGGAGGTCGGCGGGGAGGGTACGCATAGCAAACAGTGGTTAAGCGACTTAGCAAGGATATTTGTAAGCGTTTGCCATTGAGTGAATGCTAGGTGAATATGTAGCGCGGACTTTTAGTCCGTGCGTAGCATGCGTAAGAACTCGCGGACTAAAAGTCCGCGCTACGCTGTAGTAGAGAGACTGCAAAGGTGGGCGAGCGTTTACTCGACATTAGCTAGTATCGGCCAGCAAAGGCGGTTTCTAGACAAATACCCCGATTGTATCGGGCAATCGGGCCGCTTCAGTCGGTGCTTCGGCCCGAACTTTGAATTATGACTCGCCTTTTGCTCCTGCTTTTCGTGCTCACTGCCCCCACCCTCGCCCACGCTCAGAAGAGCAAAGCCGAGCCCTTCCCCCTCGCCAAATACCCCGTTTACAACGGCCCCGACCTTGGTTTGACCTTCGACCACGCCGGCCGGGGTACTCTGCGCGTGTGGGCTCCCACGGCCGAGGCGCTGCGCCTGCGCCTGTACGCGGCCGGCGAGGGCGGCACCCCCACCGCCACCCACGAGCTAACCCGCAGCACCGCTGGCACCTGGACACTGGCGCTGCCCACCGGCACGACAGGATTCTACACCGTGCAGGCCACCATAGCCGGCAAGACGCGGGCCGAAGTGTGCGAGCCCTACGCTAAGGCCGTGGGCGTAAACGGCCACCGCGCCGCCAGGCTCAGCCCCGCTACCGCCGCGCCCGCCACCGGGGTTGAAGACCTACGGCCCAACCCCGGCGCGCTCACCGAC
>CAXUKA010000281.1:0-8858 GCA_964251335.1 uncultured Hymenobacter sp.
TGTGCACCCCGAGCGCGGCTACCTGGTAGCCCTCACGTACCTGGTAGTGGGCAGCCTCAGCACCCAGCTCGATGAGTTGTCGCCGCTCCTGATTGGCCATACGTTTATCATCCTTGCCCTCAGTGCTTTGATACCTACTTCGCGGGAAGGGTATGACAACCGCCGCTTATTTCGGGCGGGGTTTCTGATTGGCTTGGCGGCTCTCTGCTACCTACCGCTGGCCTTGTTTGTGGCGTTGGGGCTGTTCGCGGTGCTCATCTTCGCGGCCAATTCTTTTCGGAGCGCCTTGCTGCTGGTGTGTGGGTTTTTATCGCCCTATGCGCTGCTGGCCAGCGTATTCCTCTACGTAGGAGTGCTGCCCAATTTCACTCACATGCACCTAGACCGGGGCATGAGCCTAAGCGTGGCCAGCGTCGATGGGCTGCCGCCTGCCGTGGCGTGGCCGCTGCTGGCGGGGCCAGCCGTGCTGCTGTTGCTGGCGCTGTTGCGCACGGCCAGCACGGCGCTGGGGCTGGTTTTTCAGGCCAAGTTTCGGCAGCTGATGCTGGTGTGGCTGGTGGTGGCGCTGGCGGTGCTGGCAGTGGGGCGTGGGTTGGCCCCTGGCTCGCTGGTGCTGCTGCTGCCGCCGCTCACGTATTTCGGGCTGTTTCTGTGGCAAAAGCTGCCCGGTCGGGCCGGCTGGGCACCCGAGCTGCTGTTTCTGGTGGTGCTGGGCAGCGTGTGGGCCTTGCGCTACCGCGAGCTGGTGCCCGGCCTGCAAGGGCTGCTGCGCTTGCCCGCCGAAAGCAAGTTTTCGCCCCAGCCTGCGCCAGCTTACACGCGCTTGGCAGCCCGCGGCTCGGTGCTGGTGCTCGGCCCCGACCGTCGGCCCTACCTCACGCACCCCGCCGCCCGGCCCTACCTCGACTGGGCGCTGGCGCAGGAAGATTTTGGCCGCTTGAATGAATATGCATCGGTAGTGCACATCGCCGCCAGTTTGGATGCGCACCCACCTGCCTACGTCATTGACCAGCAAGGTAAAATGTCGGTATTGCGGTATTTGCTGCCGGGGCTATTCGGGCGCTACGAGGCGGTAGCCAACCAGCCGGGCGTGTACCAGCGGCGGTGAAAATGCGAACCTTTGGCCAATAAAAAAAGCCGCTACCTAAATCAGCAGCGGCTTTTCAATGCGAAAATACTTTAGTGGCGGGTCGATTACGCTACCCCACTCGCCTGATTGCGGGCCAGCTCCGCATTCAACTCGGCAGTGCGGTTGCGGCGCACGGCGCGGGCGATGTAAATACTCAGCTCGTAAAGCAGCAGAATGGGAATCGTCACAATAATCTGCGCCGAAATATCGGGCGGCGTGATGATGGCTGCGATGATGAGGATGACCACAATAGCGTGCTTGCGATAGAGTATCATCAGCTCGGGCGTTACGAGGCCAGCTTTGGCCAGGAAGAATACCACCATGGGCAGCTCAAACACGAAGGCGCACGATAGTGTCATGGTCGTGAGCGTGCTGATATAGCTCTGTAAATCAATCTGGTTCTGAATGGTCGCATCGACCGTGTACGAGGCCAGAAAGTTGATGCTCATCGGCGCAGCGATGTAGTAGCCAAACAACAAGCCTAGTACGAACAGCACCGATACGAAAAATACCGCCCCTTGCGAGTTTTTGCGCTCGTGTGGGTAGAGGCCGGGCTTGATAAAGCGCCACAATTCCCAAAATAAATACGGGAACGTCAGGCAGATACCGGCCATAAACGAGGTGCTGATGTGCATGGCCAACTGCCCGCTCATCTCCCGGCTTTGGATGATGAAATTGACCTGATTATCGCACGGCTCGGTAGAGCCGAAGTAGTGGCCGATTTTGCAAAACGTTTGGTACGTCCAGAAATCGGAGCGCGAAGGCCCCAGAATCAGGTCGTGAAACAGAAAGTGCTTGTTGAAAAACGCAACCAGCGAAAACACCACCACCGCAATGGCCGACCGGATAATGTGCCAGCGCAACGCCTCCAGGTGGTCGATAAACGACATCTCCGCTTCGCCTTCGGCGGCGGCGCGGTTCTGCTGAAATTTTTGAGTGGGGGAAGCCAACTGTGAATGAGTGAATGAGTGAGTGAGCGAATGAGTGAATGAGTGAATGAGCGAATGAGAAAATGTTGTTCATTCACTCATTCACTCATTCACTCATTCGCTCATTTACCCTTGAAACAGCGGGTAGCCTTGCAGCCACTCGTTGACCTGAGCGCGCACGCTGGTGAGGCGGCTGGCGTCGGCATGGTGCGTGAGGGCCTCGTCGATGAGCTCCACGATGCGCGCCATGTCGGTTTCGACCAGGCCACGGGTAGTTACGGCGGCCGAGCCAATCCGGATGCCGCTCGTCACGAAAGGCGACTTGTCATCGAAGGGCACCATATTCTTGTTGATGGTGATATCGGCCTGTACTAAGGTGTTTTCAGCTAGCTTGCCGGTGAGGCCCTTCGAGCGCAGGTCGATGAGCATCAAATGGTTGTCGGTGCCGCCCGAAATAATATCGTAGCCCCGGTTCAGGAATTCTTTGGCCAAGGCCTGGGCATTCTTCTGTACCTGGTGGGCGTACTGCGTGTAGCCGTCGCCGAGGGCTTCGCCGAAAGCTACTGCCTTGGCGGCAATAACGTGCTCCAGCGGCCCGCCCTGGGTGCCGGGGAATACGGCTGAGTCGAGCAGCGCTGACATGGGGCGGGTTTCGCCCTTCGGCGTTTTCAGGCCGAAAGGGTTATCGAAGTCTTTGCCCAGCAAAATGAGGCCGCCACGCGGGCCGCGCAGGGTTTTGTGGGTGGTGGTAGTCACGATGTGGCAGTGCTCAAACGGGTTGTTGAGCAGGCCTTTAGCAATGAGGCCGGCGGGGTGCGAAATATCGGCTAGCAGCAGGGCGCCGACTTCGTCGGCGGCGCGGCGCAGGGCTTCGTAGTTCCAGTCGCGCGAGTAAGCCGAGGCCCCGCAGATGATGAGCTTGGGTCGCTCGCGGCGGGCAATGTCGATTACTTTGTCCCAGTCGATGCGGCCGGTTTCTTTTTCTACGCCGTAAAATGAAGGCTGGTACAGCTTGCCCGAAAAATTGACCGGCGAGCCGTGCGTGAGGTGGCCGCCATGGCTGAGGTCGAAGCCCAGAATTTTGTCGCCGGGGTTGAGGCAGGCCAGCATCACGGCCGCGTTGGCCTGCGCGCCGGAGTGGGGCTGCACGTTGGCCCAGGCCACGCCGAATAGCTCCTTAATGCGGTCGATGGCAATTTGCTCGACTTGGTCAACTATCTCGCAACCACCGTAGTAGCGCTTGCCGGGCAGGCCCTCGGCGTACTTGTTGGTGAGTACCGAACCCTGCGCCGCCATCACTTGGTCGGAGACGTAGTTTTCGGAGGCGATGAGCTCAAGGCCATGGGTTTGGCGCTGGCGCTCCTGCTCGATGAGCGAGAAAATGGTGGTATCGGTCACGGCAGCGGGGGCGAGGGTTGGGGCAGTGGCTTGCATGGCCCCAAAAGTACAACCCGGTGTGCGGTAAGCTTTAGCTTGCCGCTGGATAATGACTTCCTCCCTGATGGCAAGCTGAAGCTTATCGCATAGGTATCGGATACGGCTCTTCCCGGTTTTCTGCCAAGTGCAGCTCCCAGCTATCCAGGTTCAACGCCGCCAGATGACGCAGCTCGGTATTGTGCCGAAACACACCGCCCGTATCCAGCCCGATGGCCCCAGCTTTGGCCGCTACGTTGGCCTTTACCTCAGCCACCGGTGTAGGCACGTGGCCGTGCAGCAGGCGCTTGCCCGCCAGCCGCGAAGGGTCGAAAACGAAGCTCTTGGTGTAAAGCATGCTTTGAACGTCGCGGCGCATTTCGTTGGGTGGTAAAGCAAAGTTGTAGCCAGCATGGACGAGCACAAAATCAGTTAGTTCCAGCTCCAGCGGCAAGGTTTCCATCCAAGCCACGTAGCGGGCCGGAATATCGGCCGGCTGGCTTACGCCGAAGCTCGCCAGCACCATCTCACGCTCGGCCTCCGACTTCCACATATTATTAGCGTTGGGCGTGCCATGGATGGTGTCGAGCATTTCTTTTTCGTGGTTGCCACGCAGGCAATATAGTTGGTAGCCATTCGCTTGCAGCTGCATGATATAATCGAGCACACCAGCACTGTTGGGGCCTTTGTTGACATAATCGCCTAGCAGATAAAGTGTGTCATCAGGGAGTAGGGCCAGCTCCTTTTCTACCAAGTAGCGGAAGGTTTGTAAGCAGCCGTGGATATCGGTAGCAGCGAAGCGACGAGCCATTCCTTGGGCAGTTATGAGGTATGAAAGTAGAAATCAGGAGCTGCGAAAGGGTACGAAAAAGCCCCGGCCGAGGTCGGCGCGGGGCTAGCATTTCAGTCTAAAAAACTGCGGGCTTAGGCGTAGCTGCCTTTGCCGTTGTCGGGCTTGTTGTGGCCCCGGTTGGGGTGCGTGGTGCCAGCGTCCTGGGCCTCGTCTTCGAGGCGCTCTTCGGTGGCTTCGTCAAGGTTGCCAGCGGGTAAAGCGTCAGCTTTGGTATGCTCGGGCATGCCAGCTTGGTTTTTATTGGTCTGCGACTCTTTGTTCTGCTCCGTGTGGTGGGTAGACATGGGAAAGGAATTAACAGTGAACAATGAGCAGTGAGCCATAAGTAGGGCGCAACGGCTTTGGGTCGTTACGCCCTACTTATGGCTCACTGCCTTTAAAAGCCTTGGTCGATGGCGGAATCTTGCGCGCCGGGGTCGGTTAGCTCGGCGTTGGTATCAGTGCCCGTAACAGGTGTTTGGGGCTTCGGGGCCATTTGGCCCATGCCTACGTAGGAATCGGCGTCTTCCATTTCGTCGGGGCCTTTGCGGAGGTCGTCGGCCTCTATTTCATCAACGGGGCCACGGTGAGGGCGGTGGCCATCGTCGTCGCGCTCGTCGTCGGGGCTGGGTAGGTCCTGGTTGGGGCGCTGGTCGGCCCCCGAGTCGGAGGTGCGCATGTTGTCGCCGGGCTGCTGGCTGTCGGGGGCATCGGTACGAGCGTTCATAGCAGTGGCCGTGATGCCTTCGCTGCTGTCAGTGCCGTAGCCTTCCTTGCCTTCGCGATTGCCGAAGCCACCACGGGCGGCCTCATTTTTGGGCGGGTCAGCATTGGGAATGCGCAAGCCAGCGGCAAATTCTTCTTCGGTAGTATCGTCGTTGATGACGCGGATGGGGCGGTTGTTCGGGTCGACGGACATAGGAGGGGAGGAGCTTAGCAAATTGGTAGAAGGGTGTACTTAGGTTTGGGCGTTTGGGTTTTCAGCGGTGAACTAGTGAACTGGTGAGCTCTTTTGATTAGGGCAAACTCACCAGTTCACCATCTCACCAGTTCATCGCTGTCCTACCTTTGCTCTTATGCCCGAAGCCGCTGCCCTTACCCTTGTGCCCACGCCCATCGGCAACCTCGAAGACATTACCCTACGAGCTATCCGGGTGCTGAGCGAGGCCGACCTGATACTCTGCGAAGACACCCGTACCAGCGGCCGGCTTTTGCAACATTTAGAAATCAAAAAGCCTCTGCAAGCCTACCACCTGCACAACGAGCACCAGGTAGTGCCTTGGCTGCTTGAGCGTCTGGCCAAAGGCGAGCGCATGGCCCTTGTCAGCGATGCTGGCACGCCGGGCATTTCCGACCCTGGTTTTCTGCTAGTGCGCGAGTGCCTGGCCAAAGGCTTGCTGGTCGAGTGTTTGCCTGGCCCAACGGCCTTCGTGCCGGCGTTGTTGAAATCAGGCTTCGGGGCCGAGCGGTTTTCATTCGAAGGGTTTTTGCCGGCGAAAAAAGGCCGCCAAACCCGCTTGAAAGAACTAGTCCGTGAAACACGCACGTTGATTTTCTACGAGTCGCCGCACCGCATCGTGAAAACGCTGACGCAACTGGCCGAAGTATTTGGCCCCGAGCGCATGGCCTCCGTCAGCCGCGAGCTGACCAAGCTTTTTGAAGAAACCCTTACCGCCCCGCTCGGCGAGCTGGCCGCCACGCTGGCCGCCCGCCCTTCTATAAAGGGCGAGATTGTACTGGTAATAGAAGGTGCTAAAATCGAGAAACGCAGCAAATACGATGACCGCGACGACCCAGCCGATGCCGACGACTTTGACGACCGCGACTAGTCCGCTGGGCCGCCTCTGGCAATCGCCGCCGCTGCTGGCCCTGCTGGGCGGGGCGCTGCTGTGGGCGGGCTGGCCCATCCACCCCGCGCCGCTCACGCTGCTGTTGTTTGTGGCCTTTGTGCCTTATCTGCGGCTCGAGCAGGTGCTCACTGCCCGCGGCGCGAAGCGCGGGCGGGTATTTGCCACTACCTACCTGTTTCTAGTCAGCTGGAATGCCTTCACGACGTGGTGGGTGAGCTATAGCACGCTGGGCGGTGGCATCGCGGCGGTGGTGCTTAATGCCGCGCTCATGTGCTTGCCGCTCATGGCTTTTCGGCGCACCAAAGAGCGATTGGGCGCAAAAATCGGCTACCTCTCGCTGCCTATCTACTGGATAGCCTTCGAGCAGCTGCACCTGCACTGGGACTTGACGTGGCCCTGGTTGACGCTCGGCAATGGCCTGGCCTCGGTGCCCGGCTGGGTGCAATGGTATGAGTACACCGGCTTTCTGGGCGGCTCGGTGTGGATTTGGGTGGTGAATATTCTGGTGTTCTTTGGAATAAAAAATTTTAAATTAAAAATTAAAAATGAGTCAGTTAGCGCAGATGCTGACAAGCACCTGTCTCCCTCATTTTCAATTTTTAATTTAAAATTTTTAATTCCTTGCCTGGCAGTAATAGTGCCCATTGGGCTATCGTACTTAATCGGAGCCGTTTATAAAGAAAAAGGCCCTGCTGCCGAAGTCCTCGTCATTCAGCCCAATATTGACCCATACGAAGAAAAATTTCCTGGTTCCTCCCACTTCATCCCCCGTGAGGAACAACTGCGCCGCCTGCTGGAGCGCACCGAGCAAAACCTGACGCCTCAGACTCGCCTAGTGCTCTGGCCCGAAACCACGCTCGAAGAGGCCCTCTTCGAAACCACCTTCGACCAGCAGCCCCAGGTGCAGCGCATCCGGCAAGAGCTGCTGGCCCGCCACCCCGGCCTGAGTTTGCTCACGGGCGTTACCACCATCAGCCGCTACCCCGACAAGGAGCACGCCTCCGAAACTGCCCGCTACCGCGACGATTTGGGGTATTACGACGTGTTTAACACGGCCGCTTTCCTGGCCGATGCAGATGCCCCGGCGCAGTTCTACCACAAGTCGCGGCTGGTGCCGGGCGTCGAGAAAATTCCGCCCCTGCTCAGCGGCTTGCTCGCCAATATCGACCTCGGCGGCATCGTTGGCTCGTACGGCTCGCAGGACAAGCGCACAGTATTCGCCGCGCCCCTCACACCACAGATAAAGATAGCCCCCATCATCTGCTACGAGAGCATTTACGGTGACTTCATCGCCCAGTACGTGCAAAACGGCGCGACCTTGCTCGGCATCGTTACCAACGACGGCTGGTGGAGCGACTCGCCCGGCCACGAGCAGCACTTGGTCTACGGTGCCCTGCGGGCCATCGAAACCCGCCGCGACGTAGCCCGCTCGGCTAACACCGGCATCTCCGGCTTCATTAATCAGCACGGCGAGATAACCCAGCGCACCGGCTGGTGGGTAGGCGCGGCCAGCCGCACTACGGTGCATCTCAATGACGAACTGACATTCTATGTGCGCTTTGGCGAGCTCATCGGGCGCGGCGCGCAGGTGCTTGCGGTGCTGGGCTTGCTGGGGACAATCGTGCTGCCGCTGGTGCGAAAAAACTAGCGCGAAGGTTAACAAAGCCGCGCTAAATCGGCTTTGCAAGACTTCGCGCTCAACTTTGCGAAACTTCGCGCTATTCATTTCTCTATGTCCATGACCCCCGACCTCCTCCAGCTTTCGCACGCCGTAGCCGACCTCTGCCGCAAATCCGGTGCGTTCATCCGTGAGCAAGTAAGCAATTTCGACCAGTCGAAAATCATCACCAAAGGCCTGCACGACCTCGTTTCCTACGTCGATAAAGAGTCGGAAAAAATGCTGGTCGAAGGCCTGCAAAAGCTATTTCCTGAGGCGGGTTTTGTAACCGAAGAAGGCACTGTGGCCAACGACGATGCCAGCGTAGAATACCGCTGGATAATCGACCCGCTCGACGGTACCACCAATTTTATCCACGGCCTGCCGTGCTTCGCTGTGAGCGTGGCCTTGGCGCGGGGCGTGGTGCCGGTGCTGGGCGTAGTCTACGAGGTGAGCCGCGACGAATGCTTTCGCGGGGCCGAGGGCCAGGGCGCATTCTTGAATGACAAACCCATCCACGTCAGCACCGCCGCCAGCACCGAGGATACGCTGATTGCCACCGGCTTGCCGTTCTACAAATTCGACCACATGGATGCCTATATGGCCATCCTAACCGAGTATGCGCAGCACTCGCGGGGCATCCGGCGCTGGGGCTCGGCGGCTACCGACCTGGCCTACGTGGCCTGCGGGCGCTTCGACAGTTACTTCGAGTTCAATATCAATGCCTACGACGTGGCGGCGGGCATCCTGCTGGTGCGTGAGGCCGGCGGCCGCGTCACGCAGTGGCTCAAGGATGGCGACCCCGTTTTCAGCCGCGAAACGCTGGCTACCAATGGACTGGTACACGACCAGATGCAAGGTGTGATGAAAAAGCACTGGCAGGAGGGATTTCAGGCGTAGCTAAAGCTGCTTGGGCCGCGAAGCAAACTTTCTTGTCGCGCCTGTAGTTTTATCTGCATCATGGACGTTCAGTTGCTCATTGTTATCGCCCTTTTTGCTGCTGCTGCCTTCTATTTAGGCCGGCGCGTGTGGCTGATGTTCGCTGCTA
>CAXUKA010000282.1:0-8853 GCA_964251335.1 uncultured Hymenobacter sp.
TAGGCCTGCCGCTAGCGTTCATCCTGAGCCAGGATCAAACTCTCCATTGTATAATTTCCTACACCACAGCGAACTGTGGCTGATGTCGAGTGCTCCCCTTGCTCGTAGTTGACGTTTGGTCGTCTAATTCGATTTCGCTTGTTTCCTACCACCCGAAGGCAGCAAGACACTTACTATTTTGTCTATTTCCGTCATTCAAAGAACATGCGTTACTTCCAATTGAAGTAACCTGGTGAGCTGTTTCTCAAGCTCTTTTCTTGCCGCTTGCAAGCCCTGTTTGCGATTGGGAGTGCAAAGGTAAGCAGAATTGCTGACTTTCCAAATTTTAGTTTCGCTTAAACTAAAATCTTTTATCGATAACAAGCTCTCTAACGTTTGCAATCAGGAGCCCCTCTCGATTTGGGAGTGCAAAAGTACGAGGCCTTTTTGACTTCCCAACTATTTCCCAGAATGTTTTTAGCACTTAACCACCGTGCTAATCAGTTTTTACGCAAAACATAAAGTAAATCAAGTACATATGCAAAAACAGAAATAATAGTACCCTTAGTGCATTACTGAATAGAGGGTACAATTGAGCAAAACTCTTCCTCATAATTACAAGTAGTCGCCAAGTCGACACAGCGCCCGTGTAGGTGTTACGGCGTGTGCTACCCAGGAGCAGCGTCAGCTAGTAGTAGCGACGCAACCGACCAGCCAGCCCCTACTGCTGCTTTCACGCGCCCTGCCTGTCGGTCTGGCACCTGCCGGTTAGTCGCGACAACTCTTAGGCTATTGGCAGGCGATAGCACGTACCTGCCGCTGATGGGTAGGCAATGGTGTGAGCTGGCGACTTGGTGCGACGCCTGCGCGTTGCAGCGTAGGCGAACACTTAGCATCTGCCGCCTGAGTTGGTGCTTAGGACTTTGGCACAAGATTAAATGATACTTCAGTCACCACTTGCCTTCGTTATGAACTCCAACCGCGACAGTTTGCCGAAGCGACGGCATTCAGTAGCAGACTACTCACAAAAGCAACAGCAAACGTCCTCACTCCCACGCCCAACTAAGTACTTCTGCAGGGACATCGAGACCACTTTTAATCAACTCACGACTTGCTTTCCGAAATACATTCATGCCGTGATAACCACAGGCTTCGTGCTCTAGCTAGCCTTATTCACCTTTGTCTACATCCTCAACCGAGCCGGCTACTGGTCCGCAACTTAGGTTATCATAGTTGAGCTATACAATGCTCAATCAGGCAAGTTGAGCGAGTTGAACTTCTAGCTGCACAATGACATCCCGCACCTGCTTTTCAGCGGCGGGTCGGGTTTCTGGGGTATAGGCTCCCCCATTCAGGATAAATGCCAGGCTCTTGCGAGCATCCTCTAGCTGTGACTCTAACTTGGCACGCTGTCGGTTCAATTGGGCGGGATTGAGGCGCTTTTGCTGCTGTGTCTTGTACTCGGTCAGCAGGTGCTGCTTGGTAATGGCCGTAAACACTGCGCCTGCCACGCTTTTGATTTTGCCCACCTGTAGCTTGGCCCGCTGCGTTTTCACTACGAACAAAATATAGTCAGGTGTAGCTTGCCCCTGTTCTACTAAGCTCTGGATGGTGGCTATACTGCTGGCCGCCATTCCGATTTCCTGCAATGCCTGCTGCCAGCCCGCGTCTAGCGGGGCTGGGACCGCCTCGGGCAGCGCTAGCAAGGGCTTGAACTTAAATTTAATCTGAGCTACTGCCTTCCCTTCCCGCAACAGCTCGTACTCGAATGGCATATCCGTCTTACTAAGCTCTTCCTGGGCCCGGTCTAGCACCCGCAGCCGAAACAGCGGAAACTGTTTGTACTGCCCGTTCAAGCTCAACAGGTTTTTTAATTCTTCTACACCTATTGTGCGGGTTCCAAAGGTAGCGTATTCCTTGAGCAGCCAGTAAATGCGGTAGGAATGAGGGCTTTTCAGCTTCAGCAGCTGCACCACCTGAGCTTTGGTAAAATTCTGATGTAGCTGCAGTAGATAAGGAATGACCTCGTCGTTGAAGCGGACTCGCAACGCGCCCTCCTCCCCCCGGTACTTGGCGTAAGCCATGAGGGGAATCTTATCGAAGTCCGGGGTGTCGTTGCCGCGGCGGTCGCGGCGGCTGCGGCTGGGCCGCTCAATGTGCAGGATACGGCTCACCAGTTGGTCGCACATCCCGGCTACTTGCTGATAGTCTTTGCTACTGGGGCGACGCCCCGACAAGGCTACAACTTCCGTCAGGGGAATGTACATCTCCCGAAACTCGCTGTCGTCGCGGCCGATACGCGAGAGCATGGCCATAAATAGGCGCATCTCTACCGTGCTCATGTCGAAACGAGCATTCACCAGGGCGTTGTGCTGCACCACTATTTTGCTGGTGGGGGCTGGCGGTGGAGAATCGAATAGCGCTTGTTGCATAGAGAAGCGGTTGGGAATTACCTCAAAGATGCACCGCAGCTTTAGCTATTACAACATTCGCTACTTGTAATAGCTAGGAAAACTACTAGTCTACCCCACTAGCTACCCCATTTCGTATTTTTGTAATAGCAACCGTTCCGGTTTTTATAGTGAGTATCGTGGTTTTTGTAATAGGTATCGTGCTTTTGTAATAGATGTCGTGGTTTTTGTAATAGGTGCTCGTGGTTTTTGTAATAGATGTTTCGTGGTTTTTGTAATAGCACGTCGTGGTTTTTGTAATAGCACGTCGTGGTTTTTGTAATAGATGGCCCTTGTATCATGCAGCAAGACAAAGGGTTACAGCACCCGTAAACCTTATAAAGGAGGTATAAATAAATAAACCTCCTGGTTTAAACAGGGGGCTTTTTTTGAATGGTTTTTTTAAGGTTTAGAAAAAGGCTAGTTATTGTCTGTAAATGAGTAGGTTAGGTTTATTGCGCCCGCGCGCCCGTCGTGGTTTTTGTAATAGATAGCCTGGTGAGTTAGTTAGCCTATTCCCTTGCTCGGCCCGCCCGCCAGTTGGCGGTTATGGATTGGGGGGTATTATTCTGCTGGCTGATTCAGGTTACCGCACAGTGACACGTTGGATTTCGGACTTGGACATGCACCTATTCTGTATCTGAAAGGTCATAAGCATTAGTCAAGCTGCGTACTAATGTTTCTTATTACAGAAAAAATTAGACAATTCGCTGATTTATGCGGATTCAGCGCCATTGATTCGGCTTCCTATTACAAAAACCACGAAGCGTAGAGGGGTGCCCAACTCTAATCGCTTAGCCCAGTCGTCTATTACAAAAACCACGAAGCAGCATTTGGTATGCGGGTATTCTTCGTGGTTTTTGTAATAGATGCTTTTTCGAACTATTGTAGAGCCCTCTTAGCCGCTGTCTCCTCACTGACACGCTGCTTAAGCGGTGCCGGTTTCCTGCGCTGCTGGCCGAACAGGACAGAGGGAGAATCCACATTAGTTTCTCTCACTCACCCAGGCATGATGATTCGCCACAATCCGGCCGAGCTGTAATGTGCCTACAGCACCCGCTGGCTGACCTGTTACTCCCGTACTGTGTCAAATGTCCTATTGGCCCCTTAACCCAATATGGCAATCGATTTAGGAGATAATGAATATATATTAGCTAAGATATCTGCTAACACGAATAGTGGCTTTTGGTGGGCGAGAAAAGGAATATTTTAGTAGCGTCAGCTGCCAGTCTAAATCGTGTGAAAGTCAATCATATTCTTTGAAGAGCAGGAAAGTCAATGCACAAATAAAGATTGTATATATCATAAATACATAAAGATTTTATGCATGTTCTGCAGAGTCGCCTATAAATAAAGATGATAATTATTATCTTTATTTATAATTTAAATGATTATCATTAAATATGTTAGCACAAAAATAAAGATAATAATTATCATCTTTATGAAAAGATGTGATGCTATAAAGACAATAATTATCATCTTTGCAGCAAGCTTATAAAGCCATCTTTACAATCTTGCTATGAAAGTCATCGCTATCGCGCAGCACAAGGGCGGCGTCGGCAAAACCACTTCAGCCCTAGGTATCGGTCATTCGCTGGTGCTACTAGGGCATCGCGTACTGCTGGTAGACTGCGACCCGCAAAGCAACCTGAGCTCCACCTTTCCAAACTTGCAGCCCAACAACCTGTGTATGGTCTTGAGGGGCGAGGCCACGCTTGCTGAAGTGGTGCAGCCAGTGGGGGAGAACCTGAGCCTAATTTCCTCGCGACCCGAGCTAAGTCCGCTGGAGCGCATGATTGGAGCTGATGCTACACATCCCAACCTGCTGCGCCGGCAACTGGCGGCCCTGCGGCCTCACTTCGATTACCTCGTGCTCGATACCCCACCTTCCATGGGGCCTATGACTGTGATGAGTCTGGTGGCAGCCGATTGCGTCGTAGCCCCAATGCGGCCCGACCCGTTTGCCTTTTCGGGCTTCTACAGGCTGATGGATATGCTCGATGCAATCCGCGATAACTTTAACCCCGCCCTGGAGCTGAAAGGCGTATTCTTAACCCAATATCACCCTAGCTACCGCGGGCAGGTTTACCACGATTTCGCGATGGAGCTGGCGCAGCAGCCCCGAGTGCAAGGTCTATTAACCCAAACATCCATTCGAATCAACTCAAAGTTGGTTGAGGCCGTTGCGCTCAAAATTGGGATTCATGCCCACGCACCCGAATCCAACAGCGCTAAGGATTACCTAGCACTCACGCAGGAACTTTTAACTCGCCTTAACTAATGAGCAAGCCGTCCCGCCCCAGCTTTGCCACCGCCGCCGTGGCCGAAATAACGGGTCAGACTCCGAAGCCGGTCAACCCCGATGAAGCGCTCTGGCCTAATGCCGGAACCATTCGGGCAACTCCAGCTTCGGCAGCTTTTAGTAAAGATTATAAAGATGAGAAAGACCAAAAAGACTATAAAGATAATAAAGATATAAAGCCGGAGAAGATAACATTTTCTAACAAGCTTGAAGCATCTACTTACCTGAAGCTGCAACAGTTGGCTACCTATGGGGGCGAGAACATTCAGGAAATTCTGGAGGCAGCTCTGACTGCCTACTTTGCGGATAAAGAAGAAGCCGCAAGGCCGCTGCCGCCCAAGGCGCTGGCGGCCTTGCGGCGGAAGTACCCGTTTTTGTAAATAGTTGCTGCCTACTGCAGGGTAGGGGAGGGCAGAGGTTAGGTAGTTTAGTTACGTTGGACAGCTTAGCACTCTAACCTTGGGATGGTCCAGTAAAAACGGACAATGGGTTAAAATAAGTTGGTTTGGAAGTCGCGGTTGAATTGGTAAGGCGAGCGATAGCCAAGTGTCGGCGGTCGAGGGTGAAGTAGGTGTCGAGATACTACATGTCCTGCTTTTGTGCGCCTTGACTGGACTAGCTTCCCCTCATCGGATTGTGCTTGCCCCTAGTGCCCGGCGAAATGCTGATGCAGCACGCGCTCGACTTTCTCGGGCGTGAGGGGCTTGCTCAGAAAATCGGCCACTTGCAGCTGCTGCGCCCGCTGTACATCCTGCGGGTGCGCCGAGGTGGTCAGCAGGGCAATGACGGTGGGGCACTGCTGGTCGGGCGGCAGCTGTTGGTAGGTTTCCAGAAACTGAATGCCGTTCATTACGGGCATGTTCACGTCGAGCAGCACCAGCAGTGGTGCGCCGGCCGATAGCTGGTTACATTGCGTTTGCAGCACATTCAGCGCCTCACGGCCGTTGAGGGCGACCAGGACCTGGTCGGCGATGGCCAGGCGCTCCAACAACTTGCGGTTGAGGAAGTTGGTAGTGGGGTCGTCATCGACCAGCAGGACGCAGGGTAGTTTAGCCATGCAGGCAGTACGGAGGAGCGAGCGTGAGCGCTCGCTTACTGAGGAATATATACGGTAAAAGTAGAGCCCTGCCCAAGCTGGCTGTGGACCTCGATGCGGCCCCCGGCATTCTCAACCATTTTCTTGACCATGTAGAGGCCCACGCCGGTACCCTCGACATGCGTGTGCAGCCGCTGAAACATGGCAAAAAGCTGCTGCTGGCCCTGCGCCAAATCCAGACCGAGACCATTGTCCTGCACGGCGAGCACCTGGTAGCCATCCTGGGGCTGGCAGCTTAGGCGCACTTCGGGGGTGCGGTCGGGGTGGCGGTATTTGAGGGCGTTGCTGAGCAGATTGTAGACCACTGAGCGCAGGTTTTTGGCCGAGAAAGTCAGGGTGAGGTCGGCGGGCACGGCTATTGCCAGCTGCGCCTGGGTTTCGCGCAGCAGGGGCATGAGGTCGAGCCGCACTTCTTCGACCACAGCCGCCAGCTGCACCTGTTCGCGGGGCTGGTCGTGCTCTTTTTGCAGGCGCGAAATATCGGTGAGGTGGCCGATGGTGCGCTTGAAGCGCTCGACGGCCCCCTGCATCAGGTCGAGCATCATGGGCACGTCGCCGACGCGGCCGGCGGTGGGCAGCTCGTGCTCCAGAGCTAGCAGCAGACCCTCGATGTTGCTGATGGGCGCTTTCAGGTCGTGCGAGGCGGTGTAGATGAAGTTGTCGAGGTCGGCGTTGGTGCGCCGCAGCTGCTCGTTGGCCTGCTTGAGGTCGGTGATGTCGATGGCCGAGCCCACGTAGCCATACAGCTCGCCGGTAGAGTAGTAGCTGGGACCGCCCTGCGTGAGCAGCCAGCGGTACTGCCCGTCGTGGCGGCGCATGCGGTGCTCCATGCTGAAAATAACGCGCTCGCTAATAGCCTTGCTCAGAATCTGTTGGGTAGGCAACACGTCTTCCGGCAGTAGGTACGGCCCCCAGTTATCCGCTACAAATTTCTCCATGCTGATGCCCAGAAAATTCAGGAAAAACTTGTTGACGTAGCGCACGGCTCCCTCCGGGTTGAGGTCCCACACGATGTTGGGGGCGGCATCGGCCAGGGTGCGAAAGCGGGCCTCGCTTTCCAGAAGCTCGGTAGTATTAGCTTCGAGGCGCTGGCGCACCAGCACCAAGTCCGTCACGTCGGCGGCCGTGTTCAGCACGCTGTGCACCCGCCCCTGGCTGTCGCGAAGCGGCGTGAAACTGTAGTTGTAGTAGAAGGTCTGTGGGTGGCCGGCCATCATCATGTCCAGGCGCTGGCCGCGCAGATGCAGCGCGTGGCCGGTGGTTTGCACCTGCTGCAACTGCTGGATGAGCCCCTGGTTTTCGAGCTCGGGCAGCACATCAATAAAGCGCTGGCCGATAACATCCTGTCCCTTGCCCAATGCCGCCAGCATAGCCTGGTTGGCCAGCTGAATGCGGAAATCAGGCCCCGCGTACATGCCGATGGGCAGCGGCACGCCCTCTACCAAGTCGCGCACCTGCTGGGCGCTTTCCTCTATCCGCTGGCGGGCCAGCACCTGCTCGGTTACTTCCACCGCTACGCACATAATGGCCATGGGCTGGCTGTCAGCGCTTTGTAGCGGCTGGTAAACGAAGGTGAAGTAGCCGGTTTCGCCGGGCTGGTGGCGCGCCAATCGGGCTGGGCTTTCCTGCACAGTCACGGCCTGGCCCGTTTGCCACACCTGTGCCAGCAGCTCGGCATAGCCCTGGCTGGCCAGTTCGGGCACGGCCTCCAGGTAGGGCCGCCCCAGCAGGGCCGCCACCGACTGGCCCAGCATTTCGCTCATGGCGGGGTTCACGACATCGACGATGTACTGCGGCCCGCGCAATACGAAAATGGGCACCGGCGCTTGCTCAAACATCCGTTGCAGCAGTTGCTGCTGCTCGTCGAGCTGCTGGGTGCGGGCCAGCACGCGGGCTTCGAGCTCCTGGTTGAGCTGCTCGACCTGCTGGCGCGAGCGTACCTGCTCGGTTACGTCGTAGGAGAAGTCCAGCACCCCATACACCTGCCCTCCCGCGTCGTGCAGGGGCAGAAAAAAGACGTTATAATATGCTTGCTCTAGCTGCCCGGTGCGGGTAAAATCTACTAGCAGAGGCACTTCCGTGCCCCGGAACGGCTTGCCGGTGCGATATACCTCATCGAGCATATCGAGGATGTCCCCCGTGCCGGCCAACTCGGGCCACGCCTCCCGAATGGGCCGCCCAAGCAGCTCGCGGCCCTGGGCCACGCGCTGGTAAGCCGGGTTGGCCAGCGTGAATACATGGTCGGGGCCGTGCTGCACGGCCACGTGGGCCGGCAGCTGCATCAGTACATCTTGCAGGCGCTGGCGCTCGGTTTCGGCCTCGGCGCGGGCAGCCTGCTCTTGGGCTCGGCTCTCGCGCAGGGCTTCCTCGAGCACCGAGCGGGGCTGGTCGTTGGTATCGGTGAAGCTGACGACCAGCCACTCGCCGCAGCGCTGGGCCACCAGCGTGTAGTAGCCGTCGAGGCCGTCGTGCAGGTAGCTATTCTGGCGGCGCTCCACCTGGCCCGACAAAAAAGCATCGCGGTAAAAGCCGAACACGCCCACCGACTCGGCCGTCGGATACAGCGTCAAAAACGACTCGGCGGGGCACTCGGGCAGCCCCAGCATCTGCTGGGCTGCCGGGTTGAGGTGCACCAAGGATAGGTCGATAATCGTCGCATTATCAGGTGCATAGATGGGGCGCATCAGCATCGTCCCGGCCAGGGATAGGTTGAGCAAAACCGACGCGAGCTCGGCGGGAGCATTGGTGAGCGGCACGGTTAGCATAAGCGTACTTTCATAATAAACTACCGGATACTAGACTGCTGATAAACTGCCGCGCAAGGGTAGCGCATAAGATTAAAAGTCGAAGCTGGGCACGAATTGTTGAGTTGCTTATTGATAATCAGTATGCTATCTAAATGGAGCTTATGCTTGAATTAGCTAAATAAGAAAGCGTCCGTCATGCTGAGCTTGTCGAAGCATCTCTACCGCTTCATCCAACGGCCTTGCAACGAAGCGGTAGAGATGCTTCGACAAGCTCAGCAT
>CAXUKA010000283.1:0-8809 GCA_964251335.1 uncultured Hymenobacter sp.
CTAGTATATTTCTGCGTGGTGCCAGCCGGCGTAGTTGGTGAATTAATGGCTAAACGCAGGTCGCCTGCTGGATGAACGGCAGCAAATCCTGTGGCTGGGTCAAACTCATTGCGGCCGCCTAAGGCCGAAGTATACCAATAGAATGCCATATTGTTCTTATCAGTAGTCGAGAAGTACAACTGCCAAATAGCATCGGTAGCCGCCCCACTTGGGGCAGTCGTAGTAAAGCCTGTCGTAACTGGCACCTGCTTGGCATAAGTCAGGGCATCAGTATAGTTACGCATACGTAACTCAAGGCGCGCACGCAGGGCCAAAGCCGCATTTTTGGTTACCCGAAAGCCCGCACTTGTTGAGGCTGAGTTGGACGGTAAAGTAGCTGTGGCAAGGTTAGCAATAGCGAAATCCAAATCGGCCCGGATGGCAGTTACTACATCGGCTTCCGATGCGCGAGCAATGGGAGTAGCATCAGTAGTTGAGGTTACGGGTGCCAGACGTAGTGGCACACCTACCCCACCTGTATAGCCAAAGCCAGTAGCGCTACCACCCCAGTAGCCCAACAGATTCATGTAGTGGTAGGCCCGTAGGCAGCGCGCTTCGGCTTGTGTCGCCAGCTTAGGAAAGGAAGGGTCACTAATCAGGTCGCTTTGCTGCAACAGGTAATTAGCACGCTCAATACCAGCATAGATAGCGGCCCACATGTTAGAAATCTCCACGTTGTCGGCGGTAAGCGAGTTTGAGCCAGCCTGGCCGTAAGTCGTTGTGAACGTACCGACTTCCCGCACATTGCCCGCTAGCAAATCACCCCAGATTGGGTAAGAAATCTGGTTGTAGCTAGTTGCCTGAATAGCATCATAGCAGCCAATAAGGCCCGCCGCCGCGTCAGCCGCAGTGGTGTAACCAGCAGTCGAGTCGAGGCTATTTTGGGGCTGCACATCGAGGGCGTTATCGCAGGCACCGAGCGCCAGGCCTAGTGTAAGCAACAATGCAGCCCGCGCAGCCAGTTGACGAATAAAATATACTTGCATGGTCTTGAAATGTCGAAATAAGAATTAGAAGCCCAGTGTTACACCACCCGTGAACGTGCGGGCTTGCGGGTAAGTGAAGAAGTCAGTACCCAGCGAGGTATTCGAGCCGCTGAACGTATTCACTTCGGGGTCGAGGCCCGTGTACTTGGTGAACGTCACCAGGTTCTGCGACTGCACATAGATGCGGGCCGTGCGAATATGGGCGTGGGCCAGCAGGCTTTTGGGCAGTGTGTACCCTATGGTCACTGTTTTCAGGCGCAAGTAGGAACCATCCTCCAAGAAGCGGTCCGAATTACGGTTGTTGGTGTTCGGGTCCATGTACACAGCACGCGGAATGTCGGTATTCGTATTTGTTGGGGTCCAACGATTTAGGACAGCTGCATCCTGGCCGTAGCTAGTGCTCATACCTTGCGTGTAGGAGCGTGAGTAGTTGTAAATCTGGTTACCCACGTTGTACTGGGCCAGTACATTCAAGTCGAAGCCTTTGTAACGCAAGGTGTTCGACAAACCACCATAGTACTTCGGCTGCGCATTACCAATAATCTCTTGGTCAGTGGCATTCACTACCCCATCGTTGTTGAGGTCTTTGAACATGATATCGCCGGGGCGGGTAGGGGTAGTCTGGCTGCCTTGGTAAGTAGCCGTTGCCACGCCAGTCTTAGTCACAGCAGCAGCATTGAGCGCGTCAATTTCGCCTTGGTTCTGGAAGATATGGTCTACCCGATAGCCGTAGAATGCGCCCAGCGGCTCACCTACTTTCAGGCGGCTAGCAAAGCCGTATGCTACGCCGGTGGCGCTTTGGTCGGCCAGCACCAGCACCTTATTGCGGTTGAAGCTAATGTTGAAGTTAGTTTCCCAGTTCAAGCCATCACCATCATGGCGAATGTTAATCGTAGTCAGGGCCAGTTCCAAACCCTTGTTTTCCAAGCTACCGATATTAGCAGTATAGCTTGAGAAGCCCGTATCACTTGGCAGGTTTTGCAACTGAAGCAAGTCAGTAGTCTTGCGATAGTAGATATCAGCCGACAGATAGATGCGGTTCTGTAGTGTTCCAATGTCTAAGCCAATATCACTGGCATTGGTACGCTCCCACTTCAAGTCAGGGTTGGCCAATTGGCTAAGGGCGTAGCCACCTTGGTCGAGGTAGTTGTAGCCGGGGCTGATGAGACCACGCGAAGCGAAGTTACCAATAGCTTGGTTGCCGGTTTGGCCATAGCTACCCCGAATCTTCAACTCGCTAAGTGCTGCTTGGTCCTTGAGGAAGCTCTCGTCGATAACACGCCAGCCAGCAGAAATTGCGGGGAAGTAGCCAACCTGATTGTTGGTACCAAAGCGCGACGAGCGGTCGCGCCGCACCGAAGCCGATAGCAGGTAGCGGCCTTTATATGCGTAGTCAGCTTTCAACAGCAAGCCGAATAGTGCCCAACCAGTGGAAGATGAGGTAGCCGATGTTTTGGTAGCGCCCGCGGCTAGCTCGCGGATAGCGTTACTGGGGAAGTTGGTAGCCTGCTCGTAGGTATCGCTGTACCAGTCGCGCTGGTATTCGGCTACAAACAGTGCATTCAGTGTATGGTCAGTGCCGAATGCTTTAGTGTAATTCAGCGAACTAATGTGGTTGAAGTTAGCATCTTGAGCGGTGGCAATAGTGCCTTCGCCGCGTACTGCTACTCCACCATTTAGCAGCGTGTTGATGAAACGGTCGTCGCGGGAATACAGAAAGTCCAAGCCAAAAGTAGCTCGGTATTTCAGGTTTTTGATTAGCTCAAATTCCGTATACTGCGTGCCAATCAGACGGTTGTTGGCGCTCTTGATATAAGGCTCATTAGCCGCAGCTACTGGATTTTCAATCGAACCCAGCTTCACGTAAGTGCCATTGGTGTTGTATACCGGAATGTCATTGGCTGTCAGGCGCGCGGTGGTCAATACTCCGTAGATGCTGTTATCGTTGATAATACGGTTGTTAACTCCGCGATTCAGGCCAATAGAAGTGCCCATGCGAATTTTATCCGACAGCTTATTATCCATCGTAAAGCGTACCGAACCACGGTTGTAGCCCGAGCCCACTACAGTACCTTGTTGGTCGAAGTAGTTTACGGCCAAGCGATAGCGGCTCTGGTCAGTGCCACCCGAAAAGGTCACTCCGTAGTTGCTGATAGGTGCCGTGCGTAGCACTAGGTCCGTCCAGTCAGTGTTAGGAGCTGTAGTCGGGTCCTGAAACTGACTCAGCGGTCGAGCCGGATTAGTAGTTGAGTTTACGTAAGAGTAAAGCCCATTTGCTAATGCTAAACCGCCAGGACCATATAGGTAAGCAGCTAAGTCAGCGTTGCTACGAAAAACTACCCCGGCACCGAGTGATGGCGCGGGAACTGTGCCATTAGCGTTAGCAGGAAAGCGGTTAGCAGTTTCTTCCAGAAACAACTGGGTTTGCTGGACCCCATTAAGCACTTCCGGTTTGCGCCACACATTTTGGAAGCCTCGGTAATAATCCAAATCAATCTGGGCTTTACCAACTTTGCCACGCTTAGTTGTGATAAGTACCACCCCGTTAGAAGCGCGCGAACCGTAAATAGCAGCTGCCGAAGCATCTTTTAGCACTTCGATACTAGCAATATCGTTTGGGTTCAGGTCGTTTAGCGCATTGGTTTGCTGGTTACCCGTGCTTAGCTGCGAGTAGCTACCTGTACTGATAGGCAAGCCATCGACTACATACAGCGGCTCGTTGCTAGCCAAAATAGATGCTGCACCCCGAATACGCACCGAGATAGCCGAGCCCGGCGTACCCGAGTTCTGGTATACCTGCACTCCGGCGGCCCGGCCCTGCAGAGCCTGGTCTACGCCCAGCACTGGCTGGTCTTTATACTGCGCCGAGTTTACAGTAGCGATAGAACCCGTCAATTCGCGGCGGTTCACCTGCTCTCCATAGCCAGTCACTACTATTTCATTCAGCTGTTTGTCATCAGTTACCAGTGCTAGGTCGATAGTAGTACGGTTACCTATCGCCACTTCCTGTGTGGCCATACCGATAGAACTCACCACAAGTGTTCCCCCCGATTCGGGCACATTCAGAGAAAAGCGTCCATCAACACTAGTTGAAACACCGATGGAAGTGCCCTTCAGCAAAACGGTTGCCCCTGGCAAACCTTCGCCGGTTTTCTGGTCCGTTACCCGCCCAGATATGGAGCGCGACTGCGCCCAGACGGTCTGGAACAGCGTAACTATGAGCAACATGCTCAAGAGTAAGGTTTTTTTCATTGATAAAGAGTATGGGGTTAAAAAGAGAACATGTGGCTAGCCGTTATAATAAACTTTGCCGAAGGTTGAAGACACAATATAATTCAATTGTTTCAGACTGACAAGCATTAGACTTTTGATTTAAAGACAAATTGCTATTATTATAATGTTAATAAAGCACCCATCACGAACAGATTATTATTACATAACTTATTAAATATCAAATAACTAATCAAATTATAGCGAATGCAACATATTTGTTACTACCAGTTTATCTTTTTGTTAATAGTCCAGCTTTTAATAGTTCGGTATAAGCAACAATAATGAAGCCCACCCTCTATTTTAGAGAGGTATTCTAACACTTCAGTGCTTAGGAGCTAATAGTAGACTGGACAATATATTAATTAGTGCTACCAACGGCACTAGGCTGGATAAGCAGAGAATCTATAGGGTATGCACTATTGCAAAACGGCTGTATTTAACCTTGAATTTTTAAGATATTACTAGTAGCCAGACATTAAATAAATGTTAACATTAACTTCATATCACAGGGACAGAATTAACCTCATACGCAGGTTTATTGGCTTTAGCAGTTGGCTTCTGTTTTTTTCATCATCGGTAATCACCTATAGGCAAGTTAATTAAATTAAGAACTTAACATGGGGCTTACCAACTACCTAATATTAAGTTTTTACCACATTTGCGCACAACCGTGCCGAGAGGGATTTAATTTTTTGTGAATAACTTGCCCGCTCAATCTGGTCGATTGAATGGAGAATTTTTAACATTATCCACTTTTTCCCCTCTCACATGAGACAATTTACCCTTTTAGTTATCTTACTAATAACAGGGCTCTTCCAAGTGGCCTTGGCCCAGAACCGGACCGTATCCGGCCGGGTTACTGACGGTGCCAATAACCAAGGACTACCAGGCGTAACTGTACTGGTGAAAGGCACTACACTTGGAACGGCCACTGGCAACGATGGCACCTATACAATCAGTGTTCCCCCTACCGCTACTACCCTTACCTTCAGCTATATCGGCTATACCAGCATTGAGCAGCCTATTGGCGATGGCACTGTTAGTGTAGCGCTGGCTAGCGACGCTCACCAAATTGGTGAAGTTGTTGTAACTGGTGCACTAGGCATCCAACGCCAGGCGCAAGAAACTGGTTATGCCACAGCCACACTAGATACCAAAGAGATAACGCAAGCGCGTCCTACCAACTTCGTAAACGGTCTGGCAGGTAAAGTATCAGGCTTGCAGATTCAGACGCTGAACGCAGGTGTTAACCCCGATGTTCGCATTACGCTGCGTGGCACACGCTCGATTACTGGCAACAACCAGCCACTTATCGTAATCGATGGTATTATTTCGACCAACCAGATTCTGGCGGCTCTTAGCCCTGATGATATCGAAAGCAACACTATTCTGAAAGGTGCCAACGCAGCTGCCCTCTACGGCTCGCAAGCTTCGAACGGTGCCTTTATCATCACTACCAAGCGTGGTGGCGGCCGTCCGCAGGTCACACTTTCGCAAACTTCGCAGTTTGAATCGGTTTCGTTCCTACCTAAATTTCAGGATACATTTGGTCCTGGCTCGCCCCAAAACCTCGTTTCGTTGCTGGCCGGCACCTTCAACCCCAATGGCCCAGACCAAGGCTACGAGTATCAGTACCAAGGTTTTGAAAACCAGCAATATGGTCCTCGGTACGATGGTTCGCTCCAGCCTTTTGGCGAGCCTTTAGCTGATGGCAGCGTGCAAATGTTGACCTACGAGGCTCGCCCTGACGAGCGTCGCAAGTTTTTCAACACGGCCTACCAGATGCAGAATGGTATTACGTTCTCGGGTGGCGACAACAATACTAAGTTCTTCGCCTCGTATCAGAACGTCCACAACAACGGTATCGTCCCTAAGGACAAGTATGACCGCAACAGCTTTCGCTTCAATGCTTCGAAGCAGATAGAGCGCCTCACGATTGGTTTTAACGTTTCGTATTCGCAGGCTAAAACGGACATTACTTCTAACGCTGACCAGACTAACTCGGTCTATTGGAGCTTGTTCAATACCACGTCGATGTCTCCGATAACGTCTTACAAAGACTGGCAGAATAATCCTTTTGCCAACCCCAACGGATACTACAACGCCTACTATCTGAACCCTTACTTCGTTATCGATAACAACCGTACAACGGACCGTCGCAATACGTTGTCAGGTGATATCGACCTGTCGTACAAAGTGCTTGACTGGCTGCGGGTACAGTACCGCTTGGGTACTACCAACCTCGACCAGTACAGCATTGCCACACAAGACAAGTTTACGTATAACTCTTACGTAACTGCTGGCAACACCAACAAAAGCGGCACTCCTATCAACGGCTACGTACGTGACTTGAGCAGCAGCCTGAACCGTATCAACTCGGACCTATTCGTTTCGATGGACAAGCGGTTTGGCAAAATCAGTGTACAGGCTGTTGTGGGTAACAACATTCAGCAGCTTAGCAGCCACTATACCTCGGCATCTTCTTCGGCTTTGGCCCAAGCTGGTGATTTCAACCTGGAAAACCGCGCTGGTAATCTCTCCTCCGCTAACGCTCGCTTCTCGGCTCGCTCTTTCTCGTTCTACGGCGACCTGACCTTGGGTTTCAACGACATTTTCTTCCTGCACGGCTCAGGCCGTTTCGACAACACGTCTATTCTGGACCCCGGTTTCCGCAACTACTTCTACCCCAGCGTAGATGGTTCGTTTGTGTTCTCGAACTTGATTCCGTCGTTGAAAACCTCGTCTATTCTGGATTATGGCAAGCTGCGTGGTGGTATCGCCAAGGTTAGCCAAGCCAACATTGGTGGTGGTGGTTCTACTGGCGTAGCTGAATCGGGTAGCGCGTATGCTACACGAGGCATCTTCTCGGCTGGCGCTGGCTTCCCTTATAGTGGCAACACTTCGTTTGGGGTAGGCAACACACTGGTTCAGCCAGGCCTGCGCCCTGAAACGACTATTTCGACTGAGGCAGGTTTGGAGTTCAGCCTCCTGAAGCACCGCATTGCTGGTGCTGTTACCTACTACACACAGGATGTTACTAACCTGACCGTTTACCAGGTTGTGCCTTACTCAACTGGTTACTCGTCTTACCTGCGCAACGCAGGTGAAGTAAAAAACCACGGTTTCGAAGCTGACCTGAACTTCACCCCGATTCGCCTGCGAAATAGCTTGACGGTAACTCTGGGTGCTAACTTCAACTACAACAACAACGAAGTTGTATCGCTACCCGATGGCAACGCTCTTGACTTGGGCGGCACCGGCGATGCTGAAGTATTCGCTATTCAAGGCCAGCCCTTCCCGGTTCTGCAAGGCACCTACTACGAGCGGGTAGAGAGCGGCGCTGCTGCTGGCAAGATTAAAATGACGCAGGTAAACGACAATGCTGGTAATGTTCGCTACATGCCCGTAAAAGCATCAGGTATCAAGTCGTTTGGCAACACGCAGCCTAAGTACAAGTATGGTTTCAACGCCAGCATCTCGTACAAAGGCCTGACGATAGCTGGCCAAGGCGAAATGCGCACTGGCTATGTGGTTTACCACGGTATTGGCTCTTCTATGGACTTCGCCGGCTCTTCGCAGCGTAGCGCACAGTATGACCGCAAAGACTTTGTATTCCCCGATTCGGCTATCCCGCAATTGGATGCTACTGGTAACGTAACGGGCTATACCGCCAATGCAAGTGCTTTGACTACTGGCAACGTAGAGTTCTGGGCTAGCGACGCTTACAATACCACGGTAGCTGAGAACTACATCACTTCGGGTATGTTCTTCAAAATCCGTGAGCTTTCGGTGAGCTATGCTGTACCTGCTTCGCTGCTGCCAAAAACAGGTCTGATTAAAGGCGTATCACTGAACCTTTTCGGCCGCAATCTTTTTACCTACGTGCCTAAGTCTAACATGTGGGCTGACCCTGAGTTCAGTGCTGCTGCTTCTACTAGCAACATCACCGGCATCAACAACATTTACCAGACGCCACCTACCAAGTTCATCGGGGCTAACCTCAACGTAACTTTCTAATCTTAGTACGCATGAAGATAACTCTAAAGATGCTATCAGCGGCCACACTTATGGCCACTGCTACGAGTTGCTCGTCCTTTTTGGACATTAACACGAACCCCAACTCGCTGACCACCGATACCCCGCCCACACCTGCGCTGATGCTAGCGCAAAGCCTCAACAACACGGCCAATAACTACAGCGTCTCCTACAACAGCTACGCTAACTTCGCAGCCGATTATTGGGGTAAATCAGGTGTAGTGAGTGGCTATGCTGAAGAGCGTACCTACAATTACACCAGCAACTACTATTCTAACTTGTGGTCGGCCACCTACGACAACCTGAATGACTATCAGTACATTCAGACGCAGGGCACTGGTGGCAACTATGCCTTTCATGCGGCTGTTGCTCGCATCATGAAGGTCTATAACTACCTGCTGCTGGTAGACCAGTATGGTAATATTCCTTATACCCAGGCGCTGAAAGGTCGCGATAACCTCGCACCAGTCTATGAC
>CAXUKA010000284.1:0-542 GCA_964251335.1 uncultured Hymenobacter sp.
ATTCAACTATGCTTGAGCAATTTACTAGCGGCCTATTGCGTAACCTATAAATAAGTTAATCGTGCTTTTTTAATATAAACTTGAGTCTGCGTCTTCACGGATTTCTATCATCGATTAAATGCAGCAGTAAGGTGTTGGCAAGCCTAAAAGCTTGTTTGCCATCCTAAGCCATCAGCTAATAATTACTAATAGACTATCATAAAATATTGACTACAAATATATTATATTACAAATCGACCAGTATAGGGTAAAATCGGCAGGCTACTGTTGCCGGTCAAGAGTGCCATTTTTCACGTAGATGCTTAAAGAGTTTTTCTCCTGATTTGCCCGTTTTTCGGGTTTTTCGGGGCTTTTTCCGGGCTATTCGACAATTCGACCATGTGGCTATCCTACTGGTTCTTGAATAAAACAGGAGTTGGGGAAGGCTTAAACATCAAAAAAAAACAGAATGCTCTTCTGTTTTTTCTTTTTTATTCTTATATTCAATATTCAGCAAGGCATAACTACTTGATTATCATAATATAAAGTCTTAAACCTGCGTG
>CAXUKA010000284.1:642-7636 GCA_964251335.1 uncultured Hymenobacter sp.
AAAAATGGCACTCAATTGCGTGAAAAATGGCACTCAATTGCGTGAAAAATGGCACTCAATTGCGTGAAAAATGGCACCATCTACGTGAAAAATGGCACCATCTACGTGAAAAATGGCACTCACTCTTTTTGAAATATCTGCGTGATAAGAAAAATATATTCACGTAATAACCCCTATTTTTGTCGCTCTCGTCCTCTTAGTTTCCATGTATGCTACCCGTCATTCCGGAGTACCCGCGTGCTTATCAAGCCAACGTACTAGTGCGCGCGCCCTTGAAGCTTACGCACATTGAATCCCGGATTTTCGCGTTGGCGCTGGGCTGTATTCACCAGGGACAGACGGAGCTGCCCAGCATCGTAATTCCGCTGGGCCGGGTACTGCCCCATAAAAAGGGGGGAAGCGTCTACGAGACGATTCGGGATGCCTGCAAGAGCCTCATGTCTAAAGTCGTGACCATAGAGTCACAGCGAGGCAATAAAAAGCGCTTCACGGCCTATTCCATCATCAGCTACATCGACATCAATGAGGGCAGCGGCCTGCTGACGGGCAACTTTGCCCAGGAAATCAAGCCGTTTCTGCTGCAGCTGGCCGAGCACTACACCCACGTCGAGATTGAAACATTGCTGCGGCTGCGTTCCGCCCACGCGCATCGGCTGTACTGGCTCTTGAAGTCCTGGGATGATGTCGGCCAGTGGGAAGTGCCCTTTGACCTGTTTCGCAAGCAGGTGCTGGGGGATGACAACGACACGACATATACCCTGTTTTACGATTTTAAACGCTACGTACTGGAGCCCAGCATCCGTGAGCTGCACTCGCTGGGTTGGCTGGTTACCTATAAGCCTGTTAAGGAAGGCAAGAAGGTTCAGTCTATCCGCTTTACCATTCCTAAGCAGGACGCAACGTTGCAGCTAGAGCCATTAATCCTGCCCGTGCCCGTTGCTACCGGTAAAGTAAAAGCGGCGGAGCAACAGATGAGCCTGGCCTTGGCTACCGATTTGCCGACGCTGCACCAGCGGGTTGCCAACCGGTTGCGAAAATTAAAGCTAACGGCAGCGCAGATTGAGCAGGTAGTGGCATTCCTGGGCGAGGATGAAATTCGGATTGCGAAGCTGATGAAAGTAACGCATCCCCTTTTGCGAGACTACGAGACGGGCAACCGGACGTTTGACAACCTGGGTGGGGCCGTTGTTAATCTGCTTAAAACCGAGTTTCCAGGTCTTTATCCGGCGTTGAAGGCTTAGTGCGGATTCAGCTGCTGGGTCAGCTTATCCAAGCAGTATTCCAGCGGCAGGGTCACACCTTGTTGGGTCGTGAGCCAAGCCGTACGCGCTTCGAGAAAGAAATAGGTACGGCCACTTCGATGCTCCGTAGCTGGGCCCCAGGCACTGCCTGTTTCATCGACCCAAGGGACGCGGCTAATAGGCTAGCCAAAGCTGCAAATGTTCCTTATTACTTCAACCAAAACCCTGCTATTTAGCAGTAAGAATGAGCTAAAGGTTGCCCTTGGGTAGCAAGAAGTTAAGCCAAACAACTCCCGTAAACCTGGTACTTTCGCCCCTATGCGACAACAGCCAGTTTTCGGTGCCCGACAGGAAAAGCGAGCATGCTGGCACTTTGCTATCATTAAGCTACTATTTGTGAGCTGCTTAACGGCTGCCGGCTTTGGCTGCCTGCTCCCACACTCTGCCCAGGCGCAGCGCCTGGGCGCGCCCTGGCAGCCCGACCCTATCCTCAGTGCCCTGCTCGTGCAGCAGCTGGTCTTTAGCCCCGGCGGCTACGGCTGGGTGGCGACCGACGAGGGCGTGCGCCGCTACGACGGCTACGTGGCGGTGCCGCTAACCCAGCTCGTGCGCCGGGGGGTGGCGGCCCCCACTGGCTACGTGCAGCTGGTGCTCGACCCCAGCGGCACGCTCTGGATTGGAGCCGCGACGGGCTTGTTTCGGTTTGTGCCCAGCACTGGGCACCTAACGCGCTGGGCGCTGCCAGTTGCCCAAGCGGAACGCCCCCAGGTAACGGCCCTTTGGCGCGATGCTCGCACTGGCCGCCTCTGGGTAGGCTATGGCCACCACCGGCTGCTGGCACTTGACCCTGCCCGCCCACAAGCCCCCTGGCCCGCCGCCGACACCAGCGGAGGCCAAGTGCTGCGGCTGTCACCCGGCACCCGGGGCACGGTCTGGGCCACCACGGACCAGCAGCTGCGGCTGCTCGATGCCCAGGGAAGGCAGCTCTGGCAGCTAACGCACCCGACCGAGGCGCTGGTGCCCGTGCCCGGCACCTGGCCCCAGGTACTCGTGAGCGCCACTGCCCTGTGGGAGCTGGATACGACCCGCAATCAATTGCGCGCGCGCGCGCGCTGGCTCCCCGACCCCCACCACTATGATGTCCGCTTCGGGCCGCAGCTCGACTCCCTGGGGCGGCCCTGCGCCTGGCTTGTGGGAAGCCAGCGCATCGACCTTCGTTGGTTGCCGGGGCAGCCGCAGCCGCAGGTACACTCTCAGCCGGCGGGCATTAACCCCGCCGATGCGCAGACGACTCCGCAGGCCAACCGCCTTTACCAGCTGCAGCGCGACCCAACCGGCCTGATGTGGGCCTTCAGCTTAGATTGGCGGGGCTGCTACCGCCAGGTGGTGCGGCCCCTGGTGCAGCGGCTGCCCCTGCCCGTGGTTTTGCCCAGCGTGCGCTGCCTGGCCCGCCTGCCCGATGGGCGCTTGCTGGTAGGCTCCTATACCGGCACTTTTGTGCAGCAGCCGGCTAGTGCCGGGACAACCTTTCGACTCTTACCGCTATACTTGGCGGGCCAGCCCTGGGCGCACACTCCCTATCACGCGCTGACGACCCAGGCGGGGCGCGTGCTGCTAGCGCTGAACAGCGATGGCTTTGGCGAGCTGGACCCGGCCACGGGTAACCTGCACCCACTGCTGCCGGGCGGGTCCGCTCGCACGCTGTTTCAGGATAGCCGGGGGCAGGTCTGGGGTGGGGGCGATGATGGCCTCTACCAATTAAATGAAACGCATCACCGGGCTACGCGCTACGTAGCAGGCACGGCTGATGCGCTGCGCGGCTGCGCGGTGCGTCGCATCGCGGAAGATGCCCAGGGACAGCTGTGGCTGGCTACTGCCCGCGGCGTGTTTGCCCTCGACCCGGCTACTGGCCACCTGCGCCACTATGGCCCCACCGAAGATGGCCCGCGCCACCTGCCCACCGCCGACGTGACGTGCCTGGTGGCCCGCGCCCCCGACGGGCGCATCTGGCTGGGCACGCGCGATGCGGGCCTGCTGGCGCTGGACCCGCGCCGGGGTGTGGTGCGCCAGCTCACGGCCACTTCGGGCCTGCCCGATGCGCCGGTGGCGAGCCTGCTGCCCGGCCCCGATGGGGCGCTGTGGGCCGGTACCTACGCGGGGCTGGTGCGCTATGCCCCGGCGGCTGACCAACTCACCGTGTATGGCTTGGCCGATGGGCTGACGGACCTGGAATTCAACCAGCAGGCAACCCTTGCGGAGGCCAATGGCACACTATTGTTTGGCGGTATTGGGGGCGTATTTCGGGTGCGCCCCACCCGGCTGCTCCCCCCGCCCGGCCCCGCCCCCCAATTGCTATTGAGCCAGGCCAGCGCCGCAGGCAATGCGTTGCGGCCCCTGCCGGCTGGGCCGGCCCAAGTGGCGTTGGCGCTAGCCGGCGTGTCGCAGCAATTGCGCCTCGACCTCGCTTTGACCGCCTTCCGCGACCCCGCCCGAGCGCGCTTTTACTACCGATTGACGCCAGCCGGCGCGCGCCCGGCTAGCGCGCAGCTTACTGGGCACCAGCTGCGCCTCTATGCCCCAGCCGCGGGCGACTATACCTTAGAGGTATGGGGCCACACGGCCGATGGCCGCCGCAGTGCTCCCCGCCGCCTGCTGCTCGCGGTGGGCCGCCCCTGGTGGCAGCACCCGGCCGCCCTGCTGGGTGGGGCGCTGCTACTGGTGCTGGCTGGGGCCGCTGCCCAGTGGAGCCGTAGCCGCCGGGCCCTGCGCGAAGCCCGCCTGCGCACGCGCATCGCTGCCGACCTGCACGACGAGGTGGGGGCGCTGCTCACGCGGGTGAGTATGCGGGCCGAGCTGCTGCACGAAACCAGTAATAGCGCCTCGGCGCCTAGCCCCGCCATGGCGGCCCTGCTGGCCGATAGCCGTGCCGCCCTCACCACCATGCGCGACGTGGTGTGGAGCATCGACGCCGGGGCCGACACGGTGGGCGCGCTGCTCGACCGCCTGCGCGACCACCTCGACCAGAGTGCCGAGCCCGCCGGCCTGCGCACCGAGCTTACCGCGCAGGGCCTGCCCGATGCCCAGCCCCTGGCCCCGCAGCTGCGCCAGCACCTGTACCTGCTAGCCAAGGAAGCCATCACTAATGCCGTGCGCCATGCCCACGGCGCCACCGAGCTGCAGGTGGCGCTGGTCCGCACCGGGGCGGGCCTGTGCCTGACCATCACCGACGACGGCCAGCCCCCTGCCCGCCCGGCTGGGGCCGGGGGCATGGGCCTGCGCAGTATGGCCCAGCGGGCGCGGGCGGTGGGCGGGCAGCTTACGGCTGGCCCCCGCGTCCCCGGCCCCGGCTGGGAGGTGCGCCTGCTTATCGGCTGAAAGGCAGGCACAAACGAAAGGTGAGTTGCCCACTGGGCGAGCCGCCGGCCCGCTAGCGCAGGCGCCCTAGCAGCTCGCCGCGGCTGTTCACTTGCAGCTTGCGGTAGATGCTCTTGATGTGGGTGTGTACGGTCTGCACAGTGAGGCCGAGCTGGGCGGCCACGCGTTTTTCGCTCAGGCCCTCGACCAGGGACTCGACCACCTGGCGCTCGCGCTCAGTGAGGCCGGCTGGGGCCGAAAAGGGCCGGGGCTGGAAGTGGCCCAGCACCTTGCGGGCCACGGCCCGGCTCATGGGGGCGCCGCCGAGGGCCACGTCGAGCAGGGCGGCTTTGAGGGCGGGCAGCGGTGTGCTCTTGAGCAGGTAGCCGCTGGCCCCGCCGCGCAGGGCTTCGTAAATGTTGTCGGTGTCTTCAAAGACGGTCTGCATCACGATTTCGGCCTCGGGAGCCAGGCGGCGCAACTGCGGCAGGGCCTCGATGCCGCTGAGGCCGGGCAGGTGAATGTCGAGCAGGATGAGCTGGGGCGACTGCACGGCATCGGGCAGCCAGGCCAGCAGCACTTCGGCGCTTTCGGCCACGAGCACGCACGCAAACTCAGGCTGGCGGCCGAGGTAGTCGTGCAGCAGTTCGCGCACGGCGGGGTCGTCTTCGACGATGGCGAGGCGGTAGGGAGGAGTCACGGGGCAAAGGTCGTGGGGTGGAGTGCCGGTGCCAACTCCACGGCCTACCCTATTTAGGGGAGGACCGGGGCTGAGTCGCCAGTCCGGAAAGCGGGGCGTCGTTTGGGTAGGAACCTGGGAAAGCTGGCCAGCAGTACGGTCTTCTATTTTAGCTGCTTGCCTAGGTTATGGTGACGCGGAAAGGACTGGCGCGAACCGCTGCTATCCGCACCTAAACACCGAACTTACCCGCTTGGTAGCAGCTCGAAAAAAAGAATAGTATCTACCCTATTTAGGGGAGGCGCGGGGCTTGCGGACCCAAACGTGCCGTCGTCTATTTGTCCAAGTTTTTCTGGCTTTTCACCCACTCTCTTTTCTGGCTTCCGGCCGCCTGCACTCCTATGAGCTTACTTGCTACTTTACCGCGCTACCTGGGCCGCTCGCTGGCAGCGTTGGGGCTGCTGCTGGCCACGGCCGGCGCCGCCCACGCCCAAATGCCTACCTCCTACGGCTACACGGGCGGCACCCAAACCTACCCCGTGCCGCAGGGCGTGACGCGCCTGCAAGTGGTGGCCACGGGCGGTAGCGGCGGCACCATTGTAGGAACGCCTGCCCGAGGCGCGCAGGTCACGGCCACGGTGGCCGTCACGCCGGGCGAAGTCTTGACCGTCGTCGTCGGTGGTCAGGGCGTCTCAGGCATAGTAAGTAATACGACAAACGCAGGGGGCTACAATGGTGGTGGAATTGGCGGCAGCGGTGGTATTAGTGCCGCTGGCGGCGGCGGCGGGGCCACGGACCTGCGGCGCGCAACTACTACCCCCACCGATGACTATCTGGCTACTACTCGCAATGCGCTGGTAGTAGCTGGCGGCGGCGGCGGCAACAAGAGTGATAATTATGGGGTAGGGGGTACGGGTGGTACCCCGACCGGAGGCAATGGTACCGGCCAAAGCCCTGGGCAGGGGGCCACGCAGCAAAACGCCGGGGCAGCAGGAGCAGGAGGCCAAGCAGGCAGTGCTAGCCAAGGCGGTAATGGTGGCGGTGGCAACGGCGGCGGCGGTGGTGGTGGCGGCTATTACGGCGGCGGCGGCGGCAGCCAAACAATAGGCGGCGGGGGAGGCGGCTCGTCGTTTGTGACGGCCACCGGCAGCAACATCAGCTACAGCGTGGCCCCGGCGGCGGGCAACGGCTCGCTTACTATCACGCCCCTGGCTGCGCCCACCATCACGAACTTCAACACCCCGAGCGGGGCGGTGGGCAGCCAGCTTCTCATCAACGGCACCAACCTGGGCGGGGCCACCAGCGTGCGCTTCGGCGAGCTGCCGGCCCCGGCGGGCTCGTTCACGGTGAACATGGCCGGCACCCAGCTCACCGTGACGGCGGTGCCCGTGCTGGCCAGCACCAACACCGTGAGCGTGACCACGCCCGGCGGCACGGCCCTGAGCCCGGCGGCCTTCCAGGTCACGCGGGCCAGCAGCAGCTACACCTATACCCAGGTGGCCGACCTGCAAAGCGGCAGCAGCGCCCTCAGCGCGGGCTACGCTTCGGCCCCCACGGTAACGGACCTGGACGGCGACGGCCTGCTCGACCTACTGGTGGGCAATGACGTCGGCAGGGTGGTGCGCTTTGAACAAACTGCGGTGGGCAGTCTCACCTTTACGGCGGGCGTCAACCTCGCTACTACCAGCGGCACCCTCAGCGCGGGCACCGGTTCGGCCCC
>CAXUKA010000284.1:7736-8795 GCA_964251335.1 uncultured Hymenobacter sp.
GCTACTACCAGCGGCACCCTCAGCGCGGGCACCGGTTCGGCCCCGACGGTAACGGACCTGGACGGCGACGGCCTGCTCGACCTGCTGGTGGGCAACAACAGCGGCACAGTGGTGCGCTACGAGCAAACCGCGGTGGGCGGTCTCCTCTTCACGGCGGGCGTCAACCTCGCTACTACCAGCGGCACCCTCAGCGCGAACAGCATTTCGGGCCCCACGGTAACAGACCTCGACGGCGACGGCCTGCTCGACTTAGTTAGTGGTCGTAATGCTGGCACGCTCCTGTTCTATGAGCAAAGCGCCCCGAACAGCGCTACTTTCAACCTGGTGAGCCCCGCCCCGCCCGCCATCGCTAACATCAACCTAACCAAGCCCTTCTTCACGGACCTGAACGGCGATGGCCTGCTCGACCTGCTGGTGGGCAACATCTATGGCTCGGTGGCGCGCTACGTGCAGACGGTGCCGCCCCTCACCATCACCAGCGTGAGCCCGACGGCTAATGCCCGCGCTTCCGCCGCCACCAGCCCGGTAGTGGTGACCTTTGATAAAACCCTGGCCCCCGGCGCCGAAGCAGCGCTGAAGGTGTTTAGCAGCCAGCGCGGTGGGCTGCGCACGGCTACCACGCCGGCCACGCGCAGCGGCAGCACCCTCACCTTCACGCCCAGCGCCTACGCCTTCCGGCCGGGCGAAGTGGTGAACGCGACCATTACCACGGCGGCCACCGGTAGCGGCGGCGAACTGCTGGCCCGGGGCCGCGTGACGCAGTTTGTGGTGGCGGCCGGCGGCACGGGCGTGGGCAACTTCCGGCCCGGTGCCGACGTGGCGGCGG
Organism: uncultured Hymenobacter sp.; assembly: GCA_964251335.1. Classification (GTDB taxonomy): domain Bacteria; phylum Bacteroidota; class Bacteroidia; order Cytophagales; family Hymenobacteraceae; genus Hymenobacter. The sequence goes on from CAXUKA010000284.1 coordinate 8,563, forward strand.
GCACCGGGCCCCGTAGCGTGGCCGTGGGCGACGTGAACGGTGATGGCGTGCCCGATTTCGTGGCGGCCAACAACACTGACCCCGGCACGGTGAGCATCCGTCTGGGTGCGGGCGGCGGCACGTTTGGCGGCACCACCAGCGTGGGGGTGGGAGCCAATCCGTACACCGTAGCGCTGGGTGACGTGGCCGGCGACGGCGACCTGGACCTGCTCAGGACCAGCCCCCGCGATGGC
>CAXUKA010000285.1:0-8776 GCA_964251335.1 uncultured Hymenobacter sp.
GAAAGCGGGCGTTTTTAACTGAGCTGCCGCTCTCTGGCGTTATTTTGTGCAGCCAAATTGCCTGGTTAGGTGCTGGCTGGCTTTATTCTACTGCGTGAAAGTTCTTTTTACTTTGGTTAAACGCCGCGCTGCGCTGCCCGGCGGTGTCTGGCTGCTGCTGCTATTGCTGGCGCTGCCCGCTGCCGCGCAGCGCCACCCACGCCCCAAAGCCAAAGCCGCTCCCAAAGCCAAAGCTGTTCCCAAAGCTAAAACCACGGCGCGCACCCGCCCGATGGCTGCCAAGCCGCGCCCCGCCCGCGCCCCGCGTGGCAAGTCGAAGGAGCAGCTCGAGCGCGAGCGCCAAGCCAACCTGGCCCGCATTGCCGAGGCCGGCAAAGTGCTCACCCAGACCACCCAGAAGAAGCAGGTCACAATAGGCCAGCTCAACGTCATCAAGGAAAAGCTGACGGTGAAGCAGGGCCAGATTCAGCATATTTCGACCCAGCTGCAAGGTATCGAAACCAACGTACACCAAACCGTGCGCGAGGTGCTCACGACCCAGCAGCAGCTCGCCAACCTCAAGGCCGAGTACGCCAAGCTGATGTATACGTCCTCCAAAACGAGTAGCGGTTTCAACCAGCTCATGTTTTTATTCGCTGCCGAGTCGTTCAACCAGTTTGAGCTGCGGCTGCGCTACATCCGCCAGTATACCGAGGAGCGCCACCAGCAGGCTCTGCGCATAGTAGGGGCACAGCGCCAACTCAACCAGCAGCTCGACGGCCTCACGATACAGCGCACCCGCCAAAAAAGCCTGCTTACAACGCAGTTGGTCGAGAGCCGCAACTTGCAAGGCCTCAAGAGCGAGCAAGACCAAGTGGTGCAGCAGCTTAGCCAGCAAGAGCAGGGCCTGCGCGATGAGCTAGCCCAGCGCCAGCGCGCCGTGGCCCAACTCGATGAGCTGATAGCCCAGCGCGTGCGCGAAGAAATAGCCCGCGCTGCCCGTGCCGCCCGCCTCGCCGCTGCCGCCGCGCGCCGCCGGGCGGCCCGCGCCACTACTGCCAGTCGCCCCGCCAGCCGCCCCACTCGCCGCGAGGAAAGGGCTGACACCGACGCCGACCGCGACGCCGCCAGCGCCAACCCCGATAGCGACACGCCCGAAGAAACCTCGGCCGACCGCCACGCCAGCCGCGTAGCCCTCACGCCCCAAACTGCGCTGCTCTCGTCCAACTTTGCCGGCAACAAGGGGCGCTTGCCCTGGCCGGTGGCGCGAGGCTTTGTGGCCCAGCACTTTGGCCGACACCCGCACCCGGTGCTCAAGCACGTAGTGGTTGAGAACCGGGGCGTGGATATTCAGACGAACGACGGCGAGGCCGTGCGCTCGGTGTTTGCGGGCCGGGTGCTCACGGTGGCCCAGGTGCCGGGCATGAATACCATCGTCATGATTCAGCACGGCGAATACTTCACTGTGTATGCCCGCTTGCGCTCGGTGAGCGTGCACGAGGGCCAGCAGGTCGACGCCCGCGAAACCATCGGCACCGCCGCTACTGATGCCGATGGCACGGCTCAGGTGCAGTTTCAGGTGTGGCGCAATTCGGCCAATCTGAACCCCGAAGGCTGGTTGGGGCACAAATAGCTAATTATTGCCGAGTTTATTAGCTAAGAGTATGACTAATTGGGTATTAATTTATCCATAGCTCAGGTTTGATGTATGCCTTTCTTACGGAGCAGTTTAACTCGTGCTGAGCCCGTTGGGAGGGATAAAATACAGTGTTTTTTGTGGTGATATTACTGCAAATCACTTACTTGAACTATTCGCTGTCGTGCTATCAATTGTGTGGAAAAAATCAGGGTCGTCTTTGTCTGCCAAAATAGGTTGCTGCAAACCCTGTGAAAACCCTGCTTCGGGCCGGCCGTACTAAGCCCGACAGATTTAGCTGAGCATTACCTAGAAGATAACTCGCTCGCTCACTATACCAGGAAGTTCTTAGCAGTAGTTTTTTGCTAGTAATAACTTGACAATGAAATGGGTAGTATTTATCGCAGATTGCGAGCCGCTTCGTGTGTGCTATCAAGGCTGGCAAGGCTTGACTGACATAAAAAGTTTGCCGGTTTCAGGGGTTTAATGAAGGATATTATATATCTTGCTTCTAATATTTCGAATCTGGGCAAATTACAATAAGATAACAGTTGCATTATTGAAAGATTATAGCGGAATTAACCAGCTTATAAGTATAAAAATTACAACTAAATAGATGTTAAGTTATTTCCGGGTAATCCGGTCGGACTGCCAACCCGTATGTTGGTGCTGCGCTTCCTCTCCGCTTCTAGGTATTAAAAATTAGAATAGTTAAACTAAACGGCTTATGGTATTCTACGCTCAACGAACACAGGTAAACCAGTTGGTGCTACTACTGACTGATGTATTGACCATTTTCGGTGCCTTTCGCCTCATCGATTATATCCAGCGGGGTGACTGGGAATTTACCGGCGATTATCCCATGTTTTTCATGGTATTTGCCTTGTTGTGGTGGATTATTGCGGGGCAGTTTGCCAGCGCTGTGCCACTCGACCGACTAGCTACCTACGGCGAAAAAACTTGGAGCCTGGTACGCGCCCTGCTGCTGCACGCTGTAGTACTGACGGCCGGGTTGCTGGTGCTGCAACAGCGCCTGATGCCCATGCGCTATTTGCTGCTGCTTTATGGTGTAGCTGGCGGTGCCATTATTTTTAGCCGCTTGGTAGTGGCGTTTTTGCACCGTACCTACCGCTACCGGCTGGCCCAGCCACACAACCGCTTTGTGGTGGTGGGCACCAGCCACAGTGGGCGCGAGCTATACAACTTCCTGCAAGTACATGACCCGCTGGCCAACCAGTTTTTGGGCTTCTTCACCGATACGCCGGTGCCCGAAGACCTGCGTCACCTTGTACTGGGCCGCCTTGCCGACCTGAAAGAATATTGCCAGCACGAGCAGGTAGACGAAATGTACTTCGCCTTGCCTCTCAACCAGGTAGAATATATCCAAGACCTGTCGAGCTTTGCTGATGACCACTTCATTTCCTTCCGCATTGTGCCCGACTTTGAAGGCACGCTACACGAAGATGTGAACGTGCATTACCACAGCCGTGGCCCCATCCTGACGGTGCGCCGCCACCCCTTGGCTCTGCGCCCCAATCAGATAGTGAAGCGCATGTTTGACCTCGCGTTTTCGGGGTTTGTTATTGTGACAGTTTTTCCGTTCATCATGCCGTTACTTGCCTTGATAATCAAGCTGGATTCGCCCGGCCCAGTTTTCTTCAAGCAGCTGCGCCCTGGTAAGCGTAACAAGCTGTTTCCCTGCTACAAGCTGCGCACTATGCGCACCGACCTCAGCGGCACTGAGGTACAGGCCACCAAAGGCGATGCCCGCGTAACGCGGGTAGGCAGCTTTCTGCGCAAAACCAGCCTCGACGAGCTGCCACAGTTCTTCAACGTGTGGCTGGGCCACATGTCGGTGGTAGGCCCCCGGCCCAATATGTCTTCGCAGTTGGAAGAATATTCCAAGAGCATCAGCACCTACGCCCAGCGCCACGCCGTAACGCCCGGTATCACGGGCTATGCCCAGGTGAACGGCTACCGGGGTGAAACCCGCGCCGAAGGCTCGATGGAAAAGCGGGTAGAATACGACCTGAAATATGTAGAAAACTGGTCGCTGCTGCTCGACGTAAAGATTATCGGCAAGACCGTGTGGAACATGGTAGCTGGTGAGAAAAACGCCTATTAGAAACTAAAACCACCGGGTGCTGTGGTGCCTGGTGGTTTTTTATTATTGTTAATCAGTGCTTTCAACTGCTTTATAATCATTCAGACAGCCTATGCTATCGAAGCAACTAGTTATTGATTCGGGGATTACTACGGGGCCGTTTGAGGATTTCGTGGATAAAATATTGCAGCTTGGCGCTGCCCGCAACTCGGCCTACGTATGCTGCGCCAACGTGCACATGGTAGTAGAGGCGCACCGCGACGCTAGCTTTCGCCAAGTGCTGGATGAAGCCAACCTAGTGACGCCAGATGGTGGCCCCGTGGCAAGTGTAGCAGGCTGGGCCGGTGGCCACGCCCAAGAGCGGGTAGCAGGCATGGACTTAGTGCCTGCGCTACTTACCGAAGCTGCGCGCCGAGGACAATCGGTTTATTTCTACGGAACTACCGATGAGGTATTGCAAGCCATTGTAGACCGCGCCAAGCGCGAACTGCCTGAGTTACGTATAGTTGGCACCTGCGCCCCGCCCTTCCGCGCCCTGAGTGCAGAAGAAGAAGAAGCGCACGTAGACGCTATCAATGCTGCCGACCCCGACTTGTTGTTTGTGGCATTGGGCTGCCCTCGCCAGGAGCGCTGGATGGCCGCGCACCGAGGTAAGGTTAAGGCCTGTATGCTGGGTGTAGGTCAGGCATTCTTGGTGTATGCCGGGCTAGAACAGCGCCTGCCGGTGTGGGCGCGCCGCCTGTGGCTAGAGTGGGCCTACCGCCTCTGGCTGGAGCCACGCCGCCTCTGGAAGCGTTATCTCGTTACCAACTCGCGCTTTCTATTCTTGCTGGCTCGTTACAAGCTGGCTGGCAACAAGAGCTTGGCAGCGGCGTAAAGCGTTTAACTACTTCTCCCTAACAAAAAGCCCTCGACTGGTACATTACCAGCCGAGGGCTTTTTGTTAGGGAGAAGTAGTTAAACGCTTAGTGCTTCACCTCCAGGCGTTGAGTCGGGAGAGTAGTATTGCCTTCCACGCGCAACAGGTAGAGCCCAGTGGGCAAGTCAGCAGTGCTAAGCGAGAATTGATTTTCGCCCACGGTGCTGAATCGCTTATACTTAGCTACGGGCAAGCCTTGCAGGTCGGTAACAACTAGCGTAACCGAAGTGGCGCGGTCAAACGTTGCGATAATAGCCACTTGCTCATTGGCTGGGTTGGGGTAGAGGGCTGGCTTGGCAATTTCTGCCAACGCTACGTCGGCCTCAGCAGCGATAACGGTAGTAGTCTGCGCGGTGCGGGCACCGGTGGTGCTTTGGGGTAGCAACTCTACATCGTCGAAATGTAGCCCTTGGCCGCCGCTGGCTTTGGAATAGATGCCAACTTCGCACTGGCCATTGGTTACTTGAATACCCGACACCGTTACCAATACCCAGGTGTTGGGTGAAGTTGGCACGGATGTGGTCAACGCTGTGCCGCCGAAATTCTGCGCTTTCAGTTGGGCAATGGTTTGGCCGCCAGTGCATTTCATCCAGGCGTTTAGCTTGTAAGTGCCATTAGGCACGTTGGTTACGACCTGATAGGTATAAATCTCATAATTCTCAGGGCGATAGTGTGTGCCGTGGTACGTACCAGTGTGCGCGCCGCCGTAGGTTTCGGTGAAGCTAGCGTAGGCCTGGGTGGTGCCGTAAGTCTGGGTCGACCACGAGCGCGGAGCCTGCACCGCCGCATTATCGTCTTCGAAGCTGCTGTTGAGCACAACGCCAACGGGCTGTAAACCAAAGGTTACGTCATCGAAATAAAGCCACTGGGAGGCATACGCCTTGGAATAGAGGCCGACTTCGCATTGGCCGTTGGTCACTTGAATATTGCTGACCTCAACTTTCACCCAGTTGCCATAAGTGCTGGTAATGTTGGTAGTTAGAGGTGCGCCGCCGTAGTTTTTGGCTTGCAACTGCGCCGCGATTTGGCCGCCGTCAGTCTTAACCCAAGCGCTGAATTTGTACGTGCCATTGGCCAAGCCGCTCAGCGTTTGGTAGGTGTATACTTCGTAGTTGCTGGTGCGCCAGTGCGAGCCGTGGTAGGTGCCGGTGTGCGCCCCGCCGTAGGCTTCGGTGTAGTCGGCATTGGCATCGCCGGTAGTAGACCAGCCGGTGGGTGAGCCTACGGCGGCATTATCTGCCTCAAAACCAGGATTTATCAGTGTGGTATTGGTAACAACAACCGGAGCCGTAACAGTCACAGTAACGGCCGCAGAAGTGGTGCTGGCGTTGCTGTTATCGGTAGCTACGGCCGTGAGGGTGTAGGTACCCGTGGCCGTGGGCGTCCAGCTAAGCTGATAGGGCGTGGTGGTAGCCGTGCCCAGCGAGGTCGTGCCATTGAAGAATTCGACCTTGCTCACGGTGCCATCGGTATCGGCGGCGGTAGCGGTCAAAGCTAGCGGCTGGCCTAGCGCCAGGGTAGTTGAGGCAGCCAGCGATACCGTCGGCGGCGTGTTGGGAGCCTGTACTGCGAAGGTCACATCATCGAAGTAGAACCACTGGGAAGCATTGGCTTTGGAGTAGAAGCCCAGCTCGCACTGGCCGTTGGTCACTTGAATGCCTGACACACTGACTTGTACCCAACTGCCGTAAGTATTGGTGATGTTGGCGGTGAGGAGTGCACCGCCGTAGTTTTTGGCTTGTAGCTGGGCCGTGGGCTGGCCGCCATCGCTCTTAATCCAGGCGCTGAATTTGTACGTGCCGTTAGTCAGGCCGGTCAGCGTCTGGTAGGTATACACTTCGTAAGCGCTGGTGCGCCAGTGCGAGCCGTGGTAAGTGCCGGTGTGCGCCCCGCCGTAGGTTTCGGTGTAGTCAGCATTGGCATCGCCGGTGGTAGACCAGCCGGTGGGTGAACCTACGGCGGCATTATCTGCCTCAAAACCAGGGTTAACGATGGTGCGATTGGCAATTACTACGGGCAGGGCAACTACTACCGGCACGGCAGCCGAGGTGGTGCTAGCCCCGCTGTTATCGGTAGCCACAGCCGTGAGTGAATACGCCCCGATTACTGTAGGCGTCCAGCTGAGCTGGTAGGGCGCAGTGGTAGTCGAGCCCAGCGAAGTCGTGCCGCTGAAAAATTCAACCTTGCTTACGGTGCCATCTGCATCGGCAGCGGTAGCCGTTAACGTCAGCGGCTGGCCCAGGGTAAGGTTGGCCGAAGCCGTGAGTGACACCGTCGGCGGCGTGTTAGCAGCGGTGGCTTGCGCTACCAGTTCAAAGTCGTCGAAGTGCAGCCACTGCCCGGCACTGGCGTTAGAGTAAACCCCAATCTGGCATTGGCCATTGGTAACCACAATGTTGGGTACGCTCACCTGCACCCAGGCGCTGGGCGAAGTGGGAACTGCGGCCGTGAGGACCGTGCCACCAAAGTTCTGTGCCTTAAGCTGGGCCGTGGGCTGGCCGCCCGTACTCTTAAACCAAGCGCTTAGCTTGTAAGTGCCATTGGGCAAGTTGGTTATGGTCTGGTACGTGTATACCTCGTATGGGTCGGGGCGGTAGTGGGTAGCGTGGTACGTGCCCGAGTGGCCGCCTCCGTAGGTTTCGGTGTAGTCGGCATTGTCGCTAGTGCCAGTGCCGGTTTGGGTGGCCCAGCCCGATGGCGAGCCCACGGCCGCGCCATCCAGCTCGAAGCCAGGGTTGATGATTGTGCCCGTGGTAACGGTGGGAGTTGTAGCTGGTGTAGTGGTAGTTGCGCCATTGAGAGGGCCAATGGTCACGCCCGCTTGCTGCACTTTTGTCTGCCACAGCGTCACCTCAGCATCTTCGGTGGCCGTGGTGATGGGGTTGGGCAGGCTGATGGTGCCCGTGCAGGGCGCGCAGGCTCCGGGGCTCAGGTCCTGGCGGTTGGCATAGGGCGAACTGCCGCCCCAGCGCACGTAGCCGACGGTATTATTCTCGACCCGGTTGTTGAAATAAACGCTGGCCGGCTGGTTGTAGTAGTTGAATACACCAAAGCCAGCCCAACCTGCATTGAAGGTACGGCCATCGGGCAGGGTGCCGCTGGTCACGGCGCGGTTGTCGTGGTAGTAGATGTCGTGGCCGGCCGCCAGGTTCATGGCTGCATTGCCGGTGCCCACAAACTGGTTGTGGTCGGCCTCAATGAAGCCTGCCGCGCCGCTCAGGGTACTGTCGTCGCCGTCGGTGGTCATGCCGGTGCCCGTGAAGCTGGTGGCCGTGGCCGGGTAGGGGTAGGCCCCGCGCACAAAGTTGTCGTGCACCCGAATGGCGCTCGCCGCCGTGCCCGACGAGTTATACAGGTTGATGTTGTCTTCGACCAGGCTTTGGTCGGGTGCGTTATATATCTCGTTATAAGCAATTTCGGCCCCAGCCAGGTGCTGCACCGTATTCAGGAGAATAAAGCTGCTGCGGGTGCTGCCGCCATTGGTCCAGCGCCCGTCGATGTTGCGTACCTTGTTGTAGCGCACGGTCAGGGTCTGGCCGGGTAGGCCAGTGCCGCTCCAGCGGTTCACCACAATGCCGCTGGTTTGGGTGAAGGCATTGTGCTCGATGGTCAGGCTTTGGGCGCGATAGGCATCGATGAAGCGGCCCGGCGATTGGTTGATAACCGTGGGCGTGAGGCCTTGGCCGGTGCAGTTGACGACCGTAACGTTAGCGCCGTCACCGGACTGAATCAGATTGCCGGCCCCGGTGAGCGTGCAGCCCGACAGTATTACCGGGGCAGTGGTGTTGATGAGTACGCACGGTACGCTCGAGCTTAGGCTGCGGTAGTTGCCGGTATAGGTGCCGCCCTGCGTGATGGTGATGGGGGCCGAGTAGGTGATGGTTTGGGCACTCACCGGGGCGACGGCCAAGGCCAGTAGCAGCGTTACAATCCAGCCAATAGACTTGCTGTACGGTCGAGGTAATACAAAATGAGGAGTAGCTTTTATCATAGTATGAAGATGAAAGTCTAATTAAAAATTTTATAAATGACTTATGCCAACTTAACAAATATACTCAGAGCATTCGAACCGTAACCTATTGATTTAGCTGTTAGTAAAAAAATAATATTGAGGCATGCCGAGTAATTAGCCGATACC
>CAXUKA010000286.1:0-8750 GCA_964251335.1 uncultured Hymenobacter sp.
GCCTTAGCCTGATTGCAGCCGCTTCGGTAGCCCACGCCCAAACCTCGCCCAGCATCAATGTCGCCGATATGCCAATTATTGGTGACTCGCTGCGCCTGAGTCAAGCGTCGGCAGTGCTGCCAGCCAGCGCGCCGGCCATCACCGTTAATGGGGCCAACAAAACCTGGAACTACGCCGGACTGGTAGCCACCTCGCAACGCGTCGAGCGCTACAACAACGTGAGTACCGCGGCCGGGGCACTGCTCCAGTTCACATTTAACAATTCCTTATTCAGCCCCGATACCAAGGCCACGCTGGTATCGCCCGAGAATACGCCGCTGCCGGCTGGCACGGGCATCGCCATATCCGACCCGATGGCGTTTTACAATGCGACTACCGCCGACTACCGCTCGGTGGGCTACGGTGCTACCTACTCGGGCACGGCCGTGCCCGTGACCTACGCCACCAAGCCGCAGCAAGATATAATCTATACTTTTCCAATCACTTACGGCAGCGCCACTACGGTCAGCAATTCCCTCATCAGCACGCCGGCGGCGCTGGCGGCTACGGGCTTTTTCAGCCAGCGGCGGCAGCGCACCAACCAGGTCGATGCCTGGGGCACGCTCACCACGCCCTTCGGCACTTTTCAGACGGTACGCCTAGTGGCCAAGCTCATCGACCACGACAGCATCGCCATTGGCGGCGCGGCGGGCCAGGGCATCACGCTGCCCACCCAGCGCCAGTACAAGTGGCTGACTAAGACCATTCACGTGCCGGTGCTCACCATCACCACCACTGAAGTGGCTGGGGTAGAAACCATTACAGCAGTAGAATACCGTGATATTTTCCGGCGCTTCGTGGCGCTGGCCGGGCGCGACGCCGCCACCGATGCCGCGCTCAGCGCCTACCCAACCCCTTCGGCCGTAGGCGAAGCCGTGCGCCTGACGGTGCCGGCCGGCAGCGGCCCGCTCACCGTGGCGGCCACCGATTTGCTGGGGCGGCAGGTATTCAGCCGCAGCTTTGGCAGCGGCGCGGGCGGCACGCTCACGCTGGAGGCAGCAGCCTTTGGCAACGTCCGGGGCATGCTGCTGCTGACCGTGACGACGGCCCAGGGCACGGCCACCCGGCGCATCGTGCGCGAGTAACCCAAAGCACCTATCGGCCCGTTTACGTGTTAAGGAGAACCCGCTGGCTTCGGTCAGCGGGTTTTTTCGGGGGTAATTTTACTTGTTGCTACGCTTATTCTCACTCGATTTTTTATCAGCATGGCTATTTCTGCTAACGGCAAAGCCGCTCCGGCCGGAGCGCACCACAAAAAAGGCAATAAAGTAGGCCCCGCCACGGTGGCCATCGATGAGCGCCTGACGCCTACCGCCGTGCCAGCCCACAAGCTGGTGCTGCGCCAACTGCGCCGCTCCGATTTTAAGGCCATCAAGGGCATCATGGAGAAAGTGTACTCCAATATGGAGGGTGCCTGGGCGCAGGATGAGTATAACAACTTGCTCCGCAAATTTCCCGAAGGCCAGATTTGCATTGAGGACAACGGCGACGTAGTGGCCGCCGCCCTGGCTATTATCGTGGATTACAGCAAGTTTGGCGACAAGCACACCTACGCCAAAATCACCGGCAACGGCAAGTTTGACACCCACGACTCGGAGGGCGATACGCTCTACGGCGTCGATGTATTTGTAGACCCCGAGTACCGCAGCCTGCGCCTGGGCCGCCGCCTCTACGACGCCCGCAAGGAGCTGTGCGAAAACCTGAACCTGCGCGCCATGGTGGCCGGCGGCCGCATTCCTGGCTACGCCGCCTACGCCAACGAGATGACGCCCGCTAAGTACGTGGAGATGGTGCGCAACAAAGAGCTTACCGACCCCATTCTGACCTTCCAGCTCTCAAACGAGTTTTACGTCCGCAAAATCATTCGCGGCTACCTGCCTTATGACTCAGAGTCAAAGGCTTATGCCACGCTGCTGGAGTGGATTAACGTGTACTACGACGAGGAGTTCGACAAGCTCATTGGCAACCCGAAGTCAAACGTGCGCATCGGCATTGTGCAGTGGCAGATGCGGGCTACCAAAAGCCTGGAGGATTTCTTCCAGCAAATCGAATTCTTTGTGGATACCGTGAGCGGCTACAAGGCTGACTGCGTGCTGTTTCCCGAGTTTTTCAACGCTCCCATGATGGCCCTCACCAACGAGTCGGCCGCTTCGGCGGCCATTCGGGGCATGGCGGCGTTTACGGAGCCTATTAAGGTGCGGATGATGGAGCTGGCTGTGAGCTACAACATCAACGTCATTGCGGGCTCGATGCCACTGTATGAGGATGGCAAGCTCTACAATGTGAGCTACTTATGCCGCCGCGATGGCACCGTGGATGAGCAATATAAGCTGCACGTGACGCCCGACGAAGCCAGCTACTGGGGCATGCGCGGCGGCGACAAAATCAAGTGCTTCGATACCGACTTTGGTAAAATTGGCATTCTGGTGTGCTACGACGTGGAGTTCCCCGAGCTGTCGCGCATTTTGAGCGACGAGGGCATGAAAATCTTGTTCGTGCCCTTCTGGACCGATACCAAGAATGCCTACCAGCGCGTGCGCATCTGCGCCCAGGCCCGCGCCATCGAAAATGAGTGCTACGTGGCCATCACCGGCTCGGTGGGCAACCTGCCACGTGTCGAGAACATGGACATTCAGTACTCGCAGTCAGCCGTGTTCAGCCCTAGCGACTTCGCCTTCCCGCACGATGCCATCGTGGCCGAGGCCACGCCTAACACGGAGATGACGCTCATCGCCGACCTCGACCTTGACCTGCTCAAAGACTTGAATACCAGCGGTGCGGTACGCAACCTGCGCGACCGCCGCAAGGATTTATATGCGCTGAGCTGGGTGAAGAAAGCTGACGTTGCCCGCGACGAAGAGTTGCTGGCTCAGGGCGATGAGCGCCAGCCTGCTACCAAGCCCAGCCGCCGCAAGGCGATAGCCGCTGGGTAGCGACAGGTCGTTTTTAGTACTGTCAATTTCTGAATTGCAAAAGCCCATCAGGTCGATTTTTAGGCACCTGATGGGCTTTTTACTTGGTGCCTGTTGGATTATAGAGATGAAGTAAAAATGATTTTTTCATTAAAATTCATTTTTGCTTCATCCAATTTCTATTTGATTTCCGTAAGTCAAGGCACTTCAATACAGATTGAAGCGACTGCTTTTCACCAACTTTCCTTTCTTATGCTGCAAGAATTTACTCGCCGGGCAACTGCCTATAAGGGCATAGCCTTGGGCCTCATGCTAACTGGGGCCGCCGCCCTACCTGCCGCCGCTCAAACGGCTTATGGGCTGGCTACCCTTGGCAACAGCACCACCTCGTTTAACCTGGTTACCTTTAACGTAGCTGCCCCCGCGACTTTTACCGCCACGGTACCCATCACGGGCGTGGCAGCTGGCCAGTCACTGGTGGGGCTTGATACGCGGCCAGCCACTGGTGAGCTCTTCGCCTTGGGTTATAACAATACGACCACCCAAGCGCAGCTTTATACCCTCAACCGCACCACGGGAGCGGTTACGGCTGTGGGAACGCCCCTCACCCTTAATCTGGGTGCTGCTAACATGCGCATAGGGTTCGACTTTAACCCCACGGTAGACCGCATCCGGGTGACAAGTAGTGCTGGGACTAATTACCGCCTCAATCCCAACAACGGTGCGCTGGTTGCTACCGACGGTACACTCGCCTATGCTACTACAGATACCAATGCTGGCCAAGCTCAGCAAGTAGGCTCGTCGGCATACACCAACAGCTACATTGGTAGCACGGCCACTACGCTTTACAATATCGACGAGGGAGCTAACCGCCTTGTGACCCAGGTGCCCCCCAATGATGGCACACTCAATACGGTAGGGCCGCTAGGCATCACGCTGGGCACGGGTGTAGCCGACCTGGATATCTACTTCAATCAGAGCACTGGCACCAATACAGCTTATATGACAGGCGCTCTTTATGTGGGAGCCAATCAGGCCAGTTCTACGCTGTTTACGGTGAACTTGAGTACTGGAGCGGCTACTTCTGTAGGCTTACTGGGTAGCGCTACTGGTAATTCCGTCATCTACGTATCTGATATTGCCCTGGCCATTGACCGCACGGTGCCAGCCACCGTGACTGGCCAGCTAGCCTACGCGCTGGCGGGCACCAACTTGGTGACGTTTGATACGGCTTTGCCGAGTACCATTCGCACATCGGTGGGCCTCACAGGAGTCGATGCCACGCAGACGCTGGTGGGGCTAGATGTGCGCCCGGCCAACAATGCGCTATACGCGCTGGGTTACAATGCCGCCGCTGCCACAGGCGTGGCCAACTCGCAGCTTTACACGATAAGCGCCGTGACGGGTGTGGCGACACCGCTGGGCGCAGCCGTGCGGCTGGAGCTGGGCACGGGCGCAATTGGGTTCGACTTTAACCCCACGGTAGACCGCATCCGGGTGGTGGGAGCCAACCGCAACAACTACCGCCTCAACCCCGCGCTTGGGGCCGCCAGCGTGCTGGCCGCAACCGATGGGGTGGTGGCTTATACTACTGGCACGGCTACGCCCACCATCGGCGCAGTGGCATACACCAACAGCTTTAACGGGACGACTGCTACTACGCTTTACAACTACGATTTAGCACTTAATCAGCTAAATACGCAGGCCACAGCCAACCCGCCGGCCGATGGGCAGCTTACAGCCGTAGGCACCTCAGGCATTACTGTGAATGCCACCGCCCCGGCTGTGGACCTCGACATTTACAGCCCCAGCGCGGGCGTGAATACGGCTTACCTGGTGGCTAATACCGGCACTTCGGCTAACACCTCGCTCTACACCGTGAACCTGACCACGGGCGCGGCTACGCTGGTCGGGGCTATCGGCAACGGCATCGCCGCCCGCAACATTGCCGTGGCTGTAGCTACGGGTGTGGTCACCGGCACCAAAGCGCCCGAGCTAGCCGCCGACTTATCGCTGTATCCTAACCCATTGGCGGGCGGCACGCAAGTAAGCTTCACGCTGCCCCGCGCCGCCCACGTCGAGCTGACGGTGACCGATGCGCTGGGCCGCGCCATCGACCACGTCGATGCCGGGCAGCTGCCGGCTGGCGCACAAGCCATTCAGTGGCAGCGCAAGAGCCAGGCGGCGGGCGTGTATTTCTTCCGCCTGCGCTTCGATGGTCAGCCTGCGGGCACTCGCCAGGCCGTGCTGACGCAATAAGCCGTCGGACTTCTTCACACAAAAGGCCAGCTCGTAGCGAGCTGGCCTTTTGTCATTTATACTGGTTCAGCCCGCGGCTTTTACCCTACCGCCACCATGTGGGCATGGTCACGCAGGATGGTGCGGAGGAAAGCCTCGTCCGACAGGTCGCTTTCGATGTGCAGCAGGTTTTTGATTTTCACGGCGGTTTCGTTGAGTAGCACGTAGTTGTCGTTTTGGAGGCTGCGGCTCAGGAGTTGGCGCAGCAGCGCCACGTCGTGGTCGGTGAGGTCGGCAGCTTGCGGAAACACTGGCTGGTACCCCTCGGGCATGAGTTGGCTGGCCAGGTTCTGGAACTGGCCGGGGCGGGGCTTGAGACTGATAATGGTAGTGCCAGCAGCCATGTCGCCGAGGCGCTGGCCTTTGCCGCTGGCCGCAATCACGATAACGGCCACCAGCGGGCCAACGCCTGGTAGGTTGGTATCGACGAGGCGCAGCAGCCAGCGCAACACGTAGTCGCCGAGGCGAGGCGCGGTGCCGTCGAGGCGCATCACGCGCAACTGCATGGCTTTTTTACCCAGGCTCTGGCCATTGAAAAGTACCTCGCAGGCCAAGTTATAAAACACGTAGGGAATGCCGATTATGAAACCCAGCACCCATATCACTGCCATTCTTTCTCCTATGCTATCACCAAATATCCAGACACTTAACCCAGCCACAGCGGCTATCCAGGCAACCAGAATAAGATTGTCGATAATGGCGGCCACTATGCGGTTGCCGAGGCTGGCCGCTTCGTACTCAATCGTGACGTTTTGGGTAGTATGAACGCGAATAGTTGCCATGAAGCTTTGCCTAAAGATATTGGCCCGAAAAATACGCCGCCGGTCCGTACTCCCAACCCACCCGCGCCCTACCTTTAAGGTCTAATCCTTGCCGACTTATGCGCGAAGCCGCTTTTCTGCGCCAAAACCAGGCCCGCTGGCAGCAGTACGAAACTCAACCCGCCGCCACGCCCGACGAGCTGGCGACCCGCTTCATCAGCCTCACCGACGACCTGGCCTACGCCCAGACGTTTTACCCGCAGTCGCCCACCACGGCCTACCTCAACACGCTGGCCGGCAAGTTTCACCAGTCGCTCTACAAAAACAAACCCGAAGAAAAGCAGCGCCTGGCCCGCTTCTGGGCCGTGGAGGTGCCGCTGGTAGTGGCCCGCCACTGGAAGGCGCTAGCCTGGGCGGTGGGTTTGTTTGTGCTGTTTGTGGCGGTGGGGGCGCTGTCGGCGGCCTACGACGATAATTTTCTGCGGGTGGTTATCAGCGACGAATACGTGAACCAGACGCTGACCAACATCCGCAAGGGCGACCCGATGGCCATTTACAAATCGGAAGGCTCGTCGGTGATGTTTGTGGGCATTGCGGCCAACAACATCATGGTGGCGCTGCAAACCTTTGCCTGGGGCCTCACGCTGGGCGTGGGCACGCTGTATGCGCTCTTCAAAAACGGCGTAATGCTGGGTGCTTTTCAGTATTTCTTCTACCAGCAGCACGTGCTGCTGCGCTCAGCGCTCACCATCTGGATACACGGCACGCTCGAAATTCCGAGCATCGTGCTAGCGGGCGGGGCCGGCTTTATTCTGGGTGGGGGCGTGCTATTTCCGGGCACCTACTCGCGGAAAGAGTCGCTGGCCCGCGCCGCCCGCGATGCCGTGAAGCTGGCCCTAGGCCTAATACCCGTCATCGTAGTAGCGGCGTTTTTGGAAAGCTTCGTGACGCGCCACACCGAGATGCCGCTGGCCCTGAGCCTGAGTATTATCGGCGGGTCGGCAGCGTTTATCGTCTGGTATTTTGGTATTTACCCGTTGCAAGTACGGCGGCGAGTGGCGCTGGCCGAGTAATACAGTAGTTACGATAGTCATGCTGAGCTTGTCGAAGCATCTTGCTCGCTTCGTTGCTTTTGCAGTTGATTACTGCGCCACGCAAGATGCTTCGACAAGCTCAGCATGACTATCGCATACTTCATACATAAAACTTAGTAAACTATGAAAAACACGTACACCACAGCCGCCGACTTCTGGCGCGAGCGAGATTTTGGGGCCAAAATCTCGGCCGTTTTCGAGTTTATCGGCGCGCACTGGCGGCCGCTGGGCAAGTGCCTGCTGTACTTCGTGCTGCCGTGTGCCTTGCTCATGGGCATCGGGCTGGGGCTATTTACCAACTCGATGTTCGACCAAATGGGTGGGGTAATGGCTAATCGAAGGCTTGGCGGGCCGGCACAGATTGCGCAGCCCTACGGCTCCTCGCCTTTCAGCCAGTTCAATTTTGGAGGCATCATCCTGGGGTTTGTTGCCGGGCTGCTGTCGTTCTTACTGCTGGTGAGTACCTTAATGGGCTACCTACGGGCGCGCCTGCACACCCCCGCCAGCGAAGTGGTGACACCTACCGCCGTGTGGGTTGAAATAAAAGCGCACATCGGGCGCATGCTGCTAATGGTAGTACTGCTGGGCGTAGGGTACTTAGTCATTGTAGGCACTTTTTCGGTGGTGATGATATACGCTGGCCAGACTAACGCCTTCGCTACGCTTTTCTTCGGCATGCTGCTGTTTGGGTTGGTTGGGATTTACCTGGCCGTGACGCTCAGCTTATTTTTTCCGGTGCTTTGGCTGGAAGGCCAGTCGATTTTTTCGGCCGTAGGGCGTTGCTTTCAACTCATTAAAGGGCAATGGTGGGCCACTTTCGGCTTAATACTAGTAGTCGGCCTCATTCAGTCGATGATAGCCATTGTATTCATCATTCCGCAATACGCCGTGATGTTCGGCAAGATGCTCCACGTGCCGGGGCTCAATTCGGACGTGCTGGGGCTGTTGGCGCAGTGCATCTATGCGATAGGTATCGTCTTCACTAACACCATCCCACTGCTGGCGGTGGTGTTTCAATATTTTAACCTGGCCGAGCAGCAAGAGGGCGTTGGCTTGCGCCTGCTGGTCGATGAGTTGGGCCAGCCCCAAACCATTCCGGTAGCTCAGTCCAGCCACTACCGGCCCGACGATGAAGGCGAATATTAAGCTACTGCTGCTGAGCCTATTGCTCGCCCAGCCCGCCCTAAGTGCCCCACGGCCGCACCCGCGCCTGGAGCACCACTGGAAATGGCGTGCGTCGGACGCGGCTACCATCTTGCCGGCCGATGCGGCGGCTGCGCCGCCGGTACGCCGCCCGGCCGCCGACCGCCTGCAAGAGCTACGCGGCCAGCGCGATTTTCAGTATGTGGAGGGCCAGCCCACCCAGCCCGGTTTTTGGGACCGCCTCAAAGCTTGGTTCTGGCTCTGGCTGGGCGACTTGCTCGATACCAAGGCCGGCAAAACCACCTGGAATACCTTGTACTACGGCATCATAGCGGCGGCGCTGGTATTTGCGGTGCTCAAGCTGCTGCAAGTCGACCTGACCAAGATGTTTGGCCGTGCTCCACGCTCGCTGCCCCTCGCCTACGAGGCCGGCCAGGAAAATATCCACGAGCTGAATTTTGCCGATGCTTTGGCTCAGGCCGAGGCAGCCGACAACCTCCGCC
>CAXUKA010000287.1:0-8744 GCA_964251335.1 uncultured Hymenobacter sp.
CAAGTGTACTTACCCAGGGCTTTGCAATCCCCATAGCCACCGGTGCCCACGGTGGTTGCGGGGCCGATTTGCCAGCCGCCCAGCCCTAGCTGTATCGACACGTAGCGCGTCGAGCTTTGCAAATACTCATACACCTTGCGGGCACGGGCCTTGGGGTCGGGGTCGCTCACCATCAGCTGGGCCATCTTGGCGGTGAGGGCGGGCGGCAGCACATCGCGGCCTTTGCCAAGCTGATAAGTCCACAAACCCAAATTCTGCCACGAGTCGAGCGAGCCGGCATAGCCCTGCACTTCAAACGTGGCTGGGGCCAAGTGCACGGCCGGCAACAACTCGGAGAGCGGCGGCGATAACGGCTCTTCTTCCACGGCTGGGCGGTTGGCCAGCTGCCAGCGGTAGGTAGTTTGGTTGCCCGCCACTACGGGCGCACTCGCGGCACCGGCTGGCAGCAACTGCTCCTCAAAGCGCAGGGGCAGCGGCGTAGTTACTTGCAGGGTAGCATTTTCGAGCGATATATTTTCTTCTTCTTGCGGCTGCCAGTCGGGGTAAAAGAGCGTATTCGAAGAGGCTATTTCGTACTCAAACTCTACCGTGTAGGGCGTGGTGGGCTGGCGCAGGTCGGCGTAGCGAATGCGGGTATCAATCATAAAACTGCCGCCCGAGCTGCCCAAGCCCTGGTCGCCTACTTCGGCCATTTTGAGCTGGTGCAGCAGACGGCCCTGGGCATCGTACACGGCACCATGCAGGTAATTGATGCGGTTCAGGTCATCGTAGTACACAACCAGCTCACCGTTTCCCTTGCTACCGGCCGGGTCGAGGATAGTCACCACTTGGTGCACGTGCCGGATGAGCTGGCTGGTCGATTTCACCGTTACGACCTCGTCGTAGGCGCGCACCACGGCGTGCGCATTTTCGCGCAGCGCGGGGGCAATGGCATCGGCCGGGTATTTGGCGGCCGGTGGGCCAGCGAGCAACAGGGCGGCGAGCGTGGTTAAAAACATGATAGTAAGCTTGTTTTAATAAAGTGTTTTTCTGGGAGGCTGCCTGATAAGTAGTTTGTCATTGCTTCGTCGTTCCTCCTCGCAATGACAATCGTTTTTTTAACTCCTTAACTACCCGACTTTTTGATGACCAATGCCTCAGCCTGCTTGGTCAGCAACTGGCGGTAAAGCTCCCGTAGCGCATGGTACTCGGCCGCCCCGTAAATGGGCTTATCGAGGGTGAGGCGGCTCACAAATTGCACCGTGCCCGGCGTGGGACTGGTGGCTGAATACACATAGCGCCCCCCATTATCGGGCAGGGCCAGGTTGACGGGCTGCGGCAATTCGGCGGTGTAGCCCGCAGGCAAGGTCAGCGTCAGCCGGATAATATCTTGCTGAAGCATGCCCATATCGACGGGGTAGCTGCGATGCTCATGCTTGAAGGGGTTGTGCTGCTCGCCGAAATAAGCCATGGGGTTCATGTACAATTCGGTGGCTTCGGCGGCCGTGCCGGGCTGGCGCAGTTCGTAGTTCAGGGCCAGCGCCTGTTCTACACTGCCTTGTTTGCTAAAGGTATAGCTGGGCACTTCCCAGTTGGCATGGGCCGACGCCAGCTCGGTCACATATTTTTTCTCGCCCAGCTGCTGGAGCTTGGTGCGGGCTTCCAGGCCAGCGTAGCCGCCATGCTCTTCGCGCACCTTGCCGCTGAGGTTACCCTTGGCATCCAGGGTAAGGCTTATTTCCTGGTAGTGGCTGTAGCGCTGGTTCGGCACCAGGCTCACCCAGCGGCCCTCGCCAGTGTCGGGCACCGTGCGGCCAATCTGGTTGAGGCAGCGCGTGGGCAGCAGGCCGGCCGGCAGCAGCGGCTCAGTAGCATCGAGCAGCAGCTCTTTTTGGTCGGGCAGCGTTACCAGGGCCACCACGTAGTTGAACTGCTCCAGCAGCGTATATTCTTTGCTGACAGCACCGTGGCCCCGCGTGCTCAGCAGTACGGGCTCAGGAGCCAGGCCGGCTTCCCGCAAGGCTGCGATGAGCAGCAAGTTCACGTCGGCCGAAGTGCCGTGGTGCAGCTCGTAGCTGCGCTTGAGCGCCCCGCTGGCTGAGTAGCGGTTGGTACCGTCGTATTTCACGGCCTGCATTATCAGCTCTCGCACGGCAGCAGCGCGAGCGGCCGGGTCGGGGTACTTGGCTACCAACGGCTGCACCTCCTCCCGCAGAAACTTACTATCCTTGAAGGCTTTGCCAAAATTCTCATAGTCCAGCAGCCGGCGGTTTTTCTTAGCCCAGCTATCCGTCAGGTCCTGGTATTTCTGGTTGGGCCACTGCACGCCTACCAGCTCAAACGTCATGCGGGGCAGGTAGTCGTTGGGCGTGGTGCTGTAGGGCTCTTCCCGAAAAGCTGGCAGATTCTTGATAATCCAACGGTGCTGCTCGGTAGACATATTCACGTTCATGGTGCCCACGTCCATGCCGGCGCCCGCGCCGGCCCCACTGTCGAGGTGTTCGGTCAGCAGCAGGTTTACCGAGCCGGTGCTCACCTCATTCACTTCCAGCGAAGCGTAGCCTCGGTACAGCGTGCGGTAGTGGTACACCTGCGGAATACTGGTGCGGTACTCGCTCCAGCGTGTCGGAATGTCGCGCTGAAACGTCCAGTCCTGGTAGTTGTCGAGAAAGGTCGACGTGACGATGTAACTGTATTCTATCACTGCGCCTTCCTGCACATTGGGCAGCGTGAATTTGCGCACTGTCCAGTTGTTGGTGCGCTTTTCCTCAAACGTTTTGCCGGCGTCGAGCTTGGTCGGGGTGATTTTGCCATCGGCTCCGCGCAAGTAGGTAAAGCCTTTCAGATTGCTCAGATTTTCGGATTGGTCTTCGCGGTGGTACAGCGGCACTTCCACGGTGGCGTAGTCGTAGCCGGCTTTTTTCAGAATTTTGATGCGGGTGGTGCGCACCGTGGTCATGCCCAGCCGCCCGCCAGGGCTGCTGAACTGTGACACGCCGTAGTCGCAGAGTATCACGGCACTGGCCCCGCTGTCGGCCACAAAGTTTTTGGCCTCAAAATCGGCCGGGTCGGGCACGCCAAATTTCATCGGCGGCGGAGCCAGCTTGCCCGATGTTACGGTTTGGGCGGCGGCCGCCAGCGGTACTACCAGCGCCAGTAATATGCCTTTTATCACGGCCAGGGTTCGCGCTTTTATCCAGAAAGCCATTTGTTTAATTGCTTGTCGTTAAGCCGGTTCGTTACATTTTCTTCAACACCACTGCTTCGGCCTGCTTGGCCAAGGCCAAGCGGTAGAATTCGCGTAGTGAAGTGTATTCCTCAGCGCTGTAAATGGGCTTGTCGAGGGTCATGCGGCTCACAAACTGCACCGTGCCGGGGGCTGTGCTACTAGCCGAGTACACGTAGCGGCCACCCTTGTCGGGCAGGGCCAGGCTGGCGGGCTGGGGCAGCTCGGCGGTGTAGCCAGCAGGCAGCGTCAAGGTTAGCACAATTACCTCTTGGCGCATGGCACCAAAATCGACGGGGTATGTGCGCTTTTCCTCGCGAAAGGGATTTTGTGCTTCGATAAAAGTTGCCAATGGGTTCAGGTATAGCTCGGAGGCCGAACCAGAGCCGCTGGCGGGCCGGGTCAATTCATAGGTCAGGCCCAGGGCCGTACCCGGCTCATTCACGGCATTGAATTTATAAGTCGGCACCTCCCAACCTGTGTGCCGACTAGCCAGCTCGGTCACGTATTTTTTCTCGCCCAGCTCCAAAAGCTTTTCGCGCACCGAAGCACCGGCGTAGCCGCCATGCTCCTCGTGCACCTTGCAGCTAAAGTTGCCCTGGGCATCCATCGTCAGCTTGATATCCTGAAAGTGCAGATGGCGCTGGGCGGGCGTTAGCGTCACCCAGCGGCCCTCCCCTTCCTTGCTAGGCACGAGACGGCCAATCTGGTTGAGGCAGCGCGTGGGCAGCAGGCCGATGGGCAGCAGCGGCTCGGTAGCATCGAGCAATAGCTCTTTATCCTCGCCCAGCGGCAGCACGCCGATTACGTAGTTAAACTGCTCTAATAAAGGAAAATACTGATTGACGCGGCCGTGACTGCGCGTGCTCAGCAGCACGGGCTCGGCGGGCAGGCCTGCTTGGCGCAAGGCCGCAATGAATAGCAGGTTGACATCGGCCGAGGTGCCGCGGTGCAGGTCGTAGCTGCGCTTGAGTGGGCCGCTGGCAAAGTAGCGATTGTTGCCGTCGTACTTCACGGCCTGCATCACCAGCTGGCGCACGGCGGCAGCGCGGGCCAGGGGGTCGGGGTACTGCGCTACCAGCGGCTTGAGCGCGGCATCAAGAAAGCCAGGGCGGCCGAGCTGCCCGCCAAATTCTTCGCTGCTCCGCAGGTCGGCGTTGATTTTGGGCCAGCTGCCCGTCACGTTTTGGTAGGTTTGGCCGGGCATGCGCTCGCCGGCCAGCTCAAAATTGATGCGGGCCACGTAGTCGCGCATGGTGGTCATGTAGGGCTCGTCGCGCAGGGCGGGCACGTTTTGCATGGCCCAGTGGTAGCTGGTGGCCCGCGCCGTAATGGTTTCATTGGCCGCCGATACCCGCTCGCCGCTCATGTCGATGCCGCCCGACTCGTGCGCGGTGTACTGGGCCGAGGCTTCTTCCTTCGTTTGCAGGGCCAGTGGCTCGTAGCCCTGCATCACCATTTTATAATCGAAATACTCGGGAATAGTGGCCCGAAACTCGCTCCAGCGGGTGGGTATTTCGCGCTGAAACGTCCAGTCCTGGAAGTTGAACATGAAGTCCGACGACACGGTGTAGGCGTATTCAATTACGGCTCCTTCGCGCACGCTGGGCAGCGTAAACTTGCGCACCCGCACGTTTTTGGTGCGCTCCTCGACAAACGTGGTACTGGCTTCGAGCTTCACTTTCTCGATTTTGCCGCCAACCTCGTTGTAGGTGAAGCCGCGCAAAGACAGCAGCTTTTCCTCTGATTGGCCTCTGTGGTAAAGCGGCACCTCAACAGTCGCCACATCGTAACCCGATTTTTTCAGAATCTTAATCCGCGTTGTCCGCTCCGACTCCAGCTGAAATCGCAAGCCGTTGAGCCGGAAGCGGGTGCTGCCGTAGTCGTAGAGCACCACGGCCCCGGAGGCACTGTCGCCCACAAAGTTTTTGGCCACGAAGTCAGCCGGCTCGGGCTTGCCAAACTTTACGGGGGGGCCGGTGGGCACACCCGGCGCGGCGGTTTGGGCAGTGGCCACCAGCGGCAAGGCCAGTGCCAGCACCAGTCCTTTCACTACGGCTTGAATACGAGTTACTGTCCAGATGGTCATTGTAGTACAGTTGTTTGTTTTATAGCTGGGGGATAAGTTGTTTACATCTTTTTCAGCACTAGCGCCTCCGCTTGCTTGGCCAAGGCCAAGCGGTAGAATTCGCGTAGCGAAGTGTATTCCTCAGCCGCGTAAATGGGCTTTTCGAGGGTGAGGCGGCTGATGAGCTGCACCGTGCCCGGCGTGGGGCTGGTGGCCGAGTACAGGTAGTGGCCGCCGTTGTTGGGCAGGGCTAAGGCCACTGCCTTGGGCAGCTCGGCGGTGTAGCCAGCGGGCAGCGTCAGGGTTAGGGTGATGACGTCTTGAATGGGTGCGCCCAGGTCAATTGGGTACGTGCGCTTCTCGTGGCGAAAAGGGTTTTGGCTTTCGACAAAGCTGGCCAGCGGGCTCACGTACAGCTCTTGGGCAGTGCCAGTTGTGCCGGCCGGCTGACGCAGCTCGTAGCTGAGCGCTAGCGACTTGCCCACCTCGCTCACGGCGTTGAACTTATAGGTCGGGATTTCCCAATTAGCGTGCTGGCTGGCCAATTCGGTCACGTATTTCTTCTCGCCCAGCTGCTGAAGCTTGGCGCGGGTGGCCGCCCCGATGTAGCCGCCGTATTCTTCCAGCACCTTGCCCGTCAGGTTGCCTTGGGCATCCACAGCTAGCTGCACATTCTGGAAGTGGCTGTGGCGCTCGGTGGGCGTGAGGTCTACCCAGCGGCCTTCGTCGGCTTGGTTGCTAATTGGAATCAGGCGGCCAATCTGGTTGAGGCAACGCGCCGGCAGCACCCCGATGGGCAACAGCGGGTCGGTAGCATCGAGCAGCAGTTCTTTGTCATTGCCCAGCGGCAGCACGCCCGCCACGTAGTTGAACTGACTCAGCAGCGGAAACAGCTGGTTGACAGCGCCGTTGCTACGTGTGCTTAGCAGCATGGGCTCGGCGGGCAGGCCAGCTTGGCGCAGCGCTGCGATTAGCAGCAGGTTCACATCGGCCGAGGTGCCGTGGTGCAGGTCGTAGCCGCGCTTGAGCGACCCGCTGGCATAGTAGCGGTTGGCCCCGTTGTACTTGATGGCCTGCATCACCAGCTCGCGCACGGCGGCGGCGCGGGCCATCGGGTCGGGGTACTTAGCCACCAGCGGCTGCACGGCCGCATCCAGAAATTCGCCGTGCGTGAGCGCTCTCCCAAACTCATCGCTGAGGCGCAGGTCCGTGTTGATGAGCGGCCAGTTGGAGGCAATATTGCGGTAGGACTCGCCGGGCATCCGCGTGCCAGCCAGCTGAAAGTCGAGCTGTGCCAGGTAGTCGCGTAGCGTGGTCATGTAAGGCTCGGCGCGCAGGGCGGGCACGTTTTGCATGGCCCAGCGGTGGTTAGTGGTATTCACCGTGATGGCCTGGTTATTCGCAATTGCCCGGCCCGCGCTGGCATTATCGCTGGCCGCTACAAAGTCGCGCGCCGTGCTGCGCTGGTATTGGGTAGCGCCGCCTTGCTGGGTTTGCAGGGCCAGCGGCTCGTAGCCTTGAAGCAGCATTTTGTAGTCGAGGTACTCGGGTATTTCGGCCCGAAACTCGCTCCAGCGCGTGGGTATCTCGCGCTGAAATGCCCAGTCCTGCAAGTTCATCAGGAAGTCCGATTCCACGGTGTAGGTGTATTCTATCACCACGCCTTCGTGCACGTTGGGGAGCGTAAACTTGCGCACCTGCACGTTGCTATTGCGCTCTTCGGTAAACGCCGTGCTTACATCCAGCTTTACCTTCTCAATCTTGCCGCCCACCTCGCTGTACGTGAAGCCACGCAAATGCAGCAGCCGCTCCGACTGGGCACCATAGTGGTAGAGCGGCACTTCCACGGTAGCCGCCTCGTAGCCCGCTTTTTTCAGAATCTTGATGCGGGTCGTCCGGTCGCTTTCCAGCCGGAAGCTACCTCCATTGGGTCGAAAAACGGCACTGCCCATATCGTAGAGCACCACGGCGGCCGCGCTGCTGTCGCCCACGAAATTTTTAGTCTGAAAATCGGCCGGGTCGGGCACGCCAAACTCTACTTTCGGGCCTTTGGGCGAGGCTTTTTGGGCCTGCGCTACGGGCGCACCAAGCAGGAGGACGGCCGCCCCTTGTATTAGAATTCGTAGTTGTTTGCTCATAGAAATATAGCAGCAGGGCCTCCTGGCAGATGCTCTTTCAAGCGACCTACCAAGACGGAGTAAAAGTAGATGGTCGCTAAGCAATTACCAACCCCTACTCACCCAAACTACACTATTTCTTCGGGAGCGGCTACGGCCATCGCTTCGGCCACCAGCGCATCGTTTTCGGCGGGGCCGGGTGGGGTGGCGCGCACGCCTAGCCACAGGTAGGCCAGGGCCAGCAGCACACTACCCAGGCTGAGGGCGTGCACCCAAGGCAAGCGAGCGGGCTGGTTATTAAACACCCAGCCCGCCAGCAGCGCCCCCAGCCCGATGCCGACTTCGAGGGCGATGTACATGGTGGCGAGGCCACGCCCGCGCCGCTCGGGGTGGCTTAGGTCCACGGTCCAGGCGTAGAGGGTGGGCGAATTGAGCCCCGTGCCAACGCCGAATATCACCGCGCCCAGCAAGAACATCGGTACCGATGGCGCCCACACCAGCACTGCCAGCCCCACCGCCAGAATGGCCGCCGACCACCGCAGCACCGGCACCCGACCGTGGCGGTCCGAGGCCTTGCCCGTGAGCAGTCGCATGCTCAGCGAGGCTATTATATAATAGGTAAAAAACGTGCTCTTGCTCGGCAAGCCCAGCAGCTGGCTTTGGTCGGGGATGACAGTGAGCACTGCTCCGTAGGGCAGCAGGCATAGCAGCGTAGTAATGGCGGGGGCTGTTACGCGGGGCTCCAGCACTTCGTGGCGCAGGTTTATTTTTAAGAGGCTGAAGCTGAACTTCCGGCGCTGCACTGGGGGCAACGTTTCGGTGAGCGTGCCTTGCACCAGCACCGACACCAGTGCCATCGCCGCCGAGCAGTAAAACATGGCATTGAGCGAAGCCCGCTCGGCCACCTGCGAGCCCAGCCACGGCCCGATGGCCATGCCCAGGCTACCCGACATGCCCAAAATACCCATGGCCTCGCCGCGCTTGTGAGCGGGCACAATGTCGGCCACAAATGCCGCCGTGCCCGTGGGCTTGAAGCCGGTGCTGAACCCGTGCAACAGCCGCAGCAGCAGAAAGCTACCCACCGTGAGCGCCCACGGATACGCCAGCCCGCACAGCACGCACACCAAGGAGCCCAGCACCATCACCGGGATGCGCCCCACCGTGTCGGCGAGCTTGCCCGAAAACGGCCGCGAAATGGCCGCCGTAAGTGTAAACAGCGCGATAATGAAGCCCTTGTACTCGCCACCGCCCAACCGTGTGAGGTGGGCTGGCAGCTCGGGCAACAATAGATTGAACGACGCGAAAAATAGAAACGACGACAGGCACATCAACCAGAAGCCGCGCGAGTAAGAAC
>CAXUKA010000288.1:0-8707 GCA_964251335.1 uncultured Hymenobacter sp.
GACGAGTTTACCTACGCCGACACTACGCCGCCGGTTATTACCTATGTTTCGCAGCCGACAAACACGACCAGCACGGCCAATCAGACGGTGGTAGCTACCATCGTGGATGCTGCCAGCGGCATCAGCACCACATACCCGCCCCTGCTGTACTATGCCAAAAACGCGGGCGCTTATGCCTCGGTGGCGGGCACTGCTTCGGGCAGCACCTACACGTTTGTGCTGCCCGCCGGCAGCCTGGGCCTGGTAGTGGGCGATGTAGTGAACTACTACGTGGCTGCCCAGGATGGGGCCGCCACGCCCAACGGCATTACCAACCCAACGGGTAGTACCAGCACCAACCCACCGGGCGCGGGCTTTACGGGCACGCCGGCTTCGTACCAGATTGTGACGCCGCTGACCGGCCCGCTGAACGTGGGCACGGGCCAGCCTTATACCTCGCTGACTGGCACTGGCGGCTTGTTTGCCGCTATCAATACGGCCGGCCTGACCGGCAGTGTGCAGGTATACATCACCTCCGACCTGACCGAAACCGGGGCCGTGGCGCTCAACCAGTTTGCCAGCGGCGCTACACTCACCATTCAGCCCGATGGCACGACGGTGCGGGTCGTCAGTGGCAGTTACGCCGTCAGCAGCACCGCCAGCCTCAATGGCCTGCTGCGCCTCAATGGCACCCAAAACGTGGCGCTGCTGGGCGGCACCGGCAGCAGCAACGCGACGACCAACCGCTACCTGCGCCTTCGCAATACGGGCACCGCGCCGGTAGTGCTGCTCGCAAATGGCGCTAGCAATAACACGCTTACCAACAGCATTATAGAAGGTGGCTTTACCATGGGCACCATCACCCTCGATGGCACCACGGCCAGCAGTGGCAATACGGTTGCTTACAACGACATCCGCGACCGCACCGATATCACGACTACCAACAGTACTATTCCCACCAATGCTATTTATGCCACTGGTACTGTATCGGCGCTAACGGTTAAGGGTAATACTATCCGCAACTTCACGGGCGCTGGCGTTTATGGCAATACCACGGCCGGCGATGGCTGGGTAGTGGGCGGCAGCACCGCCCCCGACGGCAACCTCATTTACCAGGAAGCCTCGCGCAGCACCACACTCTATGGCGTGGAACTACTGTCGGGCAATGGCCACAGCGTGCGCTACAACAGCATGTACCAAACGGCGGGCACGCTGAGCGCCTCGCTCAATGGCATCTACCTGACGGGTGGTGGCACGAGCCACGTGGTGAGCAACAACACGATAGGTGGGGCGGCTGCCGACGGCTCGGGCACTCTGACTACTACCGGTACGTTTTTCGGTATTCGACTGCCTTCGGTGGGCACTGCGGCGGCCACGGCGGCACTGGTGCAGGGCAATACTATTAAAAACATTACGAGCACGGCCACGGGCACCAGCTACGGCATAAACGTGGCCTCCACGGCAGGGGCGGCGATTATTGGCGGCAACACAGCAGCACTCGGTAATATGGTGAGCAACCTCAATACCACCTATGACTTTTATGGTATTGCGGCTTCGGCCGCGTCGGGGCTGCTCACGGTGCGGTACAACACAGTGAGCGCGGTGCGCTATTCGGGTTCGGTTACGCAGCCTTTGCTACTCGGGATATATTGTAGCTCCAGCGCGCTGACCAGCATTCTTTCCAATAATACGGTGAGCGATATGATGCGCACGGGCTCCGGCAGCCAGGGAACAGCAGTAGCCATTGACGCGGCCGGAACCAGCGCATACACCATTGACGCTAATGTTATTAACTCGTTTGGCACGGCAGCACTCGTTGGCAGCAACCATACGGTGTACGGCATTGATGTAGAAGCTACTGGTGCTTGCCTCATCACCAACAACCTTGTTTTGGGTATCACCAGCGGCTCGCCGGGCTCGGGTAGCAGCATCGCCTCGACTACTGTGGGTATTGAGCTGGAAGCCGGCTCGCCTACTGCCACGGGCAATACTATCAGCGATATCAGCAATATCTCTACCTCCGGGGCCGGGACCGGGAGCTATGCTCAGGTCATCGGCCTCGATGTAAGCACCGCTGGCACAGCTACGGTACTCCGCAACCGCATCTACAACGTGCGTACTGCCACGGCGGCCGCCACTAGTGGCTACGTGTACGATGGTGCGCAGGGCATTGAGCTATACGGAACACCCAGCAGTGTTTTGCTGGCTAACAACCAAATTTCGCTGAGTACCAGCACGAGTACCGGTGTCGTAGTAGGCATTCTGGATGCCTCCACTGGCACTACCAATAGCCTGTCCTTCAACAGTGTGTACGTAGCGGGCAGCAGCACTGGCAGCAGCCACGGCTACCGGCGCACCAGCACGGCTACCACCACTCTGCGCAACAACATCTTCTACAACGAGCACACGGGTGGCGGCAGCAACTACGCCATTGCCACGCCCACCGCGGGCTGGGCAGGCTCGGCTACCAACCCCAACACTAATACCTCCGATTACAACCTGTTTTTTGCCCCCGATGCTGCTAAAGTGGGCTTGTTTGGGAGTACCTCCTACACCTTCGCCGCCTGGAAAACTGCCACCGGCGGCGATGCCAGCAGCATGAGCGAGCTTAATACGGTAGTGCCCTCGGCCAGCCTGTTTGCCAGCACTTCCACCGGCGACTTGTCGCTGACAGCCAGCAACTCAGTGGCGTGGTATGCCAACGGCACCGGCACCCAGGTAGCTACCCTGGGCACCGACTACAGCGGCGCAGCGCGCTCGACTACGGTGGCGGCCGGCGCGCCCGATATCGGCTCGGTAGAGTTTACGCCCACAGCTACGCCGCCAGCACTGGCCGTGTCGGCCGCACCCAGCCTAGGCGGCACGCAAAGCTTCTCATTGGGTGGGCGCGCGCTGGCTAGCCTAGCCTGGGGCAACGGTGGCACGGTGCCGACCAGCGTGACGGCGCGCTACTACTCGGGCACCAACCCGCCCGCACCTTTCCTGGCCACTGCCAAGTATGCCAACGTGTATTTCACCTTCACCAACGACAACGCCGATGGGAGTGGCTTCACTTATACGCCTACCTTTAGCTACGACCCGGCACTGCTTGGCACCATCGCCAGCGAACCTAACCAGCGCATGGCCCAGCGCGGGGCCGACAACAACGGCTACGATGTGTACGCCACTACCGTGAGCACCACCGCTCGCACCCTCACCGGCCCGCAGTACTTTAATCGTCTGAGCTTGTTTGCGATAAGCGACGCTGCCAACCCGCTACCCGTGGCTCTCACGCGCTTCGAGGCCGTTCGCCAGGGCCAAGATGCGGCTTTGAGCTGGCACACAGCTTCGGAAGCGAACAACGCTGGCTTTGAAGTGCAGGTGAGCTCCGATGGGCAGACCTTCCGCAAGCGGGGCTTTGTGGCGGCAGCTACGGCCAGCAGCGCGGCTCACGACTATGCCTTCCTCGACCAGGAAACCAGCAAAGTAGGCCTGCGCTACTACCGCCTGCGCCAGTTCGACCTCGATGGCAGCGAGCACTTCTCGCCGGTGAGCACAGTGGAGTGTGAGGTTCTGGCCGTGGAGTTGAGCGCTGCACCCAATCCATTCAATGCCAGCCTAATGCTGCGCCTGAGCTTACCCACCGCCAGCCCGGCTACGCTCAGCCTCACCGATGCGCTGGGCCGGGTGGTACGCACCCAAGTGCTGGGCCAGCTAGCGGCCGGCACCAGCCAGCCTACGCTCGACGGCCTGAGCAACCTGCCTGCGGGCGTATATGTCCTGCGCCTCTCGCTACCAGGCAGCACCCACATGCTGAAGGTGGTGAAGGAGTAAGCCTGGCTTAGCCCACTTGCTATCAAAAGGCCCTTGGCAAAATGTCAAGGGCCTTTTGCGTGGCTTCCCTTATAGATGCAGCCAGTGGTTTTAGTCAGCTTTAGTGAACCTCCCGGCCTAGCTTGCGTTTAGTATTATACCCATTTAATCTCGCAATACCTCACGATATGCAAACCTGGAACGACGTAATTCGCCTGGCCAACCACGGCAGCCCCGAGCCGCCCCGCCGCGTCGAAAAAACCAACGCCGAATGGAAAAAAGAACTCACCGCTGAGCAATATCATGTCACGCGTGAGCACGGCACCGAGCGCGCCTTCACCGGCGAGTACTGCGAGGCCCACGAAGCCGGCCTCTACGCCTGCGTGTGCTGCGGCACCCCACTCTACGACTCGCGTACCAAGTTTGAGAGCGGCACCGGCTGGCCGAGCTTCACGCAGCCAGTCGAAGAAAACGTGATTAAGTACCACAAAGACACCAGCTACGGCATGGTGCGCGTAGAAGTACTTTGCAACGTGTGCGATGCCCACCAGGGCCACGTATTCCCCGACGGGCCAGCTCCGAGCGGGCTGCGGCTGTGCATCAACTCGGCGGCCGTCAAGTTGGTAACGACCAAAGAACCTGCTGTATAGCATATTTTAAGTCAGCGTTGTAGCTTAGGCGCAGATTGGCCACCCAGGCCGGTCTGCGCCTTTTTTATGCCCAGCATGACCCACGAGGCCTTTGCGGCCAAGCTCACCCACCTGCTGCCCAAAGCTCAGGCTAACCCCGCTGCCTACCGCCTGCGCGTGCAGGGTTGGGTGCTACTGGGCTACGGTTTTATTGCGCTGCTGCTGCTCGGCTCACTCGGGCTGATGGGCACCTTGGTGTGGGCGATAGCCGCTGTCGGGCTGGGCGGGATTATCATCAAGCTAATTATTCCGCTGGTTTACTTTATATGGACGCTGCTGCGCTCGCTCTGGGTAACGTTTGACCCGCCCGCTGGCCGGCCTCTGAGTTACACCGAAGCTGGCCCGTTGCATGACTTGGTGCGCGAGCAAACGCGTGCCTTGCGTGCCCCGGCCGTGCACAGCATCTTGCTTACTGCCGACTACAATGCCTCGGCCATGCAGCTGCCACGCCTAGGCCTGCTAGGCTGGCCGCGCAACTACGTGCTGGTGGGGTTGCCGCTGCTCCAGACCCTTACGCCTGACCAAGCCGCCGCCGTAATTGCCCACGAGCTAGGCCACTTGCGCGGGGGCCATGGGCGCTTCGCAGCGCTGGTGTACCGCGTCAACCAGTCGTGGGCGCAGCTGGTCGGCAACCTGGAGCAGTCGGGCCGCCGCAGCATTGTGCGGGGCTTTACTGACTGGTACGTGCCCCACTTCAATGCTTGGTCGCACCCACTGCGGCGCACGGCCGAGTTTGAAGCCGATGCTGCTGCCGCCCGCACTACCACCCCGGCTGCGCTGGCCGAAGCTCTGTGTGCCATCGAAGTGCGCGAGCCGGCCCTCAACCGGCTGTTTTGGGAGCCACTAACTAAGTCAGTCGCCGATGAGCTAAATCCGCCTGTTGCCCCTATTAGCCAGCTGCTGGCCGTGGCCCGTACTGCCCGCCTACCCATTGAGGAAGAAGGCACCCTGCTGCGCCGCGCTATCGAAGCCGACCCCGACCCATTCGACACCCATCCTACACTAGGCGAGCGTTTGGCCGCGTTGGCGCAACCGGCAGCCGCCCCAGCTTTACCCACCACCACGGCCGCCGAGGCATGGCTGGGGACCAGCTTGCCCGTGCTATCGCAGGAGCTTGATAGCGAATGGAATGCAGCGCGCACGGTGCCCTGGCAAGAGCGCCACGCGCAGCTAAACGCGCAGCGCCGTCGCCTGGCCGAGCTACAAGCCCAGCAGGCTGCCGGCCAGCGCTTTACCGATGCCGAAGCCTGGACGCTGGCCGACTACACCGAAGACCACGTGGGGGAAGCCGAAGCTGTGCCACTGTACCGCGCCCTTTTCGACTCGGACAAACACGACATTCCGGCGCGTTTTGCGGTGGGCCGCATTCTCGTTGGGCAGGACGACCCGGCGGGCCTGCCTTTGCTGGAAGAAGCTATGCACCGCAATCCTGACTTTGCGGGGCCGGGGCTTACCATTCAGCAAGCTTACTACCAGCGCCAAGGCGACCGCGAAACTGCTCGGGACCTGAGTGTCAAGCAGTATCACCAAGCCGACCTGGCCGACCTTGTGGCGGCCGAGCGCCGGGGCTGCTCGGCCCAGGACACCTTTCTGGCGCACGGCCTCACCGCCGCAGAACTAGCTCCTGTGCAAGCCCTACTGGCCGACCCCGCCACCCGTGTGGCGCGAGCCTGGCTCATGCGCAAGAAGCTCACCTACCTGGCCGCCACCAAACCCTACTTTATTCTGATACTGCGCATTGACCGCAGCCCAGGCCTCAGTACCGATGAAGAAGTCATCGATTGGGCTACGAAGCTGGCTGGCACTATCGTGTTGCCGGGGCAAGGCCTGGTAGTACCCACCATTAATCAGTTTCTGTGGCTAGGCAAAAGGGCACTGCGCTTAGCTGGCAGCGAAATTTACCAACGCGAGTCGAGCTAATTTTACGGCTGCCGCGTTGCTATTTCTGCGCTGGCTCATTCTTCGCTCCCACTCACTATGTCGCTCCTCTTCACCGATTTTGCTTCTTGGCAAGCGCACTGCGCTGCCACTGGCGAGCCACTCTACCAGCCCGTGCTGGCTTATGAAATCGAGCAGAAAGGCGCAGCCGAAGTCGACATCTGGCCCGGCCTGCAACGCGCCTACGACGTAATGCGCGACGCCGTGCATACCGGCCTGACGGGCGATATGACCTCGCGCTCGGGCATGATAAACAACGGGGCGAAAAAGATTGCCGCCTCGCCGGTTACGGTACTTTCGCCCGAGTTCAAGAATTTAATAGTAAGTGCATTAGGAGCCAAAGAAGTGAACTCCTGCATGGGCCGCGTGGTGGCCGCGCCCACGGCTGGGGCGTCGGGTATTTTGCCGGGCGTACTCACTACCATTCAAAATATCCACCACCTGCCCGACCAGAAAATCCTGGAAGGGCTGCTGGTGGCAGCCGGCATCGCGCTCATCATCGAGCAGAATGCCTCGCTGGCCGGGGCCGTGGGCGGCTGCCAGGCCGAAACCGGCTCGGCGGCCGCTATGGGGGCCGGGGCCATTGTGTACTGCCTAGGGGGCACCGTGGAACACGTGTTTGCGGCGGTGGCCATCACTATTCAGTGCATGCTGGGGCTGGTGTGCGACCCGGTGGCGGGCCTGGTAGAGGTGCCCTGCGTGGTGCGCAATGCCTCGGCGGCGGCCATCGCGTTTTCGTCGGCCCAGATTGCCATTGCGGGCGTCGACCCGGTTATCCCCGTCGACCAGTGCGTGGCGGCCCTGGGCGAGGTAGGCCAGAGCATGGAAACCCGCTACAAGGAAACTGCCCTCGGCGGCCTAGCCAATACCCGGCGCGGCCGCGAAATCGAGCGGCTGGTATTAGTGCAAGATGTCAACATTTTGCCCGATGAATAAGCTCCGGTATATGGGTAAAGTTCAATTGCGTGCCGCAATTAAGTGCGCTTTGGCTAGAGGCAAATAGCTCATTTACAAAGTCTGATATACTAGAATTCAGACAATCTACATATCTTCGGCCCTTGGCGCTAAGCCAAGGGTCTTTTTTTATTACTTTTTTTTATTCCTCTCTCCCCACCTTCTCCATTTTATGCAGAAAAACTTACCTGGTAGCCGGCTTAGCCGGTGGCTGGTGGTCGTGTTTATGGCATTGCTGAGTACTTCGGCAGCCTGGGCACAAAGCACAGCCAACTACGCCTTCACCACTAGTACCACCGGCTCGCTGGTGGATATGACAACGGGCACCACCGATGCCCTGGCGACGGGCGTGTACCGCGACGATGATGCCTCGACTGTGCAGCCCATTGGGTTCACGTTTGGGTTCATGGGCACGGCCTACACGCAGTTCAGTGTCAATTCGAACGGGCAGCTGCGGCTAGGGGCTACGGTTATTTCGGGCACGCAAGCCGCCCCCACATCGGGCGCGGCCATCCTGGCCCCGATGAGCGCCGACAATGCTATGCAAGCCACTGGCAAAGTGGTATATAAAGTGGTGGCTGGCACCAACCGCACCTTGGTAGTGGAGTGGACGGGCCTGCGCCTGCCTTATGCGGCCGACCCGGCCGCTGGCACCCCCACCCAAATGCAAGTGGTGCTGGAAGAAAACACGGGCCGGATAGAGTACCGCTACGGCACGGTGTTTAACAACGCCACCAGCACTACTGCGCGCTCCGTCTTTATCTCGGCCGGCACCAGTGCCGGGCAAATTGGCGTGGTAACAGCGCTGGTTACTACCCCCGCGTACAACAGCACGGCAACTTCGGCCACGGCATCAAACTTTCCGCTCAACTCGGCCGTGCCGGTACTGAGCTCTACGGTCGATGGCGCCCGCACGGTGTTTGCCTTCACGCCGCTCTCGGGCGCGCCGGTTGCGCCCGGGGTGGCCGCCAGCGCCCTTATGCAAACCAGCCTCACGCTGACTATCACCGACAACTCGACCAACGAGAGCTTTTATACGATTGCGCGCTCGCTCGATAATATTACTTTCACTACCCTCGGCACGGTGCAATCGACCACCACGGCCGCTACGGGGGGCACCGTTACGTTTGCCCAGACGGGCCTGACCGCCAACACCACCTATTACTACCGCGTCACGGCCAGCAACGAAGCCACTGGAGCTTCGAGCACCACCATTACGGTTATCACTCCGGCCGCCGTGCCCCTTTGCGGCACTAAAACAGTTGGCCCCGCTGCCACGGCTGATTACCCGACCCTGACGGCGGCCTTTGTAGCCCTCAACAACAACGGCCTGTGCGGCCCGCTGGTGCTGGAGC
>CAXUKA010000289.1:0-6356 GCA_964251335.1 uncultured Hymenobacter sp.
AAAAAAGCCTTCGTAGCGCAACGCCGGCCCGATTTTTGGTATCCTACACTAAAAACTACTTTATGGTCGGGCCACCGGCCTTCATCCATTCCCACCCTTTGCTTCGTAAAGACTAAGTCCGAGCTGCTTCATTCGCGTGAGTTGCTTGGGGTTACCCTTTACCTTTATTTGCATGATTAGCCGCCTTCGTCACTACCTCATTCGCTACGCCCGGCAGCAGGCGGGCACGGTCAGCTACCTCACGCTGGTGCAGGAATCCGAGCTGGGGCTGAACCTGGAAATCTCGCACGAGAAATCGCGCCTCAATGAGATGCTGGCCGAAATCTCGACCGAAGAGCACGCCGCTGGCCGCCCGCTACTGAGCGCCCTGGTGCGCGTGCCGGGCTCGAAGGGCCAGGGCGACAACTTTTATAAGCTCTGCGAGCGCCTGGGCTACGGCGAGTGGCGCAGCCTCAAGCAAGACGAGGAGTTCCTGAAAGGCCTCGTCAAAGAATGCCGCGAGTTTTGGCAGCAGGAGGCCAATTACTCCCAATATGTGCTCAATGAAGTGTAGGCGCAATGTTGCCTAGCTAATGAAGTGATGCCCCGGCTCCGGCTGGGGCTTTTTTTATGGCTTGTGGCCAAAATCTTATACTCCAGCTTAGTGCCTCGCGGCGCAACCCGTATTCGCTTGGCCCCGTTTAGCTGCCAGAGAGCGGGGCAGTTGGCCCGGCTCGCCTTAACACTAACCCACCCCGACCATGAATACCAACGATGCAAACAACCCGATGAACTCCGGCACCGGCGCCGGCGCTAACTACGGCACCAGCAATACCGGCACCGGCCTCGGCAACAGCGGCAACCTCAGCAACGAAAGCACCAGCTACGCAGCTGGCACCGACTATAGCAGCGCCACCGGCGGCGCCACCTCTTCGGCCGCTACCGAGCTCGATTCTACTACTTCCCAGCCCATCTCGACCACTGCTGGTGCGTCGGCCTCGGGCTCGACCTACGGCACGGGCACCGAGTCGGCTGATGACTATGACTACAAAGAAGGTAGCACCACAAGCGGCATTTTCCGCGACCGTAGCAGCGCTGAGAAAGCCTACCAGGCTTTGCATGACCGTGGCTACAATAAGGATGATGTACACCTGCTGATGTCGGACGAAACCCGTG
This sequence comes from uncultured Hymenobacter sp., assembly GCA_964251335.1. Lineage (GTDB taxonomy): Bacteria > Bacteroidota > Bacteroidia > Cytophagales > Hymenobacteraceae > Hymenobacter. Next base: position 1,156 of record CAXUKA010000289.1, read on the forward strand.
ACACGCACTTCGCCGACGGCGCGCATACCGAACTGGGCGATAAGGCGATGGAAGGTGCGGGCGTAGGCTCGGCCATAGGTGGCACGGCCGGCGCTATTATTGGTGCTATTGCGGCCATTGGCACATCGGTAGCCCTGCCGGGCTTGGGTCTGATTATCGCTGGCCCGCTGGCAGCAGCTTTGGCTGGCGCGGGTGCTGGTGGCCTTACGGGCGGCTTGGTAGGCGCGCTGGTAGGCTCGGGCATCCCCGAAGAGCATGCTACGGAATATGAAGAAGGCATCAAAAACGGCGGCATCATGATGGGTGTAAAACCCCGCAACGCCGACGACGCCAAGTACTTCGAAGAGCAGTTCAAGAACAATGACGCAGACAAAGTATATCGCTACTAAGCGTTAAAAGCTGAGCGCTATAGGAAGCCCCTCCCGGTTCGGGAGGGGCTTTTTTGGTTTTTCATGCAAAGGCCAGACAGTTTTCTTCATCTTTGCCTGCAACAACGGCGGGCATTCTGGTGTCTTTACGTAGTTGTTGCTCGCAACTGCACTTGCTCTAGCTGGTTTTCCGGCGTTCTATCTTTCCCACCCATCTTTTCTGCGGGGCAGCAAACGAATGAATTATAAATGAAGCGCTTAGCTGCGCTTTGTATAGAACTTCATTAATTATTGGTCGACCGTAACCATTCGGGCCAGAATCAGTTTTAGTACAGAATTCGGGCGTTGGCAGAGCGGATTTAATAGTAAACGAGTGACTTGGGTGGGAGCCCGAGGACAACCTATGTGGATAGTAAGACTAGCGCTGGCGCGACCCTACACCTTCGTGGTGATGTCGCTGCTAATATTAATCGGGGGCGTGCTGACGATTCAGCGCATGGCGGTGGACATCTTCCCCGACATCCCCATTCCGGTAGTGGGCATTGTGTGGACGTACTCAGGCATCGCGCCTGAGGAAATGAACCAGCGCATTGTGGTGCCGGTCGAGCGCGCCATTACCACCACCGTCGCCAACGTAGAGCACCAGGAAAGCCAGAGCCTCAAGGGTATCGGCCTGATTAAGGTGTTTTTCCAGCCCGGCTCGGACCCCGATGCGGGCGTGGCACAGCTCACGGCCATCACCCAAACGCTGCTGCGCGTGCTGCCGCCCGGCATTACGCCGCCGCTTATTATCCGCTATTCGGCTTCTAACGTGCCGATTGCGCAGACTTCGCTAAGCTCGGAAACGCTGGGCGAGTCGGACCTTTTCGACGCAGCCAACGCCTTTATCCGGCCGGGTCTAGCCGTAGTGCAAGGCGCGTCGGTACTGCTGCCTAATGGCGGCAAGCCCAAGCAGATAATGGTGGACCTTGACCCCAACAAATTGGCGGGCAAGGGCTTGAGCGGCAACGACGTAGTGAATACACTACTCGCGCAGAACGTTATTATCCCGGCCGGCTCGGCCAAGATTGGTACCCGCGAATACGACGTGCGGCTGAACTCCAGCCCCGAGGCTGTGGCTACGCTCAACGACTTGCCCATTAAAACCACGCCCGATGGCACCACGGTGTATATCCGCGACGTGGCCTTTGTGCACGAAGGCGCGGCCGTGCAGCAAAACGTGGTGCGCCAGAACGGTCGCCGTACCGCCATTATCCCGATTCTAAAGAGTGGCTCGGCTTCGACGCTGGCCATTATCGATAAGATTAAGCAGGTACTGCCGAATATTCAGGCAAATGCTCCTCCCGGCCTGGATATCAAATTGTTGTTTGACCAGTCTTTCTTTGTGCGGGCCAGCATCAAGGGCGTAATTATTGAGGCCAGCATCGCGGCTGGGCTCACCGCCTTGATGATTTTGCTGTTCCTGGGCTCGTGGCGCTCGACGTTGATTATCGCCATTAGTATCCCGCTTTCGATTCTGGTCAGCATCATTGTCATGAATATTCTGGGGCAGACCCTGAATATTATGACCTTGGGCGGGTTGTCGCTGGCCGTGGGTATTCTGGTGGATGACGCGACGGTGGAAATCGAGAACATCCACCGAAATATGGGCCAGAAGAAGGGTCTGAAACGCAGTATTTTGGACGGCGCGCAGCAAATCGCGACGCCCGCGCTGGTGGCTACGCTGGCTATTTGTATTGTGTTTGTGCCGGTATTTTTCCTGGGTGGGGTAGCGTCGGCCATTTTTGCTCCGCTGGCCACAGCGGTTATTTTCGCCATGTTGGCCTCGTACATTCTCAGCCGGACGCTGGTGCCGACGCTGGTAATGTATCTGCTGCGCAAGGAATTGCCCATTTACCACGCGCAGGAAGAGGAAGAAGTACCGAGTGCTCACTTCCGCAACGGCCGCGAAGTGACGCAGCACGAGCGCGATTTGGCGCGCATAGAGCGCGAGCGGTTTGAGCACGCGCACCCCAGCGGCACCCCCGAGGAGGAAGCCGAGCCAGATATTACCGATGAAGAGCGCAAGGCCGGCAAAAGCATCACTGAGAGCTGGGTATGGCGCTTACACACTGCGTTCGAGCATCAGTTCGAGAAATTCCGGGCCACGTATACGGGTGCGCTCGACTGGGCTCTGGACAACCGCAAGAAGGTCGTGACGGCCTTTGCCGTGCTGTTTATTGGCTCGCTAGGGCTATATCCTTTTATTGGCCAGAACTTCTTCCCGACTGTGGATGCCGGCCAGCTGCGCCTGCACATTCGGGTACCTACCGGCACGCGGGTTGAGGAGACCGAGCGGCGCTTCCGCCAGGTGGAAGAGATTATCAAGCAGGTAATTCCAAAAGATGAGCTGGACTTGGTGCTCGATAACATCGGCCTGCCAGCCGTGCCGATTAACCTCATTCTGAGCGATAACCCGACCATTGGGGCGGGCGATGGCGAGATACTGGTGAGCATGCACGAGGAGCACGGTCCCACGGGCGAGTATATCGAGGAAATTCGCCGTCAGATTCACAAGCAATATCCCGACCTGATTATCTTCTTTCAGCCGGCCGATATCGTGAATCAGACGCTGAACTTCGGCCTGCCCGCGCCTATCGACATTCAGGTTACGGGCCGCGATAAGGCTGCCAACCAGCGCATTGCCACCGAGCTGAAGACAAAAGTTGACCGGGTTTCAGGCATTGTGGATGCCTTTATCTACCAGGCTTTTGACCAGCCGCAGATTCGCCTGGATATCGACCGGGTGCGGGCGCAGCAAGCAGGCCTGACGCAACGTGACATTGCCAACAACGTGCTGGTAAGTTTGTCGTCGAGCACCCAGACCAACCCCAACCAGTGGCTAAACCCGCAAAACGGCGTGAACTACACCGTAGCCGTGCAAACCCCGCCCCGCGACATTGCCAATATCGACGAGTTGGGCAGCATCACCGTTACTGGTGCTACGCAGCCTAACCCACAGCTACTCACCAGCTTTGCCCAGCTGCGCCGCACCGAGACTACAGCCGTAGCCTCAGACTACAACATTCAGCGCACCGTGGACCTCTACGCCAGCGTGAGCCAGCGCGACCTGGGCGGTGTGAGCAACGATGTGCGGAAAATTATTGCCGAAGCGCAGAAAAAAGCGCCTAAGGGCACGACAATCATCCTGCGTGGGCAGTCGGAATCGATGCGGACTTCGTTTATCGGCCTCGGATTGGGCGTGGCGGGCGCTATCGTGCTGGTTTATTTGCTGATGGCGGTGAACTTCCAGAGCTGGCTCGACCCGCTTATCATTATCACGGCCTTGCCGGGCGCGCTGGCGGGCATCCTTTGGATGCTCTTTATCACCCAAACTACGCTGAGCGTGCCGGCCCTGATGGGTGCCATCATGTGTATCGGGGTGGCGACGGCCAACTCCATCTTGCTGGTGACTTTTGCCAACGAGCGCCGAGAAGAAGAGCCCGAGCTCGACCCACGCGACGCGGCCCTCGACGCCGGCTTTACCCGCCTGCGCCCGGTATTGATGACGGCTTTGGCTATGATTATCGGCCTGCTGCCCATGTCGCTCGGCATGGGTGAAGGCGGCGAGCAGAATGCACCGCTGGGCCGCGCCGTAATCGGCGGGCTGATGCTGGCCACGGTAACGACCCTGTTCTTTGTGCCGATTATGTTCTCCTATTTGAAGAAAAAAGAAGAGCAACCGGCCGAGGCGCAGCCCGAACCGCAGGCCCAGGCTGCGTAAGTTTTTGAGGAAGAGTAGTGAATAATCAAAAACGTCTGTCATGCTTCGATAAGCTCAGCATGACAGACGTTTTTAAGCAACAATTTGATGTCAACAGAAGAACGAAACAGCGGCAGCGGCCGCTTCTGGCTATTCATTATCATTGCCTTAGTGGTGTTTGCGGGGTTGTTTGTGCTGGGTTGGCTGCCGCGCCATCGTAAAAATGCCACCCGCGATAAAGCAAACGAAGAGCAAGCAACGGCCAAACCAGTTGTGACGGTGCAGCCCGCCAAAGCCGCCCCCAAAATGACCAGCATCACGCTGCCCGCCGACATTCGCTCGCAGCACGAAACCGAGTTATTTGCCCGCGTCAATGGCTTTGTACAAAGCTGGACCACCGACATCGGCCAGCATGTGCGCCGGGGCCAGGTGCTGGCTACCATTACCACTCCCGAGCTCGACCAGCAAATCGCCCAAGCCCAAGCCAATCTGGAACTGGCCCGCACCTCGTTTGGCCGTTTGCAAAGCGTGTCGCTGCCCGGCGCTATCTCGAAGCAAGAGCTTGACGCAGGCAAGGCGCAATACATTGCCCAGCAGGCCGTAGTGAAGCAGCTGCAAGCCCAACGCTCGTTCCGCCAGGTAGTTGCGCCCTTCAACGGCACCGTAACGCAACGTAATGTAGACGTGGGCACGCTCGTAACGGGTGGCAACGCCACTGGCTCGCAGCTTTTTAAAGTAGAGCAAACGGATACTCTCCGCGCCTTCGTAGACGTGCCGCAAAACTTTGTGCCGAGCATCAAACGCGGCCTGAAGGCGCAGATACTAGTGCCCGAGTTTCCGCAAACGCCCTTCCAGGGCATCGTATCGCGCGATGCCGAAGCGCTCGACCCGCAAACCCGCACCCTGCGCACCGAAGTGCGCCTGCCCAACCGCCAGAGTAAGCTGCGGCCGGGCACCTACGGCCAGGTACGCTTCGACCTGCCGCAGACGGCCCCGACCGTGCTCATTTCGGCTAATGCGCTAGTGCCCAGCGGCACCGAACAGAAAGTTGTGATGGTGCAGGATGGCAAAATTCACTTCCAGCCCATTGT
>CAXUKA010000289.1:6366-8682 GCA_964251335.1 uncultured Hymenobacter sp.
TTGTAGTGAGCCGCGACTTTGGCTCTAACCTCGAAGTGACCCAGGGGCTGAAAGGCGGTGAAATGCTGGTTATCAACCCCGGCGAAAACCTCAGCGAAGGCTTGGCCGTGGATACCAAAGCGGCCGAAGCGCCCAAGAAACCCGCTGGCCCGCCGCCCGCCAAGCCCCGCCCCAACGACCCCGATGCGCCCCGCGTATCGTCGCCTTTGAGCAAATAATTATTTAGTTGCTTAGTGTTACGTTGGCCATACTGAACGCAGTGAAGCATCTCGTTCGCTTCGTTGCTAACGCAAGAGGTTAGTTCTCCAAACGAGATGCTTCACCGCGTTCAGCATGACCAAACATAACAACACACTACGCGACCCGACATTAGTATCTATCGAATGCGTGTTTCACTTGTTTTATTGGGCCTAGTAATGGGTGGCTGCGCGGCCACTCACTACCACTACGACCCGCCCGCCGTGGCTGTACCGGCCGCGTGGAAAAATAGCGCCCCTGTCGATTCGCTCGGCCGGGGTCGCCCCGAGATTCCGGCAGTTGCCAAGGCCGATACGGCGGCGCGGCAGTTGGCCCAAATTCCGTCTTTACCTGCCTGGTGGACAGTATTTAACGACTCCTCGCTGACCCGGCTCGAAACTCAGGCTTCGGCGCTCAACTTCACGACCAGGGCGGCCCTGGCGCGCATCGACCAAGCGCGGGCGCAGCTTCGCATTGCGGAGGCCCAGCGGGCACCGGTTATTGCGCTGGCCCCGTCGGCGTTTCACTCGCAATTGTCGGCCTTGCGGCCGGTGCAGTCGAGCTTGATTCCGGCCGTATCGGTGCCGCAAACGCAGTTTTACGTGCCTGTCAATGTGAACTACGAAGTTGACCTTTTCGGCCGCCTGCGGCGCGGGGCACAAGCCGCCCGCGCTACCGAGCAAGCCAGCGAAGCCGACGAGCAAGCCGTGCGACTCAGCGTATCGGGCGATGTGGGCAATACTTACTTCAGCCTGCGTGGCCTCGATGCCGAGCTGCTAGTGCTTGATAGTGCCCGCCAAGCCCGCCGCTACAATGTGCAGCTGACCAACGCCCGCTTCAAGGCTGGCGTGGATAATGAAATTGGGGTGCGCCGCGCCGAAACCGAGCTGGCCACCGTGGAAGCCAGCGCCATTGAGCTGCGCCGCCAGCGCGCCGGACTAGTAGCCTCGCTGGCTACCCTCACCGGCCGGCCGGCCAGCAGCTTTGCCCTGCGCTCGCTGGCTCCCGACTCGGTGCGCTACCAAAGCGCGCTGCCGCTAAACCGGAACGACGCAGCGCCAGTGAGCAACGAGGTCCCGCAGCTACTACCGCCGCTGCCCAACATTCCGACCAACGTACCCGCCAGCCTGCTGGCCCGCCGCCCCGACCTGCGCCGCCAGGAGCGCCTGCTCGCCGCCGCCGACCTCCGCGCTAAGCAAGCCCGCCTCAACCGCCTCCCCACCCTGCTGCTCAACGGCTACGTAGGCCCCCAAACGACCCGCATCGGCGACCTGCCCAAGCTCAGCGATGGCTACACATACTACGTGGGCGGTGGCTTTAACATCCCCATTTTTGACGGCGGCCGCCTGCGCGGGGCCGAGCAACTAGCTCGCGCCCAAGGCCAAGAGCAAATAGAAGTGTATCAAAGCACTGCTCTCACTGCCTTCGAAGAAGTAGAAACCGCCCTAGCCGATGTGCGCGCCAGCGAAGCCCAGCTCGCCGCCCAGCAGCGCGCCCTCACCGCCGCCCGCTTGGCCGGTCGCCTCACCCTAGAGCGCTACCGCCGAGGCCTCATCGACTACTTCGCCGTAGTCGATGCCGACCGCCAGACGCTTGATGCCGCCCGCCTCGTGGTGCAAACACAGGCGGCCCAGCTTCGCGCTGCCGTGCAGCTGGTGCGGGCGCTGGGTGGCGGCTGGCAATAGCGCGCTGGCACTGGCCACTGTTTAGCACGCAGCATGTAATAGCGGCCAGTGTGGTGAATCTGGAGACTCGTCCCACCGGTCGGCCACCAGCCGTTACTTCACAAAATACCCTCTTTACTTGTTCTCCTAGCGCCGGGCTTCCTGCCCGGCGCTTTTGCGTTTATGAACCTACTCTACTCTTACCTCCAACGTTATTGGAAGCTGCTGGTACTAGCGCTGCTGCTAGCGGCCACCAATCAGATTTTCTCGCTCCTCGACCCGTACTATTTCCGCCAGTTGGTTGACAACTTCACGGCAAAATATCCTGATATTCAGGGAGTACGCTCGGTGCAGTTTTGGCCGTTTTTTTTGCAAGCCATCCCGCTGCTATCGATAATGCTAGGGGTGGCCATGG
>CAXUKA010000290.1:0-8676 GCA_964251335.1 uncultured Hymenobacter sp.
CTACTGCACAGGGCTAAGCTGCTTACAGCGACTTGCGGCGGTTTTTCTTGTAGTCTTCAAACACCAGCTGCCCGAGGCCTTTCAGGCCCGAATAGTAGGCCTTGCCTTGGTTGACTTCCGTAAATTCTTCCACGAACTTTTGCAGGTACGGGTCGGAGGTAATCATGAAGGTGGTAATCGGAATCTTGACGCGGCGAGCGGCGGCGGCCAGATTGAGGGTCTTGTTCACGACTTTGCGGTCGAGGCCGAACGAGTTTTTGTAATAGCCGCCGGGCTCCTTCAGGCAAGTGGGCTTGCCATCCGTTATCATAAATATCTGCTTGTTAGGCGTTTTGCGCTTACGCAGCAGGTCCATGGCCAGCTCCAGGCCGGCTACAGTGTTGGTGTGGTAGGGGCCGACTTGCAGGTAGGGCAAATCTTTGACCTCAATCTGCCAGGCGTCGTTGCCGAACACAATCACGTCGAGCGTATCCTTAGGGTACTTCTGCTTCACGAGCTCAGCCAGGGCCATCGCCACCTTCTTGGCCGGCGTGATGCGGTCCTCACCGTAGAGTATCATCGAGTGCGAGATGTCAATCATCAGCACAGTGCTGGTCTGCGACTTATGCTCGTTTTCGCGCACTTCGAGGTCGCCCTCGGTCAGCATGAAGTTGTCGCCCTCCATGCCGTGGTTGAGCTGGGCATTGCGGATGGACTCGGTCATCTGAATCGACTCCAGCGAATCGCCGAAGCGAAACTCGCGCAGGTCGGTGCTTTGCTCGTCGCCCTGCCCGGTTTGGGGCGTGCGGTGGTTGCCGGTGCTACTTTTTTTGAGCTTGCCGAAGATTTCCTCGAGGGCCGACTTACGGATTTTCTGCTCGGTTTTGGGCGTTATTTTCAGTTCGCCCCGCTCCTGCTCATTTTCATCGATGTAGCCTTTTTTCTTGAGGTCTTCGATGAAATTGCCCATGCCGTAGTCGTTGTCGGTGAGGCCGTACTGCTTATCGAGCTCATTGAGCCATTGCAGGGCCTCCCCCACATCACCGCTGGTGATGGTAATCAATTGCATAAACAGCTTGAGCAGCTGCTCAAAGCCTTTATCGCCCGAGTTTTCATCGGGCACAAAATCACGAAAGCGGACGCCAAGAGCCATAGAATTTACGTAACGTATAGGCCAGGAAAACAAGCCCGGCGGCGGCAATGTTCAATCAGGTGCGTGTAGGGTAAGCTTTAGCTTGCTGCTATACGACTTATATCAAACTTACTGGCAAGCTAAAGCTTACCCACCCCCTATGAAAGCCATTTGGAATAACACTGTCGTGGCCGAGAGCGACGACACCGTAATAGTCGAAAACAACCACTATTTCCCGGCTAACTCCCTGAAAAAAGAGTTTTTTGAGGACAGCATTGCCCACACCAGCTGCCCCTGGAAGGGCCGCGCCAGCTATTACTCGCTGCGCGTGAATGGCGAACTCAACAAAGACGCCGCCTGGTATTACCCCGAAACCAGCCCCAAAGCTGAGAACATCAAAGGCCGGGTAGCCTTCTGGAAGGGCGTGAAGATTGAAAAATAACAGCGTTCATACTGTTCTGCTGACGAAGGAAGCAGCTTGGCTGGTGTAGTCGTTCCTTAGTGTTAGTAATGAAGCGAGCAAGATGCTTCCTTCGTCAGCATGACAGACGTAAGGCTACTATGGCACAATTACCACCTTGCCGGTCGTGTGCTTGGTTTCAATCTGCTCGAAGGCCTTTTTGACATCGGTCAGCGCGAAGGTCTGGGCCACGGGCACTTTCAGCTTGCCGCTATCGGCCAGCTCACGCAGGTGGTCGAGGTCGGGCAGGCTGGGCTGCGCCATCACGTGCTGGAAGTGCACGCCAGCCGGCAGATTCAGATTTTTGCCGTCGTTGAGTATTGAGATGAGGCGGGCATTAGGCTTGAGTGCCGCCAGACTTTGGGTGAGCGTATCGCCGCTAGCAGCATCAAATAGTAGGTCTACGCCCTCGGGAGCCACTTCTTTCACAGCTTCGGCTACCGGGCCGGCTTTGTAGTCGATGGTGAAGTCAGCGCCCAGCTCCTTCATATGGGCGGCGCTGCTGGCGCTGGCCACGGCAATGACCGTCGCGCCCGCATCCTTTGCCAATTGGATGGCGGTGCCGCCCACGCCACCCGAAGCACCGAGTATCAGCACGGTTTCGCCGGCTTTCAGCTGCCCGGCGGTAATAACTGACTGATAAGAAGTAAGGCCGGCCAACGGCAGGCCGCCGGCTTCTTCCCAGGTCAGTTTCTCGGGGCGGGCGGCCAGGTAGCACTCGGGCACCACGATGCGCTCGGCAAAGGTGCCGTGCTGGGCCACCGGGCGGCGCACGTAGCCATATACCTCCGCGCCTTCGGCAAAGCGCGAGGCGGCGTGGCCGCGTTTTTCGATGATGCCGGCCACATCCCAACCGGGCACCGTGGGGAAAGCGCTGGGCACCGCCTGCTGGAAATGCCCTTCGCGGACTACATAATCGACGGGATTGATGCCGGCTGCTTTCACGCGCACCAGCACTTCGCCTTCGCCGGGTTCGGGCAGGTCGAGAGGGCCAACTTGAATTTTATCGATGCCGCCAAACTCGTTGTAGTAGGCGGCCTGCGTTTGCTGAGCCATTGGGTATGATTAACTGAACAATTTTTAACGCGCCACTTGCCCAAGGGTTACTGAAGTTTTGATTAATAAAAAAGCGTCGGCTGCCTTGAGCAACCGACGCTTTTTATGCTTTAGTCAGACGAAAAACTCGCTACGAAATCCACTTAAACTGGTATTCCAGCTCGGGCACGGGCATGCGGTCGCTCACGCGGCGCAGGCGGTTGGGCAGGGCCATGAGGTAGTCGCGCTCCTTTTCGGCGGCGGCAGTCAGGTCGGTGCGCTTGGCAATTTCCCACTCGTCGATGAGTGTATCCAGGATTTCGGTGTAGTCGTTGCTGGTGTACACGCCTAGGCGCTGGGCCGCATCGGTAAAGTGGCCGAAGGTCTTGCCCATGTCCACGCCCAGCTCGCGCATGTAGTGGGCGGGCATCACAATCTTGTTGCGCATCATGTGCCCAAAGGCAATCATCATCTCGCTAGGGTCAAGCTCGAAAATCTTGGACACGAAGGTTTTATAAGCCTTGGCGTGGCGGTTTTCGTCGCCGGCAATCATGCCGCAGATTTTCGAAAGCTGGTCGTCGCCGGCAGTGCGGGCCAGCTGACCCACGCGGCGGTGCGACACGTTGGTGGCCATTTCCTGGTAGCTCGTGTACACGAAGGCTTTGTAGGGGTCGTGGGCCATGCCCAGGTCAAAGCCGTCGTTGATGAGGTGCTGGGTCGAAATCTCAAACTCGCGCATGTTCACGCGGCCCGACAGGTAGAGGTAGCGGTTGAGGAGGTCGCCGTGGCGGTTTTCCTCGGCCGTCCAGCCCCGAATCCAGCGTGCCCAGCCGTTGTCGTGGTCGCGCTTCATGTTGTCGAGCTCATGAAACCAGGCCTCGTAGTTGGGCAGCGCTTCTTCGGTGATGGTATCGCCAATGAGCACAGCCAGCAGGTCGTAGCTGAGGCCGGAAGCTTTTTCGCGCAATTCCTTTACCTCGTCGAAGAAGGTATCGCGGCGCGAATCGGGCAGAAAATCAGCGGGTTGCCAGCTGTTTTCAACTGGTTTCAGAAACTCGTAGATATTATCTTTCAGGTAACCTTCGAGTTGCTCAAGTACTTCGCCACGCGAAATGAGAAGGTCGTCGGGGAGCATCATAACAAATGGGGCACTGCACATGAGTAGGCAGTGAAATAACACACGAAGGTCCGGTTTTAGTTGAGTTTAGGCAGTACAGGATTTAGGCATTTGCATAAGCTGCTCAGTGGTGGCACTGGGGTAGCTGGCAGCACTATATGCGCTACTTAATTCGCAATCAAGCACTAACCAGTGGTATTCCCCAGTAGGGAACATTATAATTTCAGGCTGGGCAGCGAAGAGTTGTTTCAGAATTGTAGCACTCAGGCTTTATTGGATACTCCATTTCGATACTATGCGGCCCGCTTGTAGCTGCGCAGTTTTATTTCGAAAGCACCTGCTACTTAGCCTTAGCTTATGCCAAAGCTCTTCCTACTCTGCTGCCTACTGGCGCTCAGCCTCAGTGGCCAAGCCCAAAAAATCAGCTACGCGCTGCCCAAAGCTTACCGCAACACCTTGTCGGCCAGCGACTACAAACTGGTAGTAGATTCGGCGGTGACGCAAGTGAGTCGGCGCTACCCGGTGGCTTCGGTAGCGGCGGGCACCATCCGGCTGCGCAACGGCCAGCAGTTCCCGCTCGATAACCTCATCAACCAATGCCAGGCTGAGCCCGACCGGGCGGCCTGGGGGCCTATTATCCGGCATCACTTCACGAGCTTATTCAGTTCGTTTGAGGCGCAAGCCAAGCTTGACTACAGCAATTTTGAGAGCATGCGCCCTTACCTGAGCGTGCGCGTGTACCCCGAGGCAGCGCTGGCGGCCCGCGGCGGGGCGCAGAATATGGTGCTGCGCACCGACTTGCCCGGCACGGCCACCGTGCTCATGCTGGATTTGCCGGGCGCGTTTAGCGGCGTGCCCAAGCCGGTTTTTGAGCAGTGGCACCAGGAGGCAGCCACTGTGTTCGCGCAGGCGCTGGCCAACGTGGCCAAGCAGCCCGTACAGAAAGTGACCAAAGAATTTGACGCCCCCAACAACCTCAAGCTGACGCTGCACTTTCTGGGTAACGAAGACTACGCCGCCAGCTACGCGCTCGACCTGGCCACCAACGCGCCCGAGTTTGTAGGCGAATGGGGCTGCGCGCTGGCTATGCCCAACAAAGGGCTCGTGACTACCTGCGCCATCAGCCGCGCCCAGCCGCTCGATTTTGTGCAGTATATCCAGCTGTCGCAGGCCGCGGTGGCCAAGGCTTACCAGGAACATGCGCAGCCCATCAGCCCCGAGTTTTACTGGTATTACCAAGGCAAGTTTACGCGCATTATGGTCGCGACTGACAAAGACGGCCGCGTTAACGTGGTAGCGCCGCTGGGCTTGTCGGCGCTAATGACCGCCAAATAGCAGCTACAAAAACAGCTTCAAAAACTTGTCCCAGAACCAGCTGCGCTCGGCCTTTATCAGGCGCGTGAGCAGCTTGTCCGACACGTCGGCGAGCTGCTGAATATCGGTGAGCACGGTGTGGTAGGCACGGTAGTCAGCATCGGCTGGGTCGCCGGGCAGCTGGGCCAGCTGGTCGAGGGTACGCTTCATCTGGTCGAGCTCGCGGCGCTTGCGGGCCGCGATGATGCAGCGCGTCACTTGCAGCATATCCTTTTCGGCCACGAAGTACTCGCGGCGCTCGCCGGGGCGTAGCTCCTTGTAAATCAATCCCCAGTCGATGAGTTCGCGCACCGTCATGCTAGCGTTGCCCCTAGAGATGGTGAGCTGGTCCATGATGTCTTCGGTGCTCAGGGCCTGCGGGTTCAGCAGCAGCAGGGCGTGCACCTGGGCCAGGGTTTTGCTCACGCCCCAGCTCGTGCCCGTCACGCCCCAGAGATGAATGAACTGGGCTTTGGCCTCGGCGAGCGAGGCAGTGGGTATAGGCTGGGTGGTGTTTTCGAGAGGCATTGGCAATTTATTCAAGATATGACAATCCAGATGATGCAGTAAAAAGCAATAGGAACCAAGTAGGGAAATACTACTAACGCGACTTTAGCAGTAGTGCTTAGCGACGACACCAGCACCAACAAACTGCCCAGTAGCGATACGGGCAGAAAGAGGATGCCAACATAGGGTATCAGCGTCAGCATGCAGCCTATGCAGCTCAGCAAAAAACCCGCAGCGTTTAAACAGCCAGCCTTATTCATAGCCCAGCAAGGATTGAGTATGCGTAATAGGACATCAGCGGCATTTTCTCTCTACAGCAGCTCGCTCACCGCCATCTCACACGTCGGGTATTCAAACTGGAACCCTGCCGCCAGCAGCCGCCCGGGGTACACTTTGCGGCTTTTTAGAATCAGCTCGGTTTCGGTGCGCAGCACGAAGGCCCCGATTTCGAGCAGCCAGCGGGGCTGCGGCAGTTTTAGTAGCGGGCGCAAGTGCTGGCACAGCAGCGCGTTGAACGCTCGATTGGGCAGCGGGTGCGGGGCGCAAAGATTAACTGGGCCGCTCAAGTGCTTGGCTTTGGCCAGAAACTCTACGGCTCGGCAAAAGTCCTGAATATGCAGCCAGCTAACCCATTGCTGCCCCGAGCCTTGCGGCGTGCACAGCCCAAACCGCGCCAGCCGCGCCATTACCGGAAAGGCCCCGCCGTCGGCCCCCAGCACGATGGCCGTGCGCAGCGCCACTTTGCGGGTAGCAGGGGCCGGGCAGGCGTCGAAGGCTGCCTCCCAGGACGTGGCTATTTCCACTGAAAACCCTTCCCCAATAATGCCTGCCGCTTCCGTATTGGCGGGCGCGTCGCCTTGGGTATCGGCGTAAATAGTAGCCGTTGAAGCATTCAGCCACACTTTGGGCGGCTGAGTGCAGGCGGCCACAGCCGCGCCCAGCACGCGGGTGCTTTCGGTGCGGCTGGCCAATATCTCGCGGCGGTTGGCAGCGTTGTAGCGGCAGTCGACGCTACGGCCGGCCATATTTATCAGCACGTCGGCTCCTTCCAGCGCCTGCGCCCAGGAGCCTAGCGTGCAGGCATCCCAGTATACATCGCCTGGGCCGGTGCGGCTAATGCTGACTACTTGATAACCAAGGCTCTCAAAGTGACTGCGCAAGTGCTTGCCCACGAAGCCATTGCCGCCGACGAGTACTAATCTGGGTTGTGGCATAGGGGCTTGTAAAGCTTATATCTGCCGGGTCGTTCCTTGGAGAAAGCTAGACGAAGTAAAGGTATCACAAGTTTCAATAATTATTGAAACTTGTGATACCTTTAATCATTCCTTACTTACTTCTACTCTATCGAAGCAGCATAAAACTGCTGGCGCACTTGCCGCAACACCTCTTCCGCTGCCGCTTTATCTGGAGCTTCGGGCAAAGCTGACGCGGTAAACGCCGTTTCGACCCGCGCTACCAGCTGCTCGGCTTCGGCTACCAATTCAGCGTATTCAAACTCACCGCGTCGGATTTGGAGCAGGAACTCGCGGTTGGGGCGGTGCACCTGGAGCTGGCCGGCAAGGGCAATTTCTTCGGCCATCTGCAACAGCCGGAAAACGTGCAGCATGTTTTTGGCATCGTAGTTTTTACCGTGTTGCACGGTGTTTTCGTATCGCTCTTTGTTACGCTTTTCTACCCACTCCCAGTACTCGCGAAACACGCGGCAGTACGAGCTGTAGCCGTTGCGGTTGAAGGACAAGTATGCAGCGGGCTCCTCCCCTTTCGGCACGGCCGAGAGTTGCACATCCTGGCTGGTTTCGGGGTCGCGCACGAGGCCTCGGTAGCTGAGGGTTGGCGTGGGCGAGCGGTCCACAAATAGGGCGTAGAGGTCGGTGAGGTGCGGCACGTTGGCTAGGCCGCACTGCGCGGCGGTGAGGTTTTGGCGGGTTAACCACACGTCGGCGGGCTGCGCGCCGGCTCCCACCGTGACGTAGCAAAAATCCAGCACCGACTTGCGGCCGGGTGGCTCGGGATGGTTAATCTTCTTATTCAGGCCCTTGGCTTTGCGAATTTGGGCCACGGCGTATTCAGCAAAGCTTTGGCGGCAGAGCTTGGAGAGAAAATCCTGCGGCCGAAACTGGTCGAATAAGGGGTGTTTGTAGACGACGCAATCGGCGGGTGTGCCGAGCAGCTCCAGCACAGTGGGGTTGTTTTTTAGCAGCAATTCCACGAAGCGACGCAGCTCATAAAACACCTCGTCGTTGGTTTCATTGGCTACTTGCGGCACGTAGTCGAGGCCAAAAAACTGGTTTTCGGGCAGCACAAATACGCCCTTCAAATCGGTGTCGGAGTGCGGCAGATTGGTGCCGTAAGCGCGGCTGCCGCTGATGGCTTCGAAGAGAATCAGGTTGTGCTGGCGTAGGTCGGCGATAGTCATGGGCGCAAAGTAGCTTGGACTTTGTAGTCCGAGCGCAGGCGCAGCTCGCATCTATATTGGTATACGTTCGCTTACGCGGGATGCGAGCTGCGCTCACACTCGGACTCGCAGAGTCCAAGCTACTATTAGCCACGCTTCAGAATTTCCCCAAAATAGGAGTCGTGTTTTGCAGAAAAAATACCTATTCAGCAATAAGTTCGAGCTTACCCGCTATGCTATCCCGTTTTCTAGTTGCGCTGCTTGTGCTGGCGCTGCCAGCCGCCCTGCACGCCCAGAGTCTCACCTTCGTGCTGCGCGATTCCGTCAGCCGCCAGCCGCTCATTGGGGCCAGCGTGGGGGTGCCTGGCACCGGCGTGGGCGGCACTACCAATGCGCAAGGCACTGTACAGCTGACGCCCGCGCCCACCGCTGGCACCCGACTGCGAGTAGAAGCGCTTGGCTATGAGACGCGTACCGTAGCTGCGCCCGTGCCGGGCGGCGCGCCCATTACCCTGCTTCTGGCCCCCAGTGCCGCCGAAATCGACGAAGTCGTGGTAACGGCCACCCGCACCAACTCGCGCATCGAGGACCAGCCCGAGCGCGTGGAAGTACTGGGCGAGGAGGAAATGCAGGAGGAAAATGGCATCAAGGCCGGCAATATTGCAAGACTGCTCGGAGAAATCGCGGGCAACCAGATT
>CAXUKA010000291.1:0-8658 GCA_964251335.1 uncultured Hymenobacter sp.
CTGCACTACTGGGTGGCCAAGCGCCTCAAGCGCGGTCGCCTCACGGTGGTCGATGCCACTAACGTGCGTGCCGAAGACCGCAAGGGCCTGGTTGCCCTGGCGCGCCAGCACCACTGCCTGCCGGTGGCCATTGTGCTCGACGTACCCGATGCCGTAGCCGAAGCCCGCAACCGCCTGCGCCCCGACCGCCAGGGCCTCAAGCCCCACGTAATAGCCAACCACCGCCGCCTGCTGCGCCAGAGCCTGCGCTCGCTCAAGGCGGAGGGCTTTCGGCAAGTGTTTCACCTGCGCGGCGTGGCCGAGGTCGACGCCGTGCAAACCATTCTGCGCGACCCGCTTTACAGCAACCGCCAGGCCGAGACGGGGCCGTTTGATATTATCGGCGACGTGCACGGGTGTTATGTGGAGCTGTGCGAGCTGCTGAGTAAACTGGGGTATACTATTGTTGAGGAAGAGGTTAAGGATGCGCGGGATTTGGGTGTGCGGGTGGTGTGGGGAATCTCACCCCCCGACCCCCTCTCCAAAAAAGAGGGGGAGCCGGACGATTCTGCTGCTATTAATACTGAGCAGCTAGAGCTAGAAGCTAAAACTAGTCCCCCCTCTTTTTTGGAGAGGGGGCTAGGGGGTGAGGTTCCCGTCGGGATTCCCCGCAAAGTCCTCTTCCTCGGCGACCTCGTGGACCGTGGCCCTGCCTCGCCACAGGTATTACGTTTGGTAATGAGCATGGTGCGTGATGGCCTGGCCCTCTGCGTACCCGGCAACCACGACATCAAGCTGCTGCGCCACCTCAACGGTAAAAACGTGACCGTCAACCACGGCTTGGGCGAAACCCTGGCCCAGCTCGAAGCCGAGCCGGCTGCTTTCAAAGAGCAGGTACGGCTCTTTCTAGATGGCCTCACCAGCCACTACGTGCTCGACGGCGGCCGGCTGGTGCTGGCCCACGCGGGCATGCCCGAGGCCATGCAGGGCCGGGGCTCGGGGGCGGTGCGCAGCTTTGCGCTGTTTGGCGAAACCACGGGCGAGATTGACGAGTTTGGCCTGCCCGTGCGCTACGCCTGGGCGGCCGACTACCGGGGCCGCGCCACGGTGGTGTATGGCCACACGCCGGTGCCCGAGCCGGAGTGGCTCAATAACACCATTGATATTGACACGGGCTGCGTGTTTGGCGGCCGCCTCACGGCCCTGCGCTACCCCGAGCGGGCGCTGGTGAGCGTGCCCGCCCACCAGGTGTACTGCGAGCCCAGCCGCCCGCTGCACTACAACCCCCTGCGCCCCGCCGACCTAAGCACTCCACCTGAGGCACTAAGTACTACTGCCCAACAGCAGCACGACGACCTGCTCGATATCCGCGATGTGACTGGCAAGCAGCTCATCAACACGCGCTTACTTAATACCGTGACTATTCGGGAGGAAAACGCCGTGGCCGCCCTGGAGGTCATGTCGCGCTTTGCGCTCAACCCCAAGTGGCTGCTGTACTTGCCGCCCACCATGTCGCCCACCGAAACCTCGGAGCTGCCTGACCTGCTAGAACACCCTGCCGAAGCATTCGCCTACTATCAGCGCCAGGGTGTGGAGCGCGTGGTGTGCGAAGAAAAGCACATGGGCAGCCGCGTAGTAGTGGTGCTAGGCCGCGACGAAGCCGCCATTCAGCGCCGGCTGGGCGTGGTGGGCGAGGGGCTGGGCAAATGCTACACCCGCACTGGCCGCAATTTCTTCACCGATGCCGAGCTGGAAACGGCCTTCCTCGCCCGCCTGCGCGATGCTCTCACTACGGCCGGCTTCTGGGAGAAATTCAGCACCGACTGGGTGTGCCTTGATGCCGAGCTGCTGCCGTGGTCGGCCAAGGCGCAGGAGCTGGTCAAAAACCAGTACGCCGCCGTGGCCGCTGCCGCCAGCGCGGCCCTGCCCCAGGCCGAAGCCGTGCTCGCCCAAGCCACTGCCCGTGGACTCGACGGGGCCGCTGCGCTGCTGGCCCGCACCACCGCCCGCCGCGAAGCCGCCACCGACTACGCTGATGCCTACCGCCGCTACTGCTGGCCGGTGCAGTCGCTTGATGACCTCAAGCTGGCCCCTTTCCACCTGCTCGCCACGGAGGGCCACACGTACTTCGACCGCGACCACGCCTGGCACATGGAAACGCTGCGCGCCCTCAGCCTCGCGGACCCTGGCCTACTGCGCGCCACGCCCTACCGCGTAGTACCTCTTACCGACCCGGCCGAGGTCGAGGCGGCCACCGAATGGTGGGCGAACCTTACCGCCAGCGGGGGCGAAGGCATGGTGGTAAAGCCCTACGACTTCATCCCGAAAACCGGCCGCAGCCTTATTCAGCCTGCTCTCAAGTGCCGGGGGCGCGAGTACCTGCGCATCATCTACGGCCCCGACTACCTGCTACCTGGTAACCTGGAGCGCCTGCGCCAGCGCAACGTAAAGGCCAAGCGCAACCTAGCCTTACGTGAGTTTTCGCTCGGGGTGGAGGGTCTGGAGCGCTTTGTGGCTGGGCAGCCGCTGCGGCTGGTGCACCAGTGCGTATTTGGGGTGCTGGCGCTGGAAAGCGAGCCCGTGGACCCGCGCCTGTAAGTGGGTTTGCCAGGGGCGCGGCGGTAGGAGGTGTATTTTCGCCGAGCTACTCTACTCTTAGTCCTGCCCACCCCATGAAAAAGCTTGTCTGCCTGCTGGTTATCAGTTGCCTAAGTTATTGGTTCATTGGCGCAGCCCTGGCGGCCAGCCCGCTGGCCAAGCGCCCGGCGTATTTTGAGCTAAAAGTATATCATCTCAAAAACGGCCGCCAGGAAGCGTTGACCGACAGCTTTTTGCAACACCAATACCTGCCGGCGCTGCACGCGGCGGGTATTGCCACCGTCGGCGTGTTCAAGCCCATCGGCAACGATACGGCCGCCGATAGGCGCGTGTACGTGCTCACGCCTTTTGCTTCGCTTCAGCAGCGCGAAAAGGTGGCGCTGGCAACTACCAGCAAGCTCCTGGCCCAGGGTGGCCACTACCTCGATGCTCCCTACGATAACCCCGCCTACACGCGCCTGGAAACCATTTTTCTCAAAGCCTTCGAGGAAATGACCGCGCTGACGGCCCCGCAACTCGACGCGCCCCGGAGCGAGCGCGTCTACGAGCTACGCAGCTACGAAGGAGCCAGCGAACAGCTATTTCGCAACAAGGTGCAGATGTTCAATGCGGGCGGCGAGATAAAGCTGTTTGCCCGGCTGGGCTTTAATAGCCTTTTTTACGGAGAGGTTTTATTTGGCTCAAAAATGCCTAACCTGATGTATATGACCACCTTCGCCAATAAGGCGGCGCGGGAGGAGCACTGGAAAGCTTTCGGCAGCGACCCCGAGTGGAAGCGCCTTTCTGCCCTGCCCGAGTACCAGCACAACGTATCGCACATCGATATCGCCTTTCTGCGCCCCACCGCGTATTCCGACTTGTAGGCCCGGTCTCAGAATTTGTCGTCGTTCACTTCCAGCCAGAAGTTATCGGGGTCTTGCAGGTAAATCTGCTGCACGCCGTCGGGGCGGGGCGTGGTTTTGCCCGGCTCGCCCTTCCAACTGCCGTAGCGCACGCCCAGCTTGTCGAGGTGCGCCATGAACTTGGCCAGGTTTTTAACGCTGAAAGCCAGGTGCGTATTAATGTCATGTTCCTGCACCTTATTGCCCTGGATAACGTGCAGCTGGCTGTGCGGCCCGATACGAAACCATACGTGCTTGCCATCCTTAAACGGCTCGGGTATTTCTTGCAATTGCAGTACGTTTTTATAAAAATCGCTGCTTCTCTGCAAGTCAACCACATACAAGGCAATGTGGTTGAGGAGCGTCGGGCCTTGCGCAGCGGCAGACTGCGCACCTGCCATTATCAGTAAAAGGACGAACAAGCAGCACGAGCACAGCTTTTTCATGAGGAAGATTAGCTAAGAGGGTGGGATGCCTCAAAGCTAAGTACCACCTGGCGCTGCGCAGGTTTTTAGGCGGATAGAAGGGCTGGGGCTGTGCTGGTTAACCCAACGCTTAGCGAACCACCTCCAGCCAGCCTTTGTAAGTGACATTGGCCTGCCGCAGCAGGTAGTAGTATAGCCCTGGTGCAGCATCGTGGCCCCAGTCGTGTGCGTAGGCTGGTGTAGTGAACGCCTGCCGGCCCCAGCGGTTGTAAATGGTGAGCGCCCAGGCCCCAGGAGCCAGGCCTTGTATCACAAACCGGTCGTTAAGGTGGTCCTCATTGGGAGTGATAACGTTCGGAATCAGCAGGCAACTCTGGTACGCCACGCGGCGGCTGGCGGTGCGCTCCTCGCAGGGCGTACTGATGCGCAAGGTGTACGTGCCCGGCTGTGCCACGCGCAGGGTGGCCCCGGCCGAGCCATCCGACCAGCGATAGGTAACCAGCGCCCCCAGAGCAGGTGCGTGCAGCAGCAGGCTCTGGTAGTCGCACAGCGTAGTGTCGGCCCCCAGCGTAAAAGCCGCTAGCAGCTGGCTGGCCCGCACGCGCAGCTGGCTGGTAGTCACGCAGAAAGGTGGTAGCGTGGAGTGAGCCGTGACGGTATAGATGCCGGGCTGTGTTACCGCGATGCTGGCCGTAGTTGCGCCCGTGCTCCACTGGTACGTAGCTGGGGTCGCAAACCCAGCCGTGAGGGTGCTACTTCGGCCAGGGCACAGCACTGTGTCGCCACTGAGTGACAGAGTTGCTCGCGTAACCACCTGTGAGGCAATAAGCAAGCAGCCATTGGAGAAGGTAGCCACCACGCTGTAGGTGCCGGCCTGTCCCACAGCCAAGCTGGGCGTAGTAGCGCCTGTGTTCCAGCGCAGGGCAGTGGACCCCGGCGCTGCCGCCGTCAGCACCAGGCTGCTGCCTGGGCCGCACAGCTGGGTGTCACCGGTCAGGCGCAGCGTGGGGAGCCGCACTGTATGCTGCGCCGTGGCCGAGCACGCTGTGCCGTAACGGATGGTGACGGAATAAGTGCCGGGCTGCGTCACGGGAATGGCTGGAGTAGTGGCCCCGGTACTCCACTGATAGGTTGCGCCACTGCCTGCCCCGAGGGCCGTAAGTAGAGTAGAGGCCCCGGGGCACAGCAGCGAATCGCCACTGATGCTTGCCGATGAGGCGAACGCCACCACTCGAAACTGCGTCGTACTGGTCAGCCCACTGCCGAAAGTGACCGTCACAGAATACAGGCCCGGCTGCGTAGCGGTGATGGTGGGCGTGGTAGCCCCCGTGCTCCAGCGGTACGCTACTATAGGGGCCGGGCCAGTTGCCGTTAGCTGGGTGCCAGCCCCGCACAGCAGCGAGTCGCCGCCGATGCGCACCCTGGGGTCGGTGGCCAGCGTGGTCAGAAAGCCCGACCCACCGGCCCCGCTCGTCACGCCCGGCAGTGTTAGTGGCGGCAAACTCAGCAGGGGGCTTTGGTAGTAGCCGGCCACGTGCAGGTTGTTTCGGGTATCGAGGGCTAGGCTAAGCCCAACATCGTTGAGCGAGCCGCCCATGCGGGTGGCCCAGCGCCACGCGCCGGTCGAGGCATCCAGCTTGGCCAAGAAGCCGTCGTCGAATAGGCCCTGGTAGGGCAAGGTAGTTGAGCCAATCGTCAGCGCGGCGTTCCAGTAATAACCCGTAACGTACACGCCGCCCTGCTGGTCGGCAACGAGGCCTGAGCTGCCATCGCTGCTGGCCCCGCCTGCCCGGGCCGCCCAGCCCCAGTTGCCGGCCCCGTCGAGCTGGGCCACAAAAATGTCGTCACCTCCGGCGTTGGGCAGCGCGGTAGTGCCAAACTGCGCACCGTTGTTTTGAAAATTACCGGCTACGTATGTGTTCCCATTGGCCCCAAGCGCCAGGTGCGTCGGCGTCTCGGAGAGCGGGCCGTTGCCGCCACCTTTCGTCACCCAGAGGTAATTGCCCGTGGGCGAAAGCTTGGCTACCAGCACGGCCTGCCCGCTCCCGGTGTGGGTGAGCGTGAGGGTGCCAAAAACCGTGCTCGGGCTGCTAGTGCTGCCAGCAATATAGCTGTTGCCCAGGGCGTCGATAGTGATGTCCTGGCCCGATACGCCCCGGCCGCCCCCGCCGCGCACGGCCCACAGGTAGTTGCCAGCCGGGTCTGTCTTGGCCACAAACAGGGTAGTAATCGATGGTGCAGTTGGGCTCAGCACGGTAGCGCCAAAAGCTAGCTGCGGGCTACTAAAGCTGCCCGTGAGGAAGGCGTTACCCGCCACGTCGACCGCAATATCGTGGACCACATCCTTGCCGGAGGTCCCAAATCTGGTTGCCCATAGCCACTGCCCGCTCGCACTGAGCTTCGCCACAAACGAAGTCTCGCTGGTTTGGGTAGGCGAGTTATTCGTCAGGACGGTAGTGCCGATTGTCATCGTAGGCCCCGAAAATAAGCCGATGATATAAGCGTTGCCTAGCGCATCGATGGCGATGCTGGAGGCAGTTTCATTGCCGGCCGGGTCGCCGGCCCGCACGGCCCACAGGTAGTTGCCAGCCGGGTCGATTTTAGCCACAAATATATCGGATAGGTTGCCGGTGCAACTGAGGGTAATCGTGCCAAAGCGCACATTGCCTGCCATATACCCAACCACGTAGCGGTTGCCGGCTGCATCGAGGGCTACCTCATCCACGATGGCGTCGCTGACAACCAGCGTGGCGGGCAGTTGCTCGCCCACCTGCATAGCCTGCTCAAAATCCGGGGCCTGCGCCACTGCACGGACGGTTAGCAAATACCCAAAAAAGAAAATAATAAACCGACGAAGTAAACGTGTATGCACCTGCTATAGATAAGGTTGTAAATTATTTGGAATATTTTGAAAGTATTAGAGGCTAGTAGCTTAGCTCTTGCAAGTTACTGATTTTCGACCTAGGCATACTACACTAGCCCACCACTGGTGCGCAAGTCAGGAGCAGCCGTAATCTAAAATAGTTAGCGACTTACTCAGGTACAGCCGCTTTCCGCACCGCCCGCTCGATGCGCGGGTCTGGGGCCAGCCAAACCAGCGCCACTACTACATAGCACGCCCCTGAGGCCCAGGTGCTGAAGAAGCTGCTGGCTATGCCTACCACGTAGAGCCCCATCGACACCTTGCCCTTCCAGTCGCGCCCCACGGCCTGCCCCAGCATCGAGCTGCGCCCGTTCGCCGCTATCAGGCAGGCTTGCAAGATGATGAAGGCCACGGCCGACATCAGCAGTACCACTCCGTAGAGCGCCAGCGTGGCCGGCGCAAAGTGGTTTTCGCCCATCCAGCCGGTAGCTACCGGCGTCATCGACAACCAGAACAGCAGGTGCAGGTTGGCCCACAACACAGTGCCGTTTACTTTGCCCACGCCCGTAAGCAGGTGATGGTGGTTGTTCCAGTAGATGCCGACGTAGATAAAGCTCAGCACGTAGCTTAGAAACACCGGCAGCAGCGGCCGTAGCGCCGCAAAATTGTCGCCGTGCGGCACTTTGAGTTCCAGCACCATGATGGTGATGATGATGGCGATAACACCATCGCTGAATGCTTCGAGGCGGCCTTTATGCATGAGGAGAATTTTGGCCCCAAGGTAGGGCCTGCCTGGCCTGCGGCCTTGCCCGGCCCTGGCTACAACGTCAGTCCACGTCTACGCAATTGCTTTGCTTGACTTGCTTGAAAAGCTTTTCGAAGCGCTCAGTCAGGCGGTACTGTTGTTCTAGCGCGTTGTACTTGCTTAGCTCATTGGCACAATTGCCCCAGCCAAACGTCATGAGTTTCATTTTGGCATAGTTGATACCTGTCGGCAAGGCCGATGCCTGTATGTATTCGTTTTCCAGGTACTGCGGGTCGCCGTTATTGATTTTCTCCTCATCGACCAGCTTGCGCCAGGCGCGCAGCACGGTGGCCGTATCGGTCGAGGCAAGCGCATCGGCGTAGGCGGTGCAGTGGCTGTAGTAGCGATTGTGTAGCAGCGAGCTCGGCCGGAAATACCCTTCTAACTCAGCCTGGCCCTGCACATACTGCTCGGCCAGCTGTAGCTCCCGCAGGTGCTTCATCTTTTGCCAGAAGGCTACTGGCACCACTTGCAAGCCGCGCAGCAGTGTCGCTAGTGAGTCGTGCTCGTGCCGGAGCTGCGCGGCCGTCTGCTTGAAATGGGTATCGTTGTAGTCCTTAAAATCGAAAGTCGTAGTATTGGTAAGTACACTGAATCCATTTACCACCCAATACGTGTCGCGCAACTGCCGCTGGGTGTACGCCCCGGCCGCGAAGGTGCCCGTGTTCTGGCAAACATCGTCTTCCCAAGTGAAAGTATGCAACGTGTCGCCCGCTACTTTGGCGGCGGCAGGTGGAGTGGGGGCAGGTGTAGTAGCTGGCAGCGTAGCAGTGGGGGCGGTGCTGGCAGGTGGCTTGCTTTCGCAGGCCAGCAGTAGCAGCAGCGGCAGTAGGCGCAGACAGGAAGAAACAGTCATAGCAGGGCTGGCCGGGTTAGGAGTGGCGAGCCGGTAAAAGTAGTGTGCTGCTTAGCTTAGGAAGCTGATGCCACAAAAAAACGCCGCCCCATTGCCAGGGCGGCGTTTTTTCAATATAGCCAGTCAGGAAAATCTGGCCGATTTAACGCTTACTTTTTAGCTAGGTCGAAGCGGTCGG
Source organism: uncultured Hymenobacter sp. (assembly GCA_964251335.1). Classification (GTDB taxonomy): domain Bacteria; phylum Bacteroidota; class Bacteroidia; order Cytophagales; family Hymenobacteraceae; genus Hymenobacter. The sequence continues at coordinate 8,586 of CAXUKA010000291.1, forward strand.
CGTCCATTACTTTGGCCCAGGCGGCTACGAAGTCGCGCACGAATTTGGGGCCGGCATTGCGGGTGCCGTACAC
>CAXUKA010000292.1:0-8644 GCA_964251335.1 uncultured Hymenobacter sp.
AGCCCGACGAAGAGGCGACCGGCAAGGCAAACATCTGCGCGCCGTTGGTGGAGATGAAGTGCGTCACATCCAGGCCCAAGCGGTTGCCCAGAAACTTGGCATCGAAGCCAAACTCAAACGACGAGGATAGCGCTGGCTTCAGGCTGGCGTTGGCCAGCGTGGTGGTGTAGCCCGCCGCTGGCAGGTTGTTGTAGGGCTTGGAGATGGTGTAGGTGTTCTGGTTGTAGTAGCTCGGGCCATCGTACGAGGTCACTACTTCCGAGCCGTAGCCGAGGAGGCTCGATACCGAGTTGCCAGTCACGGCCTGGTAGGCCGAGCCAATGCTGTACTGCGTGAGGGCCGAGCGCACGGCGGCATACGAGCCGCGCAGCTTCACAAACGAGATGGCCTCGGGCAAATGGATATAGTCATTAATGACCGTGCTCAGCGACACTGAGGGGTAGAAGAACGTGCGGTTGGCCGCTGGCAGCGTCGAGCTCTTGTCGAAGCGTCCGGTCACGCCCAGGTTGGCGTAGTTTTTCCAGCCCAAGTCGGCGGTGGCGTAGGCGCTCAGCACCGTCATGTCGGAGCCGAAGTCGTAGCTCTGCACCGGGTTTTTCGAGTTGCTGAAGTTGTACACCCCTGGCACGATGAGGAAGTCGGTCGTAGCCCAGCTCGAATTGTAGTTGAACAACCGAATGTTGGCCCCTGCTAAGGCACTCAACTTGAAATCTTTACCTAAATCGTGGTTGTAGGTTATCAGCAGGTCGGTGTTGTTTTCGAGCAGGTTGCGGCGGTCTTCGCGGTAGTCGCCCTGGCGGATATCGGGCGTTTTGTAGGTGATGGCCGAGTACGGCACCTTCTCGGTGCGCAGCTGGTTCCAGGTCGTCACCTGCGAGCGTAGGGCCACATTCAGGTTTTTGGCGAGCTGGTAGCTGAGGCGGCCGTAGCCGTAGAGGTCGGTTTTCTTGTGCCCATACAGCCACTCGTAGGCCACGAAATAGGGGTTATTGCCGCGCCCGTACTCGGCGTAGTACTGCTGCACGCCGGGGATACCCTGCGGACCTTTGTAGTAGTCGCGCATGTCCTTCACCGACCACGAGGCCGAGCCGTACACCTGAAAAATGTAGGTTTCGCTTTCCGGCCCCGAGCTGCTCTGCGGAATGTTGTTCGAGTTCTGCAAGCTCAAATTCAACGCCCCGTCAAACTTGAGGCGGGGGTTGAACGTGACGCCCGTACTCAGGTTGAAGTTGGTGATATTCAGGCCAGTATTGGGTACCATGCCCTTCTGGTAGTTGTTCGACACCGACAAGCGCACATCGTAGTTGTCGCCGCTCGACGATATCGACACGTTGTTGTTCGAAAGTACGCCCACGCCCATAAAGTCGCGAAAATTGTTCGCGCCCCGCGCCGTCCAGGGCGTGCCCTGACGCACGCCATTCACCACCGGCGAGTCGTACTGCGGCACATTTTGCCCCTCAAAGCGCGGCCCCCAGATGTTGGCGCGGCGGTTCACGTTGCCCACGTCGTAGAGGTCGTTGGTGTAGGCATACTGGTAGTTCGAGCCAAAGCCATACTCGTTCTGCTTTTCCGGCAAAGCCAAAAAGCTCGGCTGAATCTGGGTGCTGCTGTTAAACTCTACCGCCACGCGGCGCTTGTCGCCGGTGCCACGCTTGGTGGTTATCATGATGGCCCCATTCTGCCCGCGCGAGCCGTAGAGCGCGGCTGCATTCGGGCCTTTCAGCACCGTGTAGGTTTCGATATCGTCGGCGCTCACGTTCCAGGTGTCAGAGTTAACCGGCACGCCATCAACCACAAACAGGATGTTAGAGCTGCCGCGCAAGATGAGCTGCGGCCGCCCCAGCAGCTCGGCGCTGGGCGCTACCGTGAGGCCCGCGATTTTGCCAGTCAACGAGTTTACCGGGTTGGGCTCGCGGGCTTTCACCAGCTGCGCCCCCGATATATCCTGCGTAGTGTAGCCGATGGTACGGGCTTCTTTTTTGATGCCCAGCGCGGTTACCACCACTTCTTCCAGCTCTTGCCGGTCTTCGCCCAGCGTCACGTTCACCGAGGCTTGCTCACCCACTGCTACTTCCTGCGACTTATAGCCGATGAAGGAGAACACAAGCGTAGCCCCAGCTTGGTTGGCTGGTACCGCTAGCGAATAGTTGCCAGCAGAATTGGTGACAGTGCCTTGCGAGGTGCCTTTCAGAATGACGTTTACGCCCGGCAGGCCTTCGCCTTTGGCGTCTTTTACCTGGCCGCTCACGGCCTGGGTCTGGGCCAGGGCCGGCAGCGCCAGCAGTGTCAGTACCAAAGGCGGGGCAAAGCTCCGCCCGAAGCGCTCTAATCGAGCGCTTATGCTAGTAGAATAGTGTTTCATGAAAAGTGTGGGGAGTAGGTACTTAGCAGCGAGTGGCCGGCCGTGGGAAAGCCAGCAGTAAGAGCGCAATCATGGCCGCTTCTAAAAAGAATTGCTGGCCCATGATTCTGCTTGACGGTGCAAAAGTCCGGCTTCAGTATTTCATAATTATTACACAAATAATACCTTATTGCTTCCGCGTGCTCGGGCGCAGAAGTAAGATTATCAGTAAGTTATTATAGTGTTGATGGCGTAACGCTCACGCAACAAAGGCCTGCCACGGAATGCCGTAGCAGGCCCTTGGTAGTCATCTGCTCCCAGCCATTTTAACTCGAAAAGCAAAACAGCCCCGGACTTCCGTAGAAGTTCGGGGCTGTTTTTATGGTCAGAATGCCAAGCGCCTAGCGGTGCCCGTAGGGGTGAGCTGGGCCACGGTCGTAGCGGTGCTGAGCTTCCCAGCGAGCGCGTTCGCGGGCCTGCTGGCGCTCTTGCTCACGCTGGGCTTGCTCGTAGCGAGCGCGTTCGCGGGGTGACATGCGGCGCAGGTCGCGGTCGTGGTCAAAAGGAGCGGCCGAAGCGGCAGTAGTAGCGAGCAGAGCAACGGCAGCAACGAAGGAAAAGAGGGAGGCTTTCATGAGTGAAAAGAGGTAAAAGGAGAAAGGAAAAAAGAACGACGCGTCTGCCCTACCAAAGGCAAGCGCTGTGCCAGAGCCAGAATGGGTGAATTTCCTTGTTTTAGGTAAGTAATTGTTCGATAAGGTATTATTGATTCTGTGAGCGCACTGTTTGTCGACCAACCCGGCAAGTGTGCCGCTTAACTCAGCTATAGCCGGTGCGGCATCTACTCGCTTTGAGCAGTAGTAAGGCCTAAGTTTACGGGTTGCTTTTGCGCCTTTCTCCGCTGCCTATGGTCAATTCTTCTTCCAAGCTGCCCGTGCTTTTCGACCACGACGGGGGCGTCGATGACTTTCTCTCCTTGTTGCTGCTGCTCACCATGCCGCAAGTCGAGCTGCTAGGCGTTTCCATCACGCCGGCCGACTGTTACGCCGAGCCCGCCCTCGAAACGACTTGCAAACTCCTGCGCTTACTAGGGCAGGCGCACGTGCCCGTGAGCGTGGGGCAGTACCACGGTGTCAATGCTTTCCCGTCGGCCTGGCGGGCGCAGCCGCGCATGCTCAATGCCTTTCCTAGCTTGCTGCTACTGGCCAGCGAAATCGACCGGGTAGACCTCCGGCCTAGTCCCGAGGTGCTGCGGGCGCAGCTCGATGCGGCCACGCAGCCCGTCACGGTGCTGCTCACCGGGCCGTGCAGTACGCTGGTGCAAGCCCTGGCCTTCGACCCCAGCCTGGCCAGCCGCATCGGGCAGGTGGTGTGGATGGGCGGTGCCGTAGACGTGCCCGGCAACGTGCGCACCTACAACCAAGACGGCAGCGCCGAGTGGAACGTATTCTGGGACCCCATCGCCGCGCAGCAATTGCTCACCTACGACCTGCCGCTCACCCTCATCCCGCTCGATGTGACCAACCAAGTGCCCGTCAACGTGGCATTTCTGCGGCAGCTAGCGGCGCAAGGCAGCCACTCACTCAGCCACTTGGCGGGGCAATTCTGGGCTACTACGGTGGCAACCATCCCCACCTACGAGTACACCTATTTTATGTGGGATGTGCTGGCTACCAGTTACCTAGCCATTCCCGAGGCGTTTGAGATAGAACTGGTGGAATTAGCCATCATCCCGGCCAGGGCTGGGGCAGGCCGCACCGTGCGCCAGTTCGGCTCGGGCCACTGGGTGCAGGTGGCTAAGCACGTGGATACGAGTGTTTTTTATGCGTATCTGCTGCAGCAGTTTGGCCCCGCTGGAAGCCAGCTCATGGCGTGAGCGTAGCAACCCACCCCCAGCCCCTCCGGGAGAGGGGAGGCAATTGTCATCAGACGTAAGCGAACGTAACCAGTCGTCAGGCTCCCCTCTCCCGGAGGGGAGGGGCCGGGGGTAGGGTACTACGCCAGCACAGCGCACTGCCGGGCTATTTCCAATTCCTCATTAGTCGGAATAACCAGAATTTTCGCCCGGGACGTTGCTGCACTCAAGTCGCGCAAGCCCGGCAGGCGCTGTCTGTTCTTATCTTCATCCAGGGCCAGACCAAAGAAGTCCATATCCTGGCAAGCCAACTGGCGTACCAGCGCATCATTTTCGCCCACGCCGGCCGTGAATACGATGGCATCTAGGCCATTGAGTACGGCCGTGTACGACCCGATATACTGCCGGATGCGGTAAGCATATAGGGCGTAGGCAAGCTCTGCGCGAGCATCGCCGGCTGCCAGCGCCTGGCCGATGTCGCGCATGTCGCTCTGGCCAGTGAGGCCCAGCATGCCGCTTTTTTTATTGAGCAGCGTGTTGACTTGCTCGACGGTGTAGCCCAGCGGCCCCAGCAGGTGCAGCAGCACCGAGGGGTCGAGGTCGCCCGAGCGAGTACCCATCACGAGGCCCGCCAAGGGGCTGAAACCCATGCTGGTATCAAGGCTGCGGCCGTGGTGCACAGCCGCCATGCTGCACCCATTGCCGAGGTGAATGGTGATGAGCTTTGCGTCAGGATTTTCCAGATAAGCCACGGCCTGAGCGGCTACGTATTGGTGGCTGGTGCCGTGAAAGCCATACTTACGGATGCGCTGCTCGGTGTACAGCGCCGTAGGCAGGGCATAGCGAAACGCGTATTCGGGCAACGTTTGGTGGAACGCCGTGTCGAACACCGCCACCTGCCGCGCCTGCGGGAAAACCTGTGCCGCCACCTGCGTGCCCAGGTAATTGGACGGGTTGTGCAGCGGCGCCAAGGAAAATAATCGCCGGATTTCGGCTTCCACCTCAGGGGTTATCAGCGTAGCGGCGGCAAACGCTTCACCGCCGTGTACCACCCGGTGGCCCACTACGTCTATCTCGCTAGGGTTCTGGATGCTGGCGGTGGGGCCAGTCGTGAGCAGGCGCACCACTTCGAGTAGGCCGGCCTCATGGTCAGGGAGGGGCAGCGTGAGGCGTTGCTCGGTGGGCGCGGCGTCAGCCGCAAAAACCTTGTGCGTGATAACTGCCTGCTCCGACCCGATGCGCTCGACTAAGCCGCTGCACGCGGGCCGCTCGTCGGGCCAGCGAAAAAGCTGGTATTTGATGGAGCTGCTGCCAGAGTTGATAACGAAGATGGTCATGCTATACAATTAAAAACGGCGGTCATGCTGAGCGCAGCGCAGCGTAGTCGAAGCATCTCTACCGGTTAACTAACCCAGACGCTTATGATTACTTGAGCAGTAGAGATGCTTCGACTACGCTGCGCTCAGTATGACAGCTTAAGTTTCCTCATTAAACTACTGGCCTTGCTGGCTTTGAATAGCGGTAATGACCACAGTATTAAAAACATCGTCCACGGTGCAGCCGCGGCTGAGGTCGTTCACCGGCTTGTTCAGGCCCTGCAATACCGGGCCGATGGCCAGCGCACCGGTTTCGCGCTGCACGGCTTTGTAGGTGTTGTTGCCGGTGTTGAGGTCGGGGAAAATGAGCACGCTGGCCTGGCCAGCCACCTCCGAGTCGGGCAGCTTCTGGCGGCCCACCAGCGGGTCCACGGCGGCGTCGTACTGAATGGGGCCTTCTACCTTGAGGTCAGGGCGTTTTTGGCGCACCAGCTCGGTGGCTTGGCGCACCTTTTCTACATCGGCCCCCGCACCGGAGGTGCCCGATGAGTACGAAAGCATGGCGATGCGCGGCTCGATACCAAAAGCCTTGCTGCTCTCGGCCGACGAGATGGCGATTTCGGCCAGCTGCTCGGCCGTGGGGTTAGGATTTACGGCGCAGTCGCCGAACACAGCCACGCGGTCGGGTAGGCACATGAAAAACACCGACGACACCACCGACACGCCCGGCTTGGTCTTAATAAACTGCAACGCCGGCCGAATGGTGTGCTGCCGGGTGTGCACCGCCCCCGACACCATGCCATCGGCGATGCCCTAGTACACCATCATCGAGCCGAAATACGACACGTCGCGCAGCAGGTCGCGGGCCATGTCCTGGTTCACGCCTTTGTCTTTGCGCAGCTCATAAAACGTCTCCACATAGTCGGCATAATACGCCGAATTTACCGGGTCGATGATGCGCAGGTGGTCGGCGGGCATATTGAGACCCAGGCGCTTAATCGAAGCCGCCACTTCGGCAGGGTTGCCCAAAATGGTAAGGTCCACTACATCTTGGTTTAGCAGCAGCGCGGCGGCCCGCAAGATGCGGTCGTCGTTGCCCTCGGGCAGCACAATGTGGCGGCGCGAGCGCTTGGCCCATTGCAGCAGCCGGTACTGAAACATGTGCGGCGTCAGGCCTTCCGACTTGAAGCTGACCAGCTTTTCCTCCAAGGCCCGCACTCCCACGTAGCGCTCAAAGGTGCTAATAGCCAGCTGGATTTTCTTCGGATTATCGGGTGTGATACGCGATTTGATGGCTCCCACGCGGGTCGTGGTTTCAAACGTGCCGGTAGGCACCACCATGATGGGTACTACGTTGGGCAGACCCTCAAGCAGCCGGCGCACTGGCTCGTCGGGCTCGGAGCCGGTTGAGAGCACAATGCCCGCCACCCGAGGGTAGCTGGCCGATTGGTTGGCCTGCAAGGCGCACACAATAATGTCGCCCCGGTCGCCAGGCGTCACGATTAATACGTTTTCCTTGAGGTAATTGAGGAAATTGGGTACTTGCATAGCCCCAATCACGTAGTTATCAACTTGGTTGCTCAGCCCAGCCTCGCCAAAGAGGAGTTTGCCACCCAGCCCCGCTTGAATCTCGCGCATGGTAGGGTGCAGGAGGTTGGGGTCTTCGGGAATGACGGCCAGCAGCACATCGGCGGGCAGCTGGTGGCGCAGCAGGGCCTGCACATCGTCGGCCTGGGTTTGCGCAATGCGGTTGGCCACCACGAGTAGTACCGGTACCTCGCGGGCCTCGAAGCTGCGCAGGGCCGTGAGTACTGCGCTCACCACCTGGGCCGTGCTTTTGGCTTCGCCCGAAATGACGAGGATAACCGGCACGCCGAGGTTTTTGGCAATCGACACGTTGGCATCGAACTCAAACGCCTGGCCCGGCCCCACGAAGTCGCTGCCCTCCACCACCGTAAAATCGCAGCTGTCTTCCCAGTGCTTGAACTTGCGGATGACGGTGTCAATCAGCTCGCCCTGCGCCCCGGTTTCAAACAGGCGCAGCGCCTCGGGGCGGGTGTAGGCGTAGGTGTCGGCGGCGGGCAGCGCCAGCTTGAAGTAGCTGACGATGGTGGCTAAATGCGGGTCAGCCTGCTGAGCCGGGTCGTGGTCGATGAGAGGCTTGAAATAGCCGACCTTGCGAGCCTGCCCCAGCAGCATATTCACTAAGCCTAAGGCGACGAGCGACTTGCCGCTGTACGGCTCGGTAGTGGCTATAAAAACGGCTTTCGTCATAGGAGTAAGCTAACGTAGAGGCCGGGGCCAGCGTTGGCCGGCGAGAAATTTCAGCAAAAGTACCCGCTTAGCTGAGCGATAAGGCAAAGCCAAGCCACAAGACTACTAACGTGCTGTAGCTTGGTCACCCGAAACATCACCTAACCAGCCGCCACATGGGACTCGATATTTTCCTTTGGACTACCAACCAGGAAGATTTTGGTATTGAAACAGAAGAAGAATATTGCCTCCACCGCCTCAGCCGCACGTTCTGCAACCTGATGTGCCGCCCCGGCGTGATAGATGAGGAGCCCGAACTCGACCAGATTGGCCGGATAACGGGCGTGGACGTTTCACCGCTCTACGATATGGAAAATTATCGGGCCGAAGAGGAATTGGCCGAAGAGTTGGAGTTTGCAGAAAATGAAGAGGAGCGACAGCGAATGCTAACTCGGGCCGCTGCCGATAACGCCCGACTGGAGGGTAACCTAGACAGCGTGCGTGAAACCATTACGCAGCTACTGGCTCAGCTCGCGTTGCTGACCGACCTGCCCGCCCGCTTGCAGCCCACCGCCTACGATACGCTGGGCCGGGAAGTCTACTTTGCTGAGTTCAACCTTGACAGAGGCGACGGGTATATCCGCGATAGTTTCAGGCAAGACCTGGGCAATTTCAAAAACTTCCTCGACTATGCCAAGGATAGGGGCAGCCAAACCGTGTTCTTTCGATTTGGATAAATAACTGATTACTAATTCAAGTTGCAGCTATATCTCAAATCAGACTGCTACTAGTATGATTTAGAAGTAGTTACTCGCCGCGCCAGTGCCGCCATCGCTTACTGGCCATTATCCTTTTCAAAGGAGGTAGCCACTGCCGGCT
>CAXUKA010000293.1:0-8617 GCA_964251335.1 uncultured Hymenobacter sp.
GGTATAAATAGTGTAACGCAACCGGCCGGTAACAGAAACTCCGCATCAGGTTTGCCAGTTTATAACCTATGCTTCTATCAAGCCCGGCTGCCAAGGGTAACCGGGCTTTTTGCCACTTTGCACTAGATGCTGCATTGGAAAGACATCCTGTACTACGCTAAATACAGCAACCCCGAGCCGCCCCGCCGTGTGGATAAAACCGAAGCCGAGTGGCAAGCGCAATTGACACCAGAGCAGTATGCGGTGCTGCGGCAGCGCGGCACCGAGCCGCCGTATCGCAATGCATATTGCCGCAGCTACGAGCCGGGCGTGTATGCATGCGCGGGGTGTGGCAGTTGGTTGTTTGACTCGGCTATGAAGTACCACGCTATGTCGGGCTGGCCAAGCTTTACCCAGCCGCTTGCCAAGAATGCTATTCGGTACACGTTTGACGACAGCCACCACATGCAGCGGATGGAGGCGTGCTGCAATGTGTGCGGCGGGCACCTGGGCCACGTTTTTGCCGATGGGCCGGAGCCGAGCGGCGTGCGCTACTGTATGAATTCGGAGAGCTTGGTGCGGCAGTGGCACTAACTTTATAGTTCGCGTTTGTCTAAGCACGTTTGGCGGCTCACGTACGAACGCGAACTACAAGGTTCGCGCTGCTGCTGGCGGCGCTATGTTTGCCGAGTATGAGCAACTTCCTTCGCAAATCTCTGAAAGTTATCGGCTACGCCCTCGGCGGCTTCATCGCAATATTGCTGCTGTACGTGGCCGCCGCCTTTGGCTTGGCCATGATACCGGTGGCAGCCGAGCCGGTGCCACCGGGCGGACCGCGCATTCCGGTGTACCTCTACACGCCTAATGGCATTCATACCGACCTGGTGCTGCCCGTGCGCACCGCCCAGGCCGATTGGAGCCGCCAGATAAAATATGCCCACACCACCAGCCGCGACAGTGCGGGCTACGAGTATCTGGCCTTTGGTTGGGGTGATAAAGGCTTTTTCTACATTCCGGGCTGGGGCGATTTGACGTTTCCGATTGCGTTTCGGGCGGCTTTTCACCTGGGCACGTCGGCCATGCACACCACTTTTTACAAGGCCAGCGAGCTTACGCCCAGCACCACCTGCGTGCGGCTAGAGCTCACGCCCGAGCAATATGCCCGGCTGGTGGCCTACGTGCAGGGTAGCTTTCGGCCCGATGCGGCCGGCCAGGTGCAGTACCTGCCGGGCCACACCTATGCGGGGCACGATGCTTTTTATGAAGGGCAATGGGCCTACAGCTTCTGGCATACGTGCAACACCTGGGCCAATAATGGCCTGAAAGTGAGCGGACAACGCGCCGCGTTGTGGACGCCAGTATCGGGCGGGCTTTTCCGGCATTACACGCCGTGAGTTGGGCGAGGTATATTTACAGCTTTTAACCACCCGAAAACCAGCCGGCCGACATGGATTTAAAAGAACTCGAAAACGGCGTTGACCCCCACGTACATTGGTATTACCAAAGCAAAAAGCTGCCGCTGCTGAACTATGCCAAAAAGGCGTTGGCAGGGGGCAAGCCGCTGACCATTGTGGATATCGGGTCGGGGTCGGGTTTTTTTGCTATAGAGCTTGAAAAGCTGTACGGCGACGCCATCAGCAAAGTCTACCTTGTCGATACCGGCTACTCGCTGGAAGAAATGTCCCCTACGCAGGGTAAGAAAATAGAGAAGGTCCACGCCATTCCGGCCAAGATTGAAAACGGGCTGGTGATAATGATGGACGTACTCGAGCACATCGAAGACGACCTCGCTATGCTGCAAAGCGTGAAGGCCGCCTGCGTAGGCGACAATAATTACTTCTTTATCACGGTGCCGGCGTTTCAGTCGCTCTGGAGCGGGCACGATGTGTACCTGGGCCACTACCGCCGCTACAAAATACCGATGCTCCGCAAGGTGCTGCAAACGGCGGGCTTCCGCAAAATCAGCAATTATTACCTCTACGGTGGCCTGTTTCCGATGATATGGACCGTGCGCCAGCTCAACAACCTGAAAGGCAAAGATGCCGCGTCCAATATGCGTCCCTTTAGCCCAGCAGTCAATAATATTCTGCTCGGCCTGACTTCGGTCGAGATGAAAATTGCGTCCGCTAACAAGTTTTTTGGCGTTACGTGCGTGGGCGAAGGCAAAATTTAGGGGCAACCTCCAAGCGCATTTAGAGTTAGAAAGCAGGCTTCGGCCTGCTTTTTTTATTCTCAAACTTCTCCTCCATGCAACACCGCACTCTTGGCAAAACCGGCTTCTCCATCTCTGAAATCAGCCTCGGCACCTGGCAGGTGGGCGGCAAATGGGGCGAGCCCTTCAGCCACCAAAACGCCGACCACATCCTAAACGCCGCCGTGGATGCGGGTATCAACTTCATCGACACGGCCGATGTCTACGGCGATGGGGAAAGCGAAAAAGCCGTGGGTCGCCTCGTGCGCAGCCGCTCCGAACAAGTATACGTGGCCACCAAGTGCGGCCGCCGCTTGCAGCCCCACACCGCCGATGCCTACCAGCCCGCCGCTCTGCGGGGCTTCGTGGAGGATAGCCTGCGCAACATGGGCCTCGACACTATCGACCTTATTCAGCTGCACTGCCCGCCCACGGAGGTGTACTACCGCCCCGAGATTTTCGAGTTGTTTGACCGTTTGAAGGAAGAAGGCAAAATCCGCAACCTGGGCGTGAGCGTCGAGAAAGTAGAAGAAGGCTTGAAAGCCATTGAATACCCCAACGTGACCACGTTGCAGGTCATTTTCAATATGTTCCGGCAGCGCCCGGCCGAATTGCTGTTCAAGGAGGCGCAGCACCGCGATGTAGGATTGATAGTACGGGTACCGCTGGCCAGCGGCTTGCTCACTGGCAAGTTTTCGCCTCAAACTACTTTCGACAAAGACGACCACCGCAATTTCAACCGCCAAGGCGAAGCCTTTGACAAGGGCGAAACCTTCTCGGGCGTAGACTACAACACCGGACTGGAAGCGGTGGAAGAATTGAAGAAAATATTCCCCGACCAGCCTAATCTGGCCCCATTAGCGCTCCGCTGGATATTGATGTTTCCCGAGGTAAGCTGCATCATACCAGGCGCGTCGCGGCCCGAGCAATTGCTTTCTAACCTAAAAACGAAGGAAGTACCTGCGTTATCGGCCGAGCAAATGGCCGCTGTGCGCGGGGTATACGACCGTATGATTCGGCCGCTGGTGCACCAGGTTTGGTAGTCGTTGAAACGTGAGCAAAAATGTTCGTCATGCTGAACGCAGTGAAGCATCTTGGCAGGCTACGTTAGGATTACTACCTCTAACGTGACCGACCAAGATGCTTCACTGCGTTCAGCATGACGAACGCGCTTTAATACGCTAACTTATTTGGGTAATTTAATCCGGTACAAGCGGAACGGATAATCGACTTTGCTCTCACCGTTATTCCACTTGGGCGCCCGGTTTATCTGAGTGGCAGTCAGGTATAAGTATCCGTCATAACCTAGCGCGAAGGTGTCGGGCCAGCTCAGGCGTGGGTCGTGCACCAACGTCTCGAAGCGGCCATCGGGCGTGACGCGGCGGATGGCGTAGTTGGGCGAGTCGGAGATATAAATATTACCGGCTTCATCGGAGAGCATGCCGTGGCTCACGCCAGTTTCACCTACGGTTTCGACGTGCGGAGCCAGCTCGGCCGTGGTGAGCGCCGGGTTGGCCAGGTACTCGGTGGCAATGCGGTAGAGCTTGGTTTGGTTGATGGCGCGGTAGTAGAAGTACTTGCCATCGGGAGGTAGGGCAATGCCGTTGACATTGCTGCTGAAGGGCTTGCCCGATTTATCTTTCACTTCCTTGCCATCGAGGCGCAGTACAAAGCCTGGCTCAGTAGTGGTCGATTTATGGCCTTGCAGCACGATGCGGCTTTTGCCGGTTTTCAGGTCGAGCACTACGATGGCGGCCAGCACAGGGTCGGAGATATAAGCCAGCTGGCGGCGCGTGTCGATGCGCACATCGTTGAGGCCAGTGCGCTCGCGGGGCAAGTCTTCGAAGCGGTAGATGCGCTCGACTTTATTGGTGCTCAGGTTGATTTTAAGCAGCTTGATGCCGGCAATGACGGGAGCTTGGTCGTCGGGATTAGAGGGGTCGAGCACCCATAGGTTGTCATCAGTATCGACTACTGCGGCCTGCACATTCACGAAGCGCGTGGCGGCCTGGGTCGAGTCCCACTGGTTCCACTGGGCGTTGGGGTAGGGGAGACGCTTGCCGTTTACCAGCTCGGCCAGGCCATAATCATAAGAATAATTTTTATCGTTTTTCTTCTTCGGGAACGTCATAAAAATGCGCCCCTTGTGCGAGATGCCCACGCCGATAGGCTGGAAACGGCCTGTCTGCGCCACTTCTTCGAGCGGAATTTTAAGGTCTTGGGCAACAGTGGATAAAGCCATCAAAGCACATAATAAGAAGAGCGAAAAACGATGTAGCATAGCCAAAAAAGCCGGCTGGATGAAAGCCGTGCTTACTTGCCTACGCACAGATTTTGCACAGGGTTAGTAGTAGTCGGGAGTACTAGCCGCTGGCGCAACCTTCTGGTGCGGCGCGGGGTACGAATAGGAGTTTCATGGGCCTTCAGGCTTTTTAGCTACTTGCTCTGCTATGTGTTCTTCGTTTTTTTATTGCCTTGGGCTGGCCTGCGGGCTGGTCAGCGCCTCGGCGCAGGCCCAAGCTCCCAAGTACCTCACTACCGGGCGCGTAGTGCGTCAAAGCCCGGCTCTCGACCAGATAATCGCCCCTGGTGCGAAGCTCGAAATCATCTCGTCGGGCCACGCGCATGTTGAAGGTCCACTCTGGGTGCCCGATAGCAGCATGCTACTGTTTTCGGATACCAAGACGCGCACCATCTACCGCTGGAAAGAGCAAGGCGGCCGCACCAAGTTCTTGGAAAACACCGGCTACACTGGCCGCATGCCGTACAGCGAGGAGCCCGCTAGCAACGGCCTCGGCCTAGATACCCAAGGCAACCTGCTCATTTGCGAGCACGGCGACCGCCGCATTGCCATCCTGCCTCTGAGCCAAAAAAGTGGCAAGCGCACCCTTACCGACAACTTCCAAGGCAAGCGCTATAACAGCCCCAACGACGTGTTAGCCGCTCCCGATGGCTCGATTTATTTCACCGACCCGCCCTTCGGCTTGCCTCAAAAGGACAAGGACCCGCTGCGCGAAATCTCCTATAGCGGCGTATTTCGCCGCACGCCCGACGGGCAAGTAACTGCCGCCATCACCGACGTGCCGTATGTCAATGGTATTGCCTTCTCGCCCGATGGCCACACGCTCTACATATCAAATGCCGACTCCCTGAAGCCCGTTATCCTAGCCTACGAAGTGGGTAAAAACGGTAAAATGGGTAAAAGTCGCACGTTTTTCGATATGGCCAGCCTGCCCCGAGCCCGCTTCAAGGAAGTACCCGATGGCCTAAAAGTAGACCAGGCTGGCAATGTGTACGCGGCTGGTTTCGGCGGCCTGCTCATCCTCTCGCCGCAGGGCCAGTTGCTCGGCACCATCGACCCCGGTGAGGTAGTAGCCAATAGCGCCTGGGGCGACGATGGACATTCCTTGTACTTGATGGCCACCACGTTTGTGTGCCGTATTAAGACGTTGGCGCAGGGCGTGCCGGGTAAGTAACAATTGCGTTTGTCATGCTGAGCGAAGCCGAAGCATCTTGGCCGCTTAGTTGTTAGCGTTAGGAGCTAGTACCCCAGCCAAGATGCTTCGGCTTCGCTCAGCATGACGGGTGTTTTTCATTATAACGTAGCTACTTGCGCCTCGCGGGTTTCGCGGGGCTTTTGCACGAGGTAGTAATATGCCAAAATTAGCAGCCCGATACCAAACGGGATGATAGCCAAGTGCTTGCCATCGGTGATATGTCCGATGGGCACGGTATCGAAGCCGAAAAACTCGCTCAGCATCCAGTACGAGTTGGCTGTAATCCAGAAGACGATGGCCAGGTTATGCGCCAGCTCGGCCTTGATACCACGGGTGCGCCAGGCAATGACGATGGCAATACCCAGCGTCGGAATTATCATGGCGATGCCCAGCGTTTTCCAAACCATGCACCAACTGATGTCCTTCACCAGCCAGAACAGAATGTGGGTATTCTCCATCTTGCGGTACGCAGCCGGAATGGCGTAGACTTCTTCAGTTTCGGTAGGCAAGGCCATTTGGAATAGCTAACTAATAGATTCTTACAAAGAAAGTAGAGACGCCATATTCTGCGTCTTGTCGTTGCTGAATGGCGCAAGCTTTTCAGCGACAAGACGCAAAATATGGCGTCTCTATTTTCTGGTGGTGTGCTGTTCTAAGCTGTTGTAGAAACCGGCCGGCGCAGTAACACTATCAGCACCAGAAACACAAGCAGCACCAGCGATGGTATGCCGTGGGGTAATAGCCCGCCAGGAATCTTAGTGGAGTGCAGATAAGCCGCCCCTATCATAATGGGCATCAGACACACGGCCGCTAGGCGGGTAAAGCGTGGCACCAGCAGCCCGATGCCGCCCAGTATCTCGGCCCCCGCAATGAGGTAAGCAAACCAACTCGGGAAGCCCATGCCGGAAAAGCCTTTTATAGTATCGGCAAGGTGCGCGAACTTATTGGCTCCTGAGCCAATGAAAGCGAGTGCAGCTAGCACTTGCAGAATCCAGGCGACGATGTTGCGGGTAGAAGCAGTCATAGAGTGAGCTAGTTGCCGTGTTTGTGAACGCCAAGTAAGCTCATTTTTTCGAAAGTATATAGAGCCCCAGCAATAAATTCTTCCAGCGTTTGCCAAGCTATTGCGGGCGCACTAGAGCTTAACTCAATAGTAGCGTGCCAAGTGATACCTTGGTCATCTTTACTCAGGCAGAAAGCCGAAATCCAAATAATGAACCCTTTTCCGCGAATGGAAGCTAACCAGCTGCCATGCCGGGAGCCATTGCGAGTTGCATTACAATTTTTCAGAAACTCATTCCATTCTTGACCAGGAAAACTATCATTGGTGTAAATGAGGCGTACAGAATAGGGGATTGAAGTAGCCATACGCTTTCAATTACGTGTAATTATCCCACCGCCACTTCCTTGCGCTCGCCAATCTGCTGGCGCCACATGGCGTAGTACAGCCCCTTCTGGGTCAGCAACTCCTCGTGGCGGCCTTGCTCGGCCACCTGTCCGCGTTCCAGCACAAAAATGCGGTCAGCGTGTAAAATGGTGCTGAGGCGGTGCGCAATGAGCACCGTAATGTGCTGCCGCGAGCCCGACAGTTCGCGCACCGTGCGGCCGATTTCCTCTTCGGTGAGCGAGTCGAGGGCTGAGGTGGCCTCGTCGAAAACGAGCAAAGTGGGGTGGCGCAGCAGGGCGCGGGCGATGCTGAGGCGCTGCTTTTCGCCGCCACTCACCTTCACGCCGCCTTCGCCGAGCACGGTATCCAGGCCTTTTGGGGCGCGGGCGAGCAGGGAGTCGGCCGCCGCTTGGTGCAGGGCGGCGAGGCACTCGGCATCGGTGGCCTGAGGGGCCACGAAGCGAAGATTTTCGCGGATAGTGCCGGCAAAAAGCTGCGTATCCTGCGTCACGAAGCCGATTTGCTCGCGCAGCTGGTCGAGGTCCACCTCATCGCTCGGGATATCGTTGTAGCGAATCTGGCCACTCAGAGGCGGGTAGAGGCCGACGAGCAGCTTCACGAGCGTAGTCTTACCCGAGCCGCTGGGGCCGACGAAAGCGATGGTTTCGCCCAGTTTGGCTCCGAAGGAAATGCCATCAAGCGCCGGCTGGGGCGCGGTGAGGTGCTTGAAGGTGACGTGGTCGAAGGCCAGCGTTTCGATGCGCTCGACGGGCTGCGGGTGGGCGGGCTTCACGTCGCGCGGAGTATCGAGAATCTGCTGGAAATTGCCCAGCGAAATCTGGGTTTCGCGGTAGGTGCCGATGATGGTGCCCAACTCCTGCAACGGCCCGAAGATGGAAAACGAGTAAATAAAGAACGAGAAAAATTCGCCCAGGCTGATGTGGTTTTGCACCCGCAAGTACAAGAGCATCAAAATGATAATATTGCGCAGCAAGTTTACAAACGTGCCCTGCACGAAGCTCAGCGAGCGCAGGTAGCGCACTTTGCGCAGCTCCAGCTTCAGAATCTTATCGGTGATGCCATTCAGGCGCTCGGTTTCCTGCTGGGCTAGGCCCAGGCTTTTTATTAGCTCTATGTTGCGTAGGCTCTCGGTGGTAGAGCCCGCCAGCGCCGTGGTTTCGCCCACGATGGTTTTCTGAATAACCTTGATTTTCTTGCTCAGCGCAAAGCTCAGAATACCCAGCAGCGGGATGGTGAGGAAGTAGCCAATCGCAATGGGCCAGTACACGGTAATGGCATACCACATCACGAAGGTTATGCCCACTACAGCCGTAAATAGCACGTTAACAAAGCTTTGAATTAGCTTCTCGACATCGATACGTACCTTCTGAAGCTTGCCCAGCGTCTCGCCCGAGCGCTGGTCTTCAAACACTTGGTAGGGTAAATCGAGCGAGTGCCGCAGGCCATCAGAATACATGGTAGCCCCCAGTCGCTGGGTTATCACGTTGACGTAGTAGTCTTGGAAGTTTTTGGCGATGCGCGACACCATGGCCACCCCTAGCA
>CAXUKA010000294.1:0-8515 GCA_964251335.1 uncultured Hymenobacter sp.
TCACCGAGAACGACGTGCGGTTTTTGCGGCAGTTTGAGGCGCAGTAAATAAGTGCGTCGCTGGCTGCGAGGAAACCCTAAGCGGCGAGGACGTGTTGCCCGGCTTCCGCTTCGCTTTGAGCTTATTACGCTGATTTTATTATAACTAGCTGTCATGCTGAGCTTGCCGAAGCATCTCGCGTGGTGCAGTATTCCCAACTAGATTAAGAATAGTGCGCCACGCGAGATGCTTCGGCAAGCTCAGCATGACGGACGCCATACAATATGAAAGTAAGAACCCTTAAACAAAACAAAGTCAACGTTATAACCCTGGGCTGCTCCAAGAATCTGGTCGATTCGGAGGTGCTTATGGGTCAGCTAAAAGCTAACGACTTTCTGGTAACGCACGAGGCGAAGAAGTCGGACGCTAATATTGTGATTATCAATACCTGTGGCTTTATTGATAACGCCAAGCAGGAAAGCATCGATACCATCTTGCGCTACGCCGATGAGAAAGAAGCCGGTAAGCTGGAAAAGCTTTATGTAACTGGCTGCCTCTCGCAGCGTTACAAAGATGAGTTGGAGGTGGAGATTCCGCAGGTCGATGCCTACTTCGGCACCCTGGAACTGCCGCAGATGCTGAAAGTGCTGGAGGCCGACTACAAAAAAGAGCTGGTGGGCGAGCGCCTGCTCACCACGCCCAAGCACTACGCCTACTTCAAAATCGCGGAGGGCTGCAACCGCCCGTGCTCGTTTTGCGCCATCCCACTGATGCGCGGCAAGCACGTAGACCGCCCCATGGAAGACCTTGTGACCGAGGCCAAGCGCCTCGTGAGCATGGGCACCAAGGAGCTGATTCTCATTGCCCAGGACCTGACCTACTACGGCCTGCAAGCCTACGGTGAACGCAAGCTGCCCGAGCTGCTGGAGCGCCTGAGCGATGTGCCCGGCCTCGACTGGCTGCGCCTGCAATACGCCTACCCATCGCAGTTCCCCTTGGCGGCGCTGGATGTGATGCGTGAGCGCGACAACATCTGCCGTTACCTCGATATGCCGTTGCAGCACATTTCAGATAACATGCTGAAAACCATGCGCCGGGGTATCACGAGCCGCCGCACTAAGGAGTTGGTGCGCGAAATCCGCGACCGGGTGCCAGGCATTGCGCTGCGCACCACGCTTATCGCCGGCCACCCCGGCGAGACGGAAGCCGACTTCGAAGAGTTGTGCGAGTTTGTGCAAGAATCGAAATTCGAGCGGCTGGGCATTTTCACTTATTCGCACGAGGAAAACACGCACTCGCACACCCTGGTAGACGATGTGCCCGCCGAGGTGAAGCAGGAACGCGCCGACCGCATCATGGAAATTCAGCAGCAGATTTCGCTGGATTACAACGAGTCGCGGGTGGGGCAAACGTACAAAGTGCTCTTCGACCGGCTCGAAGGTGGCTACTACGTAGGCCGCACCGAGTTCGACTCGCCCGAGGTGGATAATGAGGTGTTGGTGTTGGCTACGAATGACTTGCACATCCCGCAGGGCAGCTTCGCCAATGTGCATATCACAGGCGCTTCGGATTTCGACTTGTATGGCGAGGTAGTGCGCTAGATAAGGGCTTTTGCACGTTTGTCATGCTGAACGCAGTGAAGCATCTTGGCTGATTCGTTGGATTAGTATTCCGAACGTAACCGACCAAGATGCTTCACTGCGTTCAGCATGACAAACGTTATTTATAACATAAGAAAACAAAGGTTCTATGCAGGTTCGCATTAATCAGCAGGACTTTACCTACGACGTGCAAGGCGAAGTCGGCCTCACCGACAGCCGCGTACTGCTGGCTACCGACGACGACCTAACGGCCAACACCACCTGGGCCGCCGAAGGCTACACCGTAGCCGATTTCCTGCCCTCTGCCGAGCAAGCTGCCCTGCGCGACGGCCTGGCCCAACTAGTGCGCCGCGCTCTGGCCGAGGTAGGCCGCCCCGTACCCGCCGATTTCGACGTGGCCCACTACCACCGCGTGGTAGGCGATGACCGCGACCTGCACCTAGCCGTAGTGTCTCGCACCAAAGAGTACCAACAGACCAAGGACTTGCCCCTGCCCGCCGCGCTGCTTGAGCAGCGCGTGGGCGAGCTATGCGGCCGCCCCGTGCAAGCGCTGAACCCTTGGGATGGCGAGCGGTTTTTCCACCTGCGTATCATCCGGCCGGGCAAGGCGGATAACAACCCGCTGCACCGCGACGTGTGGCTGCCCGACTACCATAACTGCCTGAATATCTACTTCCCCGTAGCCGGCAGCACGGCGCAATCGTCGCTGACGCTGGTGCCCGGCTCGCACCACTGGCCCGAAAACCGGACGCTGCGCACGGCGGGCGGCGCGGTGAGCAATGGCGTGGCCTTCACGGTGCCGGGCGTGCTGGGCAGCGCCGAGCCGCTCGATATTATTCGGCCCAATCCGGGGGCGGGCGAGGTGCTGCTGTTTTCTCCCTACTTATTGCACGGCGGGGCGGTGAATCTGAATGCCGATGAAACGCGCATTTCGCTGGAAATGCGGTTCTGGGGTAAGTAACTTTTCAGGCCTACCCGGGTTCTTGGCTGAATTTCGCGCTCCTTTTTCCCTTCGCGCTCATGGCTGCTGCCGACTGTATTACCCTGCCCTACGCCGCTACTGGCGCGTTTTCGGGCTTGCTGACTGACTATATCGCTGGTTCGCCGGCCCTGGCTCCCTTCTATCATCGTCGGCCAGAGCAGGCCGCTTTTCAGGCTCAGATTGAGGAAAAAAAGGCTGCCTACTCGCCCGGAGCGCGGCAGCGGCTGGTAGCCGACCTTCGTGCCCAATATGCTGAGTTGGGTGGTGAAGTACCGGCCTCGGTGGCCGCCAACCTGGATTTGCTGGAACGCGATACCACGTTCACCATTACCACCGGGCATCAGCTCAACCTGTTTACGGGGCCGCTGTACTTCGTTTATAAGATAGTTACGGCCATCAAACTTAGCCAGCAGCTTAAGGCGGAGTACCCGCAGTACGACTTTGTACCGGTGTACTGGCTGGCGACGGAAGACCACGATTTTGCCGAAATCAATCACTTCCAGCTGTTTGGCAAAACACTGAGCTGGGCTGGTCCGGGCGAGGGCAGCCTGGGCGGGCCGGTGGGTCGTCTGCCCCTCACAGGCTTGGCTGAGGAACTCCTAAACCAGTTGCCGCCCGAGGTGCCAGCTGCTTTCCGCGATGCTTACACTAGCAGCACTACCCTAAGCGAAGCCACGCGCCGCTTGGCTACCAATCTATTTGCCGACTATGGCTTGGTGTGCCTCGATGCTGACCGGCCGGCCCTCAAGCAGGCGCTGAAGCCGTTGCTGAAGCAGGAAATACAAAGCCAGCTTTCCAACCAGGCAGTGCAGGCCACCAACGCCCAGCTCACGGCCGCTGGCTACAAGCCGCAGGTGTATTCGCGTCCGCTCAACCTGTTTTTCCTCACCGACGAAGGCAAGCGCGAGCGCCTGGAGCCCGATGCCACCGGTGCCGACTGCACCCAGGTAACCGTGCGCGGCACCAGCCGCTGCCACTCGCAGGCCGAGCTGCTGGCCCTGGCCGACAGCGCGCCCGAGCGCTTTAGCCCCAACGTGGTGCTGCGGCCGGTGTACCAGGAAATGCTGATGCCCAACCTCTGCTACATCGGCGGTGGGGCCGAGGTGGCGTACTGGTTCCAGCTCAAAGGCGTATTCGACCAGCTCGGTGTGCCGTATCCCATTGTGCTGCCCCGCAACTCGGCCATGTACGTGAGCCGCGCTAACCTCGGCAAGCTGCGCAAGTTGGGATTGGGTACGCTCGATATTTTCAAGCCGCTGCCCGAATTGAAAAAGCAGGTAGGCGCGCAGTTGGGCCAAGAAGAAGTAAGCCTCGCCGCCCAGCAAGAAGCATTGGCCGCCGCCTACCACCAAGTGCAGGACCTTGCCCAGCGCCTCGACCCCACGCTGGTAAAAGCCGTGGCCGCCGAAGCTCAGAAAGCTGCCGGTGCCCTCACCGGGCTCGAAAAGCGCTTAGCCAAAGCCTCCGAAGCCAAGCACGAAACGGCCTACTCGCAGCTCACAGCTTTGAAAGACAAGCTTTTCCCCGAAGGCGGCTTGCAGGAGCGGACAGACAACGTGCTGAGTGTGCTGATTAATAACCCCGGCTTTATCGACCAGCTTATGCAGTGCTTCGAGCCGCTGGCGCTGGTGTTTGCGGTGGTGGAGGAAGCTGCCGCCTGATAACACTCGGGGTGAGGCAGGTGGTGATGAGCCGGGGATAAGCTAGTTTTGGGCGCTGAGCCCGTGGCGGGCTCCTAATGCTTGTTTTCCTTGGCTTTTCTACAGTTTGTCCGCACGCTTTTTACCGGGACCGCTGCGCCGGTTGCTGATTTATCCTTTGGGCTGATTGAGGCGCGGGGCATCCGGCCGCTGCTGGAGCAGCAGCAGTGGCCCGCGTTTGAGCAGCTGGCCCTTGGCCTTGCCTCCAGCGACCTTACGCGCCTGCTCGATGGCCTCGCCCTCAGCCACGCCTACGCGCCGCTACTGGCGCAGTATCAGCAAAGCGGTAGCTCGGAGCTGCGCCGGCTGCTGGCAGCCGTGCACGAAACGTTTCTGGCCTGGGAATCGCGGGGTGGCGGGGGCGGGGCCAGCCTTTCGCAGGCGCAGGTAGATGGCTTTGTGCGGCACCTGGAGCAGGCCCAAACTCATCTGCTAGAGCCGTTTACTGAATTGGGCCTGCAGGCCGAGGCCTATGCTCGGCTGGTGCGGGTGTCGATGGGCCTGAGCGATACCGAGCAGTTGGAGGCGGCTTTTGAGCACTGCACGGCCTTGCAGCCCAATCATTTGCAGGGGCACTTGTTTTTCTTCAATGCCATCACGCCGAAGTGGTTTGGCAGTGAGGAAGTGCTGCAAAAGTTTGTGGATGCCGCGCCCGACCCGGCCCTGCACAGCCTATTGCAGGCCATGTACCTGAACGAGCTGTTATTTGACGCAGACGGCAAACCGGACGCCGAGAAAAAGAAATTATACGATACTAATGCCGACCGCATTCAGGAGTCGCTAACCCAGCAGCCGCTGGCCGACGACTCGCTCTACGCGGTGTATTTCAACAACTACCACGCCGGCCTCAACCACGTACTGGGCCGCCCGGCCGTCCGCCAACAGTTTTTGCAGGTGCTGGGTGGCCGCATCACGGCTAATCCGTGGGCGTATTTTGGCTTTACACCGGCGGCGGTGCGTAAAATGAGCATCGCCACCAAGTAGTATTCACGTAGTAAGCAGGTGGCCCGCCGCCGCGAGCCTGCTCCGCACTTTATCCTCCCCACCATGTTCGACTTCACAGAGCAACCCCACCGCCGCTTCAACCCCCTGCTCGATGAGTGGGTACTGGTATCGCCGCACCGCGCCAAGCGCCCCTGGCAGGGCCAAAAGGAAAAAGACGAGGCTGAAGCCCGCCCCGCCTACGACCCCACTTGCTACCTCTGCCCCGGCAATACCCGCACCAGCGGCATCACCAATCCGAAGTACGAGCACCAGTATGTGTTTGATAATGACTTTGCGGCGCTGCTGCCCGAGGGCGAAACCGGCACCTACGAAGAAGGCGGCCTGCTACGCGCCGAGGCCGAAACCGGCCACTGCCGCGTCATCTGCTTTTCGCCGCGCCACGACCTGACGCTGCCCGAAATGGAGATAAGCGAAATCCGCCGCGTGGTGGACGTGTGGACCGACGAGTACCGCACGCTCGGGGCCGACCCGAATATCAACTACGTGCAGATTTTTGAGAACAAAGGCTTCGTGATGGGCTGCTCGAACCCGCACCCGCACGGCCAAATCTGGAGCGAGCGCACCGTGCCCGACCTGCCCGCCAAAGAAGCCCGCGCCCAAAAAGCGTACTTCGAGAAAAACGGCCGCACCTTGCTCAGCGATTACCTCGCCATTGAGGAAAAAACCAAAACCCGCTTCGTAGTCGAGAACGATACGTGGGTGGTGCTGGTGCCCTTCTGGGCGGTGTGGCCTTTCGAGACGCTGGTGCTGCCGCGCCGCGCCGTGCAAGACCTCACTCAGCTGAACGACGCCGAGCGCGACGGCCTGGCCGATATCCTGAGCCAGCTCACCATCAAGTACGACAACCTGTTCGAAATCAGCTTCCCGTACTCGGCCGGCTTCCACCAGCGGCCCACCGATGGGCACGACTACCCCGAGTGGCACCTGCATATGCACTTCCTGCCGCCGCTGCTGCGCTCGGCCACGGTGAAAAAATTCATGGTGGGCTACGAATTGCTGGCCAATGCCCAGCGTGATATCACCGCCGAGCAGGCCGCCGAGCGCCTGCGGGCGCTGCCCGCCGTGCATTATAAAAAAGCGGCTCAGCCCGCTTAGACCCAAGCGGACGCCAGATAAGCATAACCGACGTTTTAGGTAGGCTGCTTGAATAATCTTGTGGGATTGATTATCAATAAAAAGAGCCCCGGTCGCTAAGCGGCCGGGGCTCTTTTTATTGTAAGAATGGTAGCAGTGGGCAAAAGTTTGTTGTAAGTAACTATTGCGCCCGCTTGCGGCGCTGGCGCAGGTGGCGGAGGCCATACGCTACGCCCGAGGCCAGCAGGAGCGAGGCCCCGCCATCGAGGGGCACGGCGGCCGGTGCCTGAGGCGTGGGGCCCGTGGTGCTCGGGGCCTGCGCCTGGGCCGGAGCCGCCACCAGCAGACCCGAGGCCAGGAAAGCGGCAATTATTAAACGGGATTTCATATAAAAAATCGGATAGAAAACACGCGGCCAGCCCACTAGCGAGCCAGCCGCCTGCGTTAAAAATTTATTGAACAACTACGCGTTTAGCCAACGTGGTTGCGCCGGCTTGCAGGCGCAGCACATACACCCCAGGAGCTAGGTCGGCAGTGGCGATAGTGAGCGCGGTGCCAGCTACGGGCAGAGCAGCCGACTGACGGCGCACTACCTGACCCAGCGTATTGAGCAGCTCGGCCTGCACAGTGCTAGCCCCGGCTACGCCCGGCAGGGCTACCGTGAAGCTGGCGTGCGCGGGGTTGGGGTACACCGTGACATCGGTGGCGGCCAGGGCGGCTACGGTCGCCAGTGTCGACTGCGGGCGGAAGACCAGCGCAAAGCGGCCCGTGAGCAGCGTGGCGGCCTGGGCAGTCGTCATGCTGAAGCTGTAGCTGCTGCCGGCGGCCAGCAGCACGGTCTGGCCAGTCTGGCTGTCGCGCAGGTAGGCGTCGAGGCCGGCGGGCAGGTTATTCAGGGCCGTGGCCGAGAGGGTGTAGGTGCCGGCGGCGGGCACGCCCACGGCCAGCGGCAGCACGGTGCTCGCCGTGAAGGCGGGGTAGCCGTCGATGGCCAGGTTTTCGCCCAGGGGCGACACGCTGCTCAAATTCAGGCCCGTGGAGTTGGACAGCTTGCCGGCATCGAGCTGGCTGTCGAAGTTGGCGGTAGCGCCGGTTTCAACATAGGCTACCCAGCCATCGGCCAGGCCGGCTCCGGCCAGCTCAAGGCGCACGGCAGGGCGCGGGTCGGTGGTGGTGCGCTGGAACGCCGCCTGAGTGGCGAAAGTCGTTACGCGCTGGGCATTGCGGAAGGTGAACGAGCCGTTGGTCTGGCCGGCGCTCACACGGGCAAAAAAGCCTTGTCCCATCGCCAGCAGCGGGTTGTTGCTGCCGGTGGTACTCATGCCATTCACATAGGCGCGGTAGCCGCCGGCGTATTGCCCGGTGCTTTGCACCACGTAGGTGGCGGCATCGAGGTTAATGCGGTCGGCAGTAGCCACCAGCGAGAGGTCGAGCGGGGCGGGGTAAGGGTTGCCCAGCAGCGCCCAGCCGCCATCGGCGGCCGTGGCCCCAGTGGTGCGGTTCATGCTCACCGTCAGATCGGAGCTATAAAGCGTACCCACGAAATCGACTAGCTGCCCCGCGCTGATATTAACGGAGTAACCCAGGCCCAGCAAAGTGCCATCGCCCAAGCTGGCTGGCGAAGCCCATCCCTTGTCGAAGGCCGACAAGTTGTTAGTGGCCGAAGCCAGTTGGTTCTGGTTGTAGGTATAGAGCGTCGGGAAGGGCGTGACGGTAGCCGGGGTAGCCGAGGTGTTATAAGCCGAGTTGACCACGGGCGTGAAGCCGCTGGTGGCAAAGTCGGCCAGCGTGGTGCCGGTCACGGGCACGCTGTAGTGGCGGTAGCCCGCCCCGTTATTGAGCGAGCCGTCGATGTAGCGCTGCACGGTGGCCGCGCCTACTACGGTGCCGCTGCCGCTGTTCACGACCAGGGCCGTGCCGGCGGCGCTGCTCAGTAAGGTCAGGGTTTTGCCGGCGGTAGTCAGGTTGCCGGCTCCGTTCAGGGTCAGTGCCTGCGCGATGGCCAGCGGATTGGTAAGGCTGATATCGGTGCTGGTCGACACGGTGAAGTTGCGCACCTGGCTGGGCAGGCCGTCGCCGGTATCCTGGCTTTGGCCGCCGCTGTACACGTAGCTGGCATCGGGGCTAAACGAGCGCGTGCCCAGCACGCGCACCGCGCCGATATTGCCCAGCGC
>CAXUKA010000295.1:0-8470 GCA_964251335.1 uncultured Hymenobacter sp.
CTCATACTGAACGTCGAAGCTGACACTTTCGAGTATTGGTTGCCACGCTGATTTCCCGCAAATAACTTTTTAATCAGAAAGCTTTTTTGCATGATAACGTCGCTCAATTCTAAAACCTATTCTAGCATTTACTTCGGTGTATTGGCTTAATCTATTGAAGCTTACACCAACGGAAAATCGTTTGATTTGCGTTTCTAAACTGCTTTGAAACTGCCAGTAGTCCTGCCACCAAGCTACTCGTCCAGTTGTAACAATTTGAAGACTCCTGCTCCGAGAGCTATTTAAATAGATGAAGAAAGGATAATTAACTCCTATTTCCACCCCGGCTTTAGTTGCAGAAACTCCTTCGGCTAAATAGTTTAACTTCCCAACGGCTAAATAAACGGGAACGGCTTGACTCACTAACTTGCCGGTGTAAGTTGCGCCAGCAGTATATCGGGTATAAGAAAACCTTTGCTCTCCTAGCCGAACGCTTTGGTAATCTGTGGTTACGTCCACATTATTATCGCAGTCTATGAACGCATTATCAATGGCCAGTGTCGCGCTACGTTGGTAATTAGCACTCCCAAGCTGATAGCTAACTTCTGCCCGCAAATGCCCTTGACCATACCGAGTATTAATAAGATAAGGATAAAGAGCCTTTATTCTACCACCCAACGGAGTATAGCGCAAACCGCTCAAAAATGAAAGTTCTACATTCTTATGGTAGAAGAAATCTATAATACATTCCTCTTTCAAGCGAACAGGAATCAATGTTATCGTATCCTGCTTAACAATAATCCTTTTTTCTAACGTCTCAAACCCAACAGACGAAAATACTAAGGTCACCGTATCGCGCAAAAGAGTCAATTGAAAGTTGCCCTGCACATTAGTAGACGTGCCATTTTTAGTACCCTTTAGTAATACGGTCACTCCAGGCAATCCTTCTTTACTTGAGGCAACCTGCACTGTGCCCCGTACTACTCTTTGCGCCTGACTGGTGGTTACCATACCCAATAGCAACAACCAAACTATCCCATAAATTTTTCTCATATGCAGTCCGCTTAGCAGTTGTAGACCTGATGCCGCAGACCTGAGTTTTGCACATATGCAAAAACGGCCGCCCCGGTTTCCCGAGGCGGCCGCTAACTTAGGCAGCAATAGCGTTACTTACACTGCTACGCCGCTCTCCTGCAACTTAATGAGGTTCAGGGCCGAGCCAGCTTTAAACCAGCCGATTTGGCCTTCGTTGTAGGTGTGGTTTACCGTGATGAGGTCGGTGTCGCCGTCGGCGTGGCGCAGGCGCACTTGCAGTGGCACACCGGGCGCGAAGGTCGTGAGGCCGAGGATGTCGATTTGGTCGTTTTCTTCGATGAGGTCGTAGTCGGCCTTGTTGTCGAAGGTGAGGGCCAGCATCCCCTGCTTCTTGAGGTTGGTTTCGTGGATACGGGCGAAGCTTTTCACCAGCACGGCGCGCACGCCGAGGTGGCGGGGCTCCATGGCGGCGTGCTCACGCGAGCTGCCTTCACCATAGTTTTCGTCACCTACCACGATGCTACCGATGCCGAGGCTCTTGAGCACGCGGGCAGCCTGCGGCACGGGCACGTAGGGTGTACCTTGGGTGCCACTGTCTTTTACGGCGTTGGTTTCGCCGTTGAAAGCGTTGGTCGCGCCGATGAGCATGTTGTTAGAGATGTTGTCCAGGTGGCCCCGGAACTTCAGCCACGGGCCGGCCATCGAAATGTGGTCGGTCGTGCATTTGCCCTGGGCCTTGATGAGCAGGCGCAGACCCAGCAGGTCGGTGCCTTCCCAGGCCTTGAAGGGCTCCAGCAACTCAAGGCGGTCTGAAGTGGGCGACACGATAACCTGCACACCCGAGCCATCTTCGGCAGGAGCCTGGAAACCAGCATCTTCTACGTCGAAGCCACGGGGCGGCAGTTCTACACCAGTCGGCTCGTCGAACATCACGTTGCCGTTTTTGCCGGGCAGCGAGTCGGTGAGCGGGTTGAAGGTCAGGTCGCCGGCGATGGCGAAGGCAGTCACAATTTCGGGCGAAGCCACGAAGGCGTGCGTGTTGGGGTTGCCATCGTTACGCTTGGCGAAGTTGCGGTTGAAGCTCGTGATAATCGAGTTCTTACGCTTGGGGTCGTCGGTGTGGCGCGCCCACTGGCCGATGCACGGGCCGCAAGCATTGGCCAATACTACGCCACCCATTTCGGCGAAGGTGTCGAGGAGGCCGTCGCGGGCTACCGTGTAGCGCACCAGCTCCGAGCCGGGCGTGATAGTGAACTCAGCGGCTACGTGCAGGCCTTTCTCAACAGCTTGAGCGGCAATAGAGGCAGCGCGGGTGATGTCTTCGTACGACGAGTTAGTGCACGAGCCAATCAGACCTACTTCCAGCTTTTCGGGCCAGCCGTGCTCTTTTACGGCAGCGGCAAACTGCGAAATCGGCCAGGCAGCGTCCGGCGTGAAGGGGCCGTTTACGTAAGGCTCCAGCTCGTCGAGGTTGATTTCGATGAGCTGGTCGTAGAACTCGGCGGGGTTGGCGTATACCTCGTCGTCGGCGCGCAGGTGCGCCCACTGCTCCTTAGCGAGGTCCGCGATTTCGGCGCGGCCGGTGCCGCGCAGGTAGTCACCGATTTTCTCATCATAGGCAAATACCGAAGTCGTAGCTCCGATTTCCGCGCCCATGTTGCAAATGGTGCCTTTGCCAGTGGCCGAAAGGCTTTCTGCGCCTTCGCCGAAGTACTCAACGATAGCGCCGGTGCCGCCCTTCACGGTCAGGATGCCAGCTACTTTCAGAATTACGTCTTTGGCCGAAGTCCAACCGCTCATTTTGCCGGTCAGCTTCACGCCAATCACTTTCGGGAATTTCAACTCCCAGGGCATGCCGGCCATTACGTCAACGGCATCAGCGCCGCCTACGCCGATGGCAATCATGCCCAAGCCACCCGCGTTGGGGGTGTGCGAATCGGTGCCAATCATCATACCGCCGGGGAAGGCGTAGTTTTCCAGCACTACCTGGTGGATGATGCCCGCGCCCGGCTTCCAGAAGCCGATACCGTATTTATTGGATACTGAGGCCAGAAAGTCGTACACTTCCTTATTCTCGTTGTTGGCGATGGCGAGGTCTTCGGTAGCGCCGTCCTTGGCCTGAATCAGGTGGTCGCAGTGCACCGTGCTGGGCACGGCGGCCGTGGCTTTGCCGGCTTGCATAAACTGCAAGAGGGCCATCTGGGCGGTGGCGTCCTGCATGGCCACGCGGTCGGGAGTAAAATCCACGTAGCTGATGCCGCGCTGGTAGGCTTCTTTTACGGTGCCACCATAAAGGTGAGCATACAGGATTTTTTCGGTGAGCGTGAGCGGGCGGCCAACGGCCGTGCGGGCCGCTTCGATGCGCGAGCCGAGGCCTGCATACACGGCCCGAATCATATCAAGGTCAAACGCCATAAGGATTGAGAGTGGGTTTTTAGCTTAGGCGCAAAAGTAGTTCGTAGTCTAAGCAAGTTGGTAGGAATCGGCTGATTTAGGGCTATACTTAGAAGTTGTCCAAATAAAGCGACTGAAATCCCGAGATTTTATACGAAAAATCATTCGTAGCAGTCACCTTCTATAACTAAGGAAAGGGGGTGCTAGTTTTAGCGCTTCTATCCTGTTTTTATGAAAGCTATTTCGCTTGCCCTACTGGGCGCTGGCCTGCTGGCTGGCTGCAACTCCGCCCCTACTTCTACTGCCACCGAAACGGCCGGCACTTCAGCTGCTGCGCTACTCACGCCCGGCCCGTGGCGCGGCGAGCTGGCCATTCAGGGGCAGCAGTTGCCCTTTCTGTTTGAGGTAAAAACCGAAGGCGGCAAGCCCGTGGTGTATCTCATCAACAAAGGCCTGAACGGCGAGGAGCGCCTGCGCTGCGACGAGATTTCAGCGGCCGGCGACTCGGCTACCATCAAGCTACACGTCTTCGATGCGGCGCTGGTGGTGCGCGCCGACACTACAAAGGATACAACTGTACCAGATAGTGCTGTAATAGTTGGCGCTGCACCTGCTCAACCGATTGTACATAGGAATAAGTTGAAGGGGTTCTGGGTCAAATACGATGCAAAAACATCCTATCGGGTGCCGCTTACTGCCGAGCAAGGCCCTGCACCAAAACCTAACTTCGATAGCAATACCAACTTCAAATTCGATGGTACTTGGCGTACAGTTTTCACGGATGACGAGAAAACCAGCTATCCAGCAGTGGGGATTATTAAGGACCTTGGAGAGGGTGAGCTAAGAGGAACATTCCTCACTACAACTGGCGACTACCGATACTTAGCAGGTTATCAAGACCGTACTAGCATTCAACTAAGTACTTTTGATGGCAGTCATGCGTTTCTATTTATAGGAAAGGCCCCAGAAGGCCCTCTCCATAATTCATACATGGTTGGAGAACTTAAAGGCGACTTCTACTCCGGCAAAAGCGGCCACGAAACCTGGACAGCCACCCTTGACCCCAAGGCCAAGCTGCCCGACGCCGACACGCTCACCTACCTCAAAAAGGGTGAGTCACGGCTGAATTTCAAGTTTCCGAGTGTGGCGGAGGGCGGCAGCGTCTCCCCTACCGACCCCAAGTACAAGGGTAAGGTGGTCGTGATTCAGGTGCTCGGCTCGTGGTGCCCCAACTGCATGGATGAAACCGGCTTCCTGGCCCCGTGGTACGAGAAAAATAAGGCCCGCGGCGTCGAAGTAATCGGCCTGGGCTACGAGCGCAGCCCCGAATATGCCAAAGCTGCGCCGCGCCTACGCAAGCTGAAAGAGCGGTTTAATATCGGCTACGATTTGGCCGTGGCAGGCGTGGCCAACAAAGACTCGGTGGCTAAATCGATGCCGCAGCTGGCGAAGTTTCTGGCCTTCCCGACCACGATTTTTTTGGATAAGAAAGGCGCGGTGCGCAGCATTCATACTGGTTTTGCGGGGCCGGGCACGGGCAAGTACTATGAAGAGGAAATTGCCGGTTTCAACCGCACGGTGGATAAGCTGCTGAAAGAGTAAAATAACAGTCCTGCTGAACGCAGTGAAGCATCTTACGGGGCGCAAGTAATCTCAACGTTAGAAATTACTAGAAATTATTGCACCACGCAAGATGCTTCACTGCGTTCAGCAGGACCACAATGTGATATTCCTGCTTATTGCCCCGACAGCTGTGCGCTAGTTTTCAGGTTGAAAGTGGTAAAGGAGTATTGCGGACCGCCGCCCCGCATGCCACTGCCCATGCCCATACCACCGCGCCCATTCATGCCACCCATGCCGCTGCTGCCGGCATCGTACATACTGCCGCCATTGCCACTGTTATCCGATTTGGGCATTTTGGGCTTCATACCCGCTAGATTTACGCCCACGTTGGCTGCTTGGCCGCTGGCCAAATTGGGCACTCGCTTATAAATGAGGCGTAGGGGCACCGCCAACTCGTAGATGAGGTTGCCCTGCGGGTCGAGGGTCATGGCAGCTTTTACACCCAGCAGTGACTGCGCATCAGCCAGCACGGGCTCTTTACTACCCCGGAAATTGAGCAGCTCCATTTCCTTAGCATTCAGCAACACTTGGCGCAAGCGGTTCTGGTGGTCGGCTAGGCGCTCGGCGGCCGAAGGTCCCATGGCACCAGCCGGACGCTGTTCGCCTTTAGGCAACGACTCTAGGTCAACGGGAAGCGGGAAGCGGATGCCAAGCTGCTGCTGGTTGCGACCCGTCGAGTCGAGCCACACTACCGTGCCGAGGTACGCAAACTTGGCTTGCGTGGGCGCATCGTTGATTTTGACGCGCAAGTACATTGTGCGGGCATCGTTGAGCACCAGGTATTGCAGCTTGCTATTGGCGTCGTACTGGAGCGAGTCGGTCCACTCGGTGGCTTGGCCATCGATGGTGGGCGGCGTGGCCAAGAAAACGCTTTTGGTTTTAGCAGGCGGATTTTTACCCCCACCAGCGTGGGTGGTAGGCTGGCGGGTGCCTGCCCCAAGCAGGGCAACGGCCGGCAGCAAGGCCAGCCAGGAAGGTGAGAAGCGCATAGAATAAGTCCCCTAAAAAAGCGGTAGTCTACAAATCTACGTCACCCAGATAAGTCGGCCGTGAAGCGGCAAGCCGCGCTTGGCCGCATTCTTGCGTAGGCCCGGCCGAGGTTGGCGTAACCCTCGGCCCCGGCTCTTGCGTTGAGGCTTCATCTAAGCTCCATTTATTTTTTCAATGCCTGTTTCTTTTCTCCGCGCTGGTACACTTGCCTTTTGTTTGCTGCCGCTGACTGGTTCGGTGCCGCATCCGGCCACTCAGCCTGCTACAGCTGTAGCCGCGCCTCTGCAAGGTGCCAAGCCCGACCCGGCTGTGCTCGCCGAGTTTGGCTTATTCGACAACCCTGCTCTGCAACAATACATTGCCAAACAGGGCAAGCAGATGACGGCCATCTCTGACCGGCCCGGCGACTACGGCTTTACCATTGTCGATTCGCCCATTATCAACGCCTTTGCCACGCCCGATGGGCACGTGTATTTCACGCGGGGCATTATGGCGTATTTCAATAACGAGGCACAGTTTACTGGCGTGCTGGGGCACGAACTGGGCCACATCACGGCCCGTCACGGGCAGAAGCAACAAACCAAATCGACCATTGCCAGCATCTTGCTAGGCGCCGCTTCGGTGGCAGCTCCCCGCGTGATGCAGTCCATTGGCGGCATCGCGCAGCAGGGCGTGCAGCTGGGCTTACTGAAGTACAGCCGAGATGCGGAGAATGAAGCCGATGGCCTAGGTGTAAAATACTCCACCAAAATCGGCTACGACGCGGCCCAAATGGCTGATTTCTTTCTGACGCTGGAGCGCACCGAAAAAGCCAGCGGCGGGGGTAGCACGCCTGGCTTTCTCTCTACCCACCCCAACTCGGCCGACCGTTACCAGCGCGTGAAAGGCCTCGCCGCCCAAGCCAAACAAACGACCGGCAATCGCACCCTCACCGTAAACCGCGACGGTTACCTGCGCTCCATCGACGGTCTGCCCTATGGCGAAGACCCACGCCAAGGCTTCGTGGAAAGCAGCGTGTTCTATCTGCCCGAGCAAAAGCTACGCCTGCCCGTGCCCAGCGGCTGGAAAACCCAAAACTCGGCCGAGCAATTCCAGATGGCCGAGCCTAACGGCAAAGCCATTGTGGCTCTACTCTCAGCCGGCAGCAGCACTCCTGATGCAGCCGCCCAGTCGCTAGCCAAGCAACTCAATCTCACTTCGCCCAGCAGCCAGCAAACGACCCTCAACAGCTTCCCAACGGTAGTAGTAGAAGGCGACCAGGCCGCCAGCAGTTCGCAAAGCACGCCTGCCCACGTGCGGGCCTACCTCATTCAGGACGGCAAGTCGGTGTACGCGCTCGTCGGCCTCGCGCCCACGGCATCGTTCAGCACCTACGCGCCGCAGTTTGATAATGTGGCCCAAGGCTTCCAGCGCCTCACCGATGCCAGTAAGCTCAATCGCCAGCCCGAGCACATCCGCATCAAAACCGCCACCGGTACCACTACCCTTTCGGCGGCCCTCGCTACGAATGGCGTGCCCGCCAGCCGCTACGAGGAAGTTGCCATTCTCAACGGCATGCAAACCACCGACCGGCTGAGCAAAGGCATGCTGTATAAAGTGGTAACTAAGTGACCGCAGATTTAATGGATTGCGCAGATACGCCGCTACCGCTGCTGGCTAAATAATACTATAAACGCGAAGTCCAAAAACAAGAAAGCCGCCTTATCAGGCGGCTTTCTTGTTTTTATTCAGCAGTCAGCCGCGCAAGGACATACCGGCGCAATCCGTTGAATCTGGGGTCTAGACGTTGAAGCGGAAGTGCATAATGTCGCCATCCTGCACCACGTAGTCCTTACCTTCCACGGCCATTTTACCGGCTTCCTTGATTTTCACTTCCGTCTTATACTCCTGGTAATCGGCGAGTTTAATCACCTCCGCCCGGATAAAACCCTTCTCGAAATCGGAGTGAATAACGCCGGCCGCTGCTGGGGCTTTGTCGCCGCGGTGCACCGTCCAGGCGCGTACTTCCTGCACGCCGGCCGTGAAGTAGGTGATAAGGTTGAGCAGCTCGTAGCTGGCGCGAATGAGCTTGTTGAGGCCCGACTCGGTGAGGCCGTATTCGCCCAGGAACATGGCTTTTTCCTCGGGGTCTTCCATCTCGGCAATCTGCGACTCGATGGCAGCCGACACGAGCACTACTTGCGCGTTTTCGGCTTTCACGTGTTCGCGCAAGGCGGCCACGTGCTTGTTGCCATCGGTGGCGATGCTGGCTTCATCCACGTTGGCCACGTAGATAACGGGCTTAATGGTCAGCAGTTGCAGGTCGGCCACGGCCGCCAGGTCATCGGCGGTGGCAGCCACGGCGCGGGCATTCTCGCCAGCTTCGAGTGCCGTTTTGAATAGTTGAAGGCTGGCTACTTCCTTTTCGGCGGCGGCATCGCCAGCCTTTGCCCTGCGCTCCGATTTCATC